>CAZCVG010000015.1:0-32210 GCA_964501735.1 uncultured Gemmatimonadaceae bacterium | reverse complement strand
AGCGAGGGGCTCCGCGCCGCGCTGACACCCGACCTGCCGCACATGGCGCCGCTGGCCTCGCTGGCGGTGCTCGCCCTGCAGACCGTCATTCTCGGCTGGCTCGGCATGCGGGGCTTCGTGCGGCGGACGATCGAGTAGGCCGGGCGGGCGCCCCTCCTCCTAGAAATCCCTCCGCTCGAACCGCCGCGCTCCCAGCCAGAGCGGCACTGCCGTCCATACCGCCAGCGCCGTGACCGCTACCGCGATCCCCAGCGCCGTTCCCAGGAAGCGCTGGAACACCGCCCCGGTGTAGCCCAGCAGGGCTGCCACGTCGAGGTCGAGCAGCAGCAGCACCCGCCCAAGGTCGAGCGGGTTGAGCACCGTGAGCACCAGGAGGGGTGTCTCCAGCGGGTAGGCGCTGAAGACCGCCACCACCAGCAGCACCAGGCCGTCATACAGCACCGCGGCCGCGAGCCACGTCAGCAGCGCCGCGCCGAAGCCCCGGGCCCGGTCCTCGATGCTCAGCGCGATCAGGAAGGCGATGGCGGTGAACGCCGCCGTGAGCAGCACCCCCGTAGCCAGCAGCATGAGCAGCGACCGCACCGGGACGTCCCCGCTCCCGAAGTGCAGGGCGAACGGCAGCCCCAGGCCCGCCACCAGCGCACCGGCCAGCGGCAGGGCCAGGCCGCCCCACAGGCCGGTGAACATGGCCCGTCGGCTTACCGGCTGGGCCAGCAGCAGCTCGATGAACTCGCGGGCGCCATAGACGTAGAGAGTCCCGAACGTCAGCGACACCAGCGGGACGAAGATCAGCACCACGTTGAGCAGCGACAGCACCGCCCGGCCGCCGTCGCCGCCCAGGCGGTACAGCGCCTCGGTGAGCACCAGCAGGAGGCCGGTATAGGCCAGCACCCAGCGGTTGCGGACAATGTCACGCAGCTGGTAGCCGAGGATTTTCCGGGCCGGGCTCACCGGGCGCCCTCCCGCTGCATGAGGGCGGCAATGGCCCGCTCCAGCCGGGCGAAGCCGGTCAGGGCCATGAGCTGGGGCACCGGGCCGTGGAAGTGCACCCGGCCGTCGAGCAGGAAGACGATGTCGTCGGCGATCTCCTCCAGCTCGCTCAGCGTGTGCGACGCCAGCAGGACCGCCGTGCCGGCGGCCCGCCGGTCCAGCAGGTGCTCCTTGAAGATGCCGCTGGCCACCGGATCCAGGCTGGCCGTGGGCTCGTCCAGCACCAGCAGCTCGGGACTGAACAGGAAGGCGATGGCCGCCGAGAGTTTCTGCCGGGTGCCGCCGGAGAGCACCCGCACCGGCTTCATGAACTCGCCCTCGAGCTGGAACGCCCGGAGCAGGACCTCGTCGGGCTGCGCCTCGGCGCCCCGCAGGTCGCGCAGCATCCGCAGGACCTCGGCCCCGGTCAGGTTGTCGGGGAAGTGCGGCGCCTGGGGCATGTACCCGAGGCCCTTCCGGTAGCCTTCGCCACCGTTGACCGGTCGGCCGAGGACCTCCAGCGTGCCCCCATCGGGCCGGACCAGGCCGAGAACCGCCTTGAGCAGGGTGGACTTGCCGGCCGCGTTCGGCCCCACCAGGCCGGTGATCCGGCCGGGCTCGACCTGCAGGTCCACGCCCCGCAGCACCTCCCGCCGGCCGAAGCGCTTGCGGAGCTGCCGGGCCTCGATGACCGGGCGGGCCGCGTTCACGGCCGGCTCCAGGCCATGCGCGGGCGACGGTCCACCATGGTCTGCGGGGTGAGCACCGGCGCCACCCGCTCCGCCGCGTCCAGGAGCGAGACGAAGAAACTCCGGAGCAGGATCAGCGCCGGGGCGTTGCGCTGCACCACCACGGCGAACAGCCGCACCGGCGGGAAGGGCACGTCCCCGAAGCCGTCACGATCGAGGTCGTAGCCGCTATAGCGGTCCCAGAAGTTCTCCCGGAACTCGCTGGCGGCGTGGACGCTGTTGGTGGACACATCGAAGGAGTTGCCCTCGAACCGGTTGCCCGAGAAGGTGTTATCCACCGCGTTGGCCATGACCTGCACGCCCCAGCCGTTGCCCAGGAACTCGTTGCCAGTGTAGGTCACCCGGCTGGTGCCTTCGGCGAAGAGGGCCACGGTGTTCTGGCGGAACAGGTTGCCCTCCAGCCGGCTGTCGGTGATGTCCTTGAGGAGCAGGCCATAGGCCCCGCTCCCCCGGGTGCGCTCGATCTGGTTGCCCTGCATCCGGACGTGCTTGCTGTACATGACGGCCACCCCGGCGCCGTTGTCCAGCAGCCGGTTGGCCTCGTACACCAGGCGCTCCGAGAACATGAAGTGAATGCCGTAGCGGAGGTGCCGGCTGCTGCGGTTGCGGCGGACGTCCGCGTCGGTGGTAAACTCGAAGTAGATCCCGTCGCGATGCCCGTGCAGCTCGTTGTCCTCGATCACCAGGTGGGAGGAGCTCCAGGCGTGAATGGCGTTGCCGGCGAGCACCTCCCGGGTGCCGGCCGCCACGATCCGGTTCCGCCGCAGCACGCAGCCGCGGACGCCGGAGAGATAGATCCCGAAGTAGGTGTCCTCGAGCGTATTGCCCTCGAACCGGCAGTTCCGGCCGTCCATCACCTTGATGGCGGCCCGGTCCTCGATCGTGGACGGGGTCACGCTGCGCAGCACCAGGCCCGCGATGGTCACGCTGTCGGCGCGGACCAGGAAGATGCCATGGTCCGCCCCGTGCAGGACCGGCCGGCCCCGGCCGAGGATGGTGACCGGCCGGGTGATCGTGATCTCGGGTTCACGGTAGTCGCCCGCCTCCACCCAGATGGTGTCGCCCCGTTCCGCGGCCGCCAGGGCGGCGGTGAGTGTGGGCAGGGAGGTACCGGGACGCACCACCAGGGCGGGACGCCCGGGCAGCGGGGTTCCAAGCAGCAGGGCGGCCAGCAGCGCAGCAACCATCAGCCCCCGGCTGGGCGGTGGGTGTGGGGACGGGCCCGCACCTCGTCCCAGGTGAGGAGCGTCCCGCCCAGGGCCGCACGGACGCTGTCGGCCTCCGGGCCGGGCCGGAGGGCGGCGAGCCCGCTCCCCATGGGCGTACGGAGCGCCTCGCTGTGGAGGTAGACCGCCTCACCGGCGGCCAGCCAGGTGGCCCCGTCCACGAAGCTCACCACCCAGCCGGCGGCTTCCTGTCCCTCGGCCAGCCACGCCGCCAGGCAGCCCACGTCGTCGAAGGTGGCCACCTTCCCGGTGGGGCTGATCGCCTCGGCACTGAAGTGGGGGTCGGCGATGATCATGTGGCAGTGCCCGCACGGTTCCGCCCCGTAGGCGATCTCCCGAGGCGACTGGCGGCCGCAGGCCGCCAGGGCCGCGGCCGCCAGGGGGAGCAGCCAGGCAGTCCGGAGGAGCGTCACGCGTCAGGCGTGGGCGAGGCCGCCCGCCCGCCGGGCATGCCGGAACTCACGGATCGCCAGGATGACGCCGAGCGCCAGCACGGCCACCGCGACCCAGCCACCCGCGGCCGGCCAGGAACTGGAGGTGAAGTTGAGCATCTGCTTGTTGCCGATGAGCGGCGGCTGGTAGCTCATCCCCGGGATCTTGAGGATCGCGTGGGGGTCGAGATCATGCCCGTAATCGTAACCCCAGCGGTAGAAGTCGGCGAGCCCGGCCAGCGCGCCGAGGGCGAACACGGTGACCCAGGCGTAGAGGCCGGCCCGGCGGCCGCGTCCGGCCACGGCCAGGCCCGCTACCATCAGTCCCGCCACCAGCCACGGCATGAACCGGAGCTCCGGAATGTCCTCCGGGGTGATCGGCTTCATGCCGATGTAATGATTCAGGTTGTTGATGCTGGCCAGGTCCTGCGGCTTCTCGCCCTCGATCCGGCTCACCGAGATGTAGAGGCCCAGCCCCTCGGGATACTGCGGAGCCTCGAGCGAGATGTGCCACAGCGGGAGAACGAAAATCAGCCCGAGCGACAGGGCCGCGAGGGCGAGCAGCAGGCGGCTGGAACGGTGCATCACGTCGGATCCCCTCCCTGCATTCGGTGAATCCCCAGCCGGCAAACCGGCCCGGCCGGGGGTGAGGGTGGCGCCGGGCACGGCGGGCGGTGCCCTGTCCGCTGGTGCCCGGCACCCTCCTCCGCGCCGGGCTACTGGGCCGGCGCGTTGTAGCTCAATGCCACGTTCGAGCCCCGCGGCGACACCCGGATGTACCCCTGCATCTCCTGGTGCAGCGCCGAGCAGAAGTCGGTGCAGTAGAAGGGGAACACCCCGACCCGATCGGGCACCCACAGGCTGCTCCGGGTGGCGCCGGGCATGATCAGCAGCTCGGCGTCACGCTGGCCCGTGATGGCGAAGCCATGGGGCACGTCCCAGTCCTGCTCGAGGTTGGTCAGGTGGAAGTACACGCTGTCCCCGACCTGCACGCCCTCGATGTTGTCCGGGGCGAAGTGGCTGCGGATCATGGTCATGTACACGTGCACCTGGCGCCCCTCGCGCACCACCTTCACGTCCTTCTCCGCCTTGACCGCGCGCGGGTGGCTGTTCGCCGCCAGCGGGAAGGTGCGCACCTGCTGCTCCTGGATCTTCGAGGCCAGGATCGCCTGGGCGTAATGCGGCTCGCCGATGGTCGGGAAGTCGAGCAGCAGCTGGAGCTTGTCGCCGGTGATGTCGATCAGCTGCGCCGACTGGGTCAGCTCCGGGCCCGTGGGGAGGTAGCGGTCCTTGGTGATCTTGTTGAGGGCCACCACGTACTTCCCGTAGGGCTTGCGGGTGTCCCCGCCGGGCACCATGAGGTGGCCGATGGAGTAGAACGTGGGGGTCCGGTCGAGGATGGCGCAGTCGCTGACCCGCCACTTCACGATCTCGGACGACAGGAACATCGAGGTATACGCATTCCCCTCCCCGTCGAATTCGTTGTGCAGCGGGCCCAGGCCCGCGTCCTTCACCTCACAGGACAGGATGGATTCGTACTTGAGAATCGGAATGCCCCCGGCCTCACCGATGAAGTCCTTGGCGGCGATGGCCGCGTTCATCCTGGCGAAGGAATGCACCGGGATCATCGCGGCCAGCTTGCCGCCGGCCGCCATGAACTCGCCGGTCGGGTTCACGTCCACCCCGTGGGGGGACTTGGGCGTGGGCAGGTAGTACACCATGCCGGGACAGTCGGCCACCTCCAGCACCTTCGACCCGGAGAGGGTCTCGGCCACGGCAATCCCGTTCTCGCCGCGATGGGTCCGCACGTACTTGGCCGGCATGCTCTTCGCCTTGCCCGCAGCGACGCACTCCTCGGCCCGCTTCCAGTTCACCGCCGCGATGTAGTCCTTGTCGTTCTGCGACGCGTTCCGCTCCTTGAGGCTGCTGGCCTGCTCGGTGTTGTACGAGGTGAAGAACGCCCAGCCATGGGACGGCCCCTTCCCGGGTCGGGCCAGGTCATAGTCGAAGCCGGGCATGTGGATCTGGAAGGCCAGCGACATCTTCCCCGTCGCCTTGTCCACCGCCACGAAGGAGATCAGGCCGTCGAAGTTCTCCTTGTACGTGCTGATGGGAACGTCCCGCTGCGGTGTCGGCACGCTGAACCGGGTGGCGCCCACCACGTACTCGGTGTTCTCGGTGGTGAAGGGCGAGGCGTGGTTGCCGGCCGCGTTGGGGATCTCGATGATCTCCTCGGTCTCCATGAGGCTGAGGTCGATCCGCGCGATCCGCGGCGTGTTGTTGCCATTGATGAAGATCCAGCGGCCGTCATGCTCCCCGTTGGTCATGGACAGGGAGGGATGGTGGGCGTCATCCCAGGGGATGAAACCGTAGCTGGTCTCCAGCATGGCCCTGGTGTCCTGGCTGTAGCCGTACCCCTTCTCCGCATCCTGGGCGAAGACCGGGATTACCCGGAACAGCCGGCCGGAGGGCAGGCCGTACACCGCCAGCTGCCCGGAGAAGCCGCCGGACATGAAGGCGTAGAACTCGTCGTACTGCCCGGGCGCGACGTATACCCGTGAGGCGGCGTCACCTGTGCCGCCCGCCTGGCTCGTCGTCTTGCCGCATCCGGTCACGATGGCCGCGGCCACGAAGGCCGCGCCCGCGAGCGTCAGCCGGGACCATCTGTTCAGGCGCTGCATGTGGTTCCTTCCTCCTGTGGCCGGTCAGCTGCCGGCGTGGCTGGGGGCCTTGGTCCGCAGGTATTCGAGCACCTGGCGGGCCTGCTCCTGGGTGAGGCCCTGATTCGGCATCTGGGTCATGTGGTCGGCCAGGAGCTGCCGGACCACGGGGTGCCGGGTGTACATCGACTCCGGGGCGAGCATCATGTTCATGATGAAGGCCGGGCTCCGGCGTTCGGTCACCGCGCCCAGCGCCGGTCCCACGTACCGGTCTTCCATTTTGTGGCAGGCCATGCATTTCGTCTCGAACAGCTGCTCGCCCTGCTCGGCCATCGCCCGGTCCAGCGGCCCCAGGGTGACCGGGGCGGTGATCGGGCCGATCCCGTGCTCCAGCTGGAATGCCGTGAGACCGGACCCGGCCGCGGCCCCCGAGGCCGGCTGGGCCGACCCTGCCGGCGCCGGGGCCTCCCCCTTGCCCCCGCAGGCCGGCAGCACGACCACCGCCGCCGCCACGAGCAGGATGTTCCACGAACCACGCATACCCGGTGTCCTTTCTGGTGGGGTGCGAGGAGCGGCAGGGACGCCGCCCTTGCGGAAGTGGCAGGAACCTACGTATTTACGCATGAACATATGATATTTGGCCGGTGAAGCCGTCTTCATCTTCCGGGAGCCAAGAGGAGATGCTGTCACAGACCGCCGAGTACGCCCTCCGGGCCGTCCTGACCATCGCCGGACAGCCGGCGGGGCAGCCGATCGGTGCCGGCCGGGTGGCGGCCGAACTCGGGATCCCGGCCAACTACCTCTCCAAGACCCTGCATCAGCTGGCCCGGCTGGGCATCCTCGACTCGGCGCGGGGCAAGCTGGGCGGCTTCCAGCTGGGGCGCCCCGCCGACCGGATCAGCCTCCTCGACATCGTGGGGCCGTTCGACGACGTCACCGGCCGGCGGGCCTGCCTCATGGGCCGGGCCTCGTGCAGCGATCATGCTCCCTGCGCCGCCCACTCGCGCTGGAAGGCGGTCGCCGAGCGCCAGGCCGAGTTCTTCCGGGAGACCACCGTGGCCGACCTGGTGCGGGAGCGGCGCAGCCCCTGAGCCGCGCGATTGCGCCTCACCGCCCCTTCATGGTGTGCTCATGCACGAAGTGTGAAATTGTCTTGTCCCTGGAATGCGAGGTGCCCCATGGTCATCCTGACCAGGATCGAGGCCGGCCGGCGGCTGGCGATGGGCTTGATGCCCAGCGTCAAGGGTGCCGATGTGGTCGTGCTGGCGCTGTCGCCGGGCGGGGTGCGGGTCGCGGCGGAGATAGCCCGGCTGTACGAGGCGCCACTGGACATCATCGCCGCGGCCCGTCTCGAGGTTCCGGGCCGCCCGCGCTCCTGCTTCGGGGCCGTGGCCGCCGGGACCGCGCTGACCCTCCCCGACCGGGTCGCGGCGCTGGAGTTGCCCGATGACTACGTGGAGGGCCTCATCGTGCGCGCCCGGCGGGAGGTGGACCACGAGGCGGCGGCCTGGCGGGGCGGGGCGCCCCCGATCAACGTGGCCGGCTTGACCGCGGTGCTGGCGGACGACGGCCTCAGTGAAGCGGTGCTGGTGGCCGCGGCCCTCCGGGCGCTGCGTGCGGCGGGCGCGGCCCAGGTGGTGTTCGCGGCGCCCAACGCGGGGCCCGAGCTGTGCCAGTCGCTCACCGACCTGGTGGACGCCCGGCTGCTGCTCTTCGAGCCCGACGCGCATACCCCGGCATGCGTTCGGGATCCCAACTTCGCCCAGACCACCAGGCTGGATGTCCGCAACATGGTCCGTCGCAGCCGGCCCGACCTCCCGGTGGTCACCGGTCCCTGAGTGCGCCGAGGTGGCGGACCGGGCACGTAAATCGCCCCGGCAAGTGATGGTCACTTGCCGGGGCGATTCGCGCCGGGGCGCGCCGCGGAGGATCAGGCCTTTGCGGGGACCGGCCGGGCGCTTTCCGCCAGGAAACCCTCCACCCGGCGCAGCCGCTCACCGGCCTCCTCGGCCACTTCCCGGATCGCCTTGATCCGCTTGAGCGTGCCCACCTGAAGCATGGCGGCCGGGTCCGCGATCCGGATCAGGGTGCCATTCTCGACTTCCTCCACCGTGACATTGCATGGCAGCAGGAGTCCCGCCTCCCCGTTGGCCGTGAGGGCCCGGTGGGCGAGGGCCGGGTTGCAGGCGCCCAGGATGAGGTAGGGACGGATTTCCTCCCCCAGCTTCTCCTGGAAGGTGGCCTGGACGTCAATCCGGGTGAGAATCCCGAACCCTTCGGACTTGAGGGCGTCGGTTACCCGGGCCACGGCGAGTTCCATGTCCACCGGCAGCTCCACCTCGAACCCGAGGCCTGCCGAGCTGCGGGCCTTGACCCGCCTTCCGATGGCCCGGCCGGCCAGGCCCGCCGCCGTGGCCGCCAGGGCCGCCGTTCCCACGATGGCCGTCACCTTGCCGGCGCGCTTGAGAAGGCGTTCCTTGCGCCGCTGCCGCAGCCGGGCCTCGACCTTTTTCTCAGCGGCCAGCGCGGCCTTGCCGGCGCTGCGGGCCAGCTGCTTGGCCGTGCGGTTGATGCGTTCGCGTGTCTTGGTCATGTTGTTCCTCCATGTGATGATGTGGTACCACGTAATGTACACCATATCGCATGAAGGCCGGGTGAAGCCGCGGGACCGCGGCCACGCCCCGAAAAAAATACCGCCCCGGCCGAGGCAGGCCGGGGCGGTGAGCGGTGTGGTCGGGCCTCAGGCCTTGATGACGATCTTGTTCTTGAGCTGGGTCTCGACCTTCGGCAGCCTGACGGTCAGGATGCCGTCAGTGTAGTGGGCCTCGACCTTGCTGGCCTCCACCGCCTTGGGCAGCCGGATGTTCCGGACGAACCGGCCGGTCTCCCGTTCTTCCCACAGCAGGTTCTCGTTGGCTTCGCGCACCATCTTGTCCCGATGGCCCGTCAGGGTGAGGATCTCCCCTTCCAGGTGCACATCGAGGTTCTCGCGCGGGACGCCGGGCACCTCGGCCCGGATGACGAATTCCTTCTCGGTCTCGGTCAGGTCCAGCGCGGGGATCCAGGCACCCTCGACCGTCCGCTTGAACGGCTCGAACGCCATGCCCGGAAACGGCACCGGCGCATTGAAAAGCCGACCGAAGACATCATCGATGTCGCGGACCAGGGTCGGAATGCCGGCGGGGGTCTTGGTGAGTTTCATATGCCCTCCTGGATGGAATGTCGCAGCTGCGGTCGGATGGCGGCCACAACATAGGAAGGAGGCGCTGAAGCGGGGTGCAACCGGCCCGGAAATTTCCCTCACGAAGGCCCGGCGGGGCCGCGCGGCCGGGGGCCATGGCTGATCTGCCAGACGTAGGCGGCCACGTCGCGGGCCTGCTCGTCGCTCATGGTGGTCCAGCCCCGCATCGGCATGGCCACGTCCCGGGTGGAGTAGGCCTTGGGGACCCCGTGCAGCACCCGGGTCAGGATGCCCTCGAACGTGTCCGGCCCGTGCATCCAGACCCCCTGGGAAAGCGCCGGGGCGCTGTCGGTGCCGGCCCCGGCGACGCCGTGGCAGGTGGAGCAACTGGCGCTGCCGTGAAAGAGCCGCTCGCCCCGGGCGATGGCGGAATCGGTCACCGGCGCCGGCCGGGCCACGGGGGTCTGCGCCTGGAGCGCGAGGGGAGCCAGCAGGGCCAGCAGGCTGAGCAGGCGGGACATGAACGCCTCCGGAATAACCGCCAGCTTCATGATAGCGTCCCCTTCATGAAGGCCGCCGCAAGGGGAGGTGAACCGGGCCGTCAGTCCTCGTCGTGCAGGATGCGCTCGGGGGGATCGTCGAGGTCCTCGAACTGGCCGTCGCGCGCGGCGCGCAGGAACAGCCAGACGAACAGGCCGGCCAGCCCCATCGTCACCGGGAGGAGCAGGAGCAGGGCCTGCATCAGTCCCCCCTGCGCATGAGGCGCTCGACCCGGGCCGCGTTCCAGATGACGACACTGCTGGAGATCGGCATGAGGATCGCCGCCACGAGCGGGTTGACCAGGCCGGCCACGGCGGCCGCCACGGCCAGCGCGTTGTAGAGCACCGAGACCCGCTGGCCGTTGTGGATGAGGCGCGCCACGATCCGGGCGGCGCGCACGCCCGCCGCGAGCGGGGCCAGCGAGCCGGTGGACACGATGCCGTCGGCCACGAGCACGCTGCTAGCCGAGCCGGTAGCCATGGCCACGCCGACGTCGGCGGCGGCGAGGGCCGGCCCGTCGTTGAGGCCGTCGCCCGCGAAGAGCACCCGGTGGCCCGCATGCTGGCGACCGCGCACCCACTTTGCCTTGGCCGCCGGCGTCATCCGGGCGGCCACCTCCTCGATGCCGGCGGCGCGGGCCACGGTCGAGGCCGGGCCCTGGTGGTCGCCGGTGAGCAGGGCGGTGCGCACGCCGAGCCCGTGCAGGGCGGCCACGCTGCGGGCGGTGTCCTCCCGGGCCGAATCGCCCAGCCGGATCCGGCCGGCCTGCCGGGCCCCTTCGCCGAGCAGCACCACCTCCCCGGGGCCGGCGGCGCGCAGTTCCCAGGCCTGGCCATCCACCACCCCGCGAATGCCCTGGCCGGCCGTCTCCACCACCTCGCTGGCCTGCGGCAGGGGGATGCCCCGTTCCGCCGCCTCCGCGATGATGGCGGACGCCACCGGATGGGCGCTGTAGCGCTCCAAAGCCGCGGCGACCCGGAGGACGGCGTCGTCGGCGTGGAGGATGGTCAGGGTGCCCCGGGTCAGGGTGCCGGTCTTGTCGAGGACCGCCAGGTTCACGTGCCCGAGCTCGAGGAGCGCGTCGGAGGAGCGGAGCAGCAGTCCCCGGCGTGCCGCCGCCCCCAGCCCGGCCGCCGCGGCCAGCGGCCGGGCGAGGGCCAGCCCGCAGGGGCAGGCCACCACCAGCACTGCTACCGTGGTGGTGACTGCGGCGTCGAGCCCGGCGGCCAGATACCAGCCCAGCCCGGTGGCGAGGGCGATGAGCAGGGTCGCCGCGGTGAACCATGGGGCGATCCGGTCCGCCGAGGTCGGCGCCATGGCGCGGTCCTGGGCGGTGCGCAGGGAGGCCGCCATCTTGTGCACCACGGTGTCCTGGCCCACGGCATCGATCTCCACCGTCAGGGCGCCGTCCACCAGCAGGGTGCCCGCCACCACCTGGTCCCCCGGGCCGACCAGCAGCGGCTCGGCCTCTCCTGTCACCAGGGCCACCCGCACCTGGGCCGAGCCCTCCCGCACCCGGCCATCGGCGGCAAACTCCTCCCCGGCGCCGACATCTATCCAGTCGCCGGGCCGCAGCTCGGTGACCGGCACGGTCACCACGCGGTCGGCGCCCTCTTCACTTCCCGGCGCACCGGCCGCACGGATCACCCGCCGGGCCGTTCGTGGCACGGTCCCGGCCAGCGCACTGGCCGCCTCGGAGGCCCGGCGGCGGCCCCGCGCCTCGAGCACCCGGCCGGCCAGCAGCAGCGCCACCAGCATCCCGAGGGAATCCAGGTACCCGTCCCGGGCGGCCAGGGTGGCCAGAAAGCCGTGGACGTAAAGGACGGTGACGCCGAGCGCCACCGGCAGGTCCATGTGCAGCACGTGCTGCTGGAGCCCGCTCCAGGCTCCACGGAAGAACGGGTCGGCGCACCACAGCGCAACCGGCGTGGCCAGGGCCAGGCTGGCCCAGCGGAAGAGGGCCGCGTAGCGCGGGTCCATGGCGCCATACCACCAGCCGGCGTACAGGCCCTCGTAGAATCCCATCAGGTAGATCGCGGCGAAGACGGCGTACCCCAGGCGCAGCAGCAGGCCGTGGTCGGGCCGGTGCTCGCTCCCCAGCGGGCGGGGCTGGTACCCCAGCGCCGCGATCCGCCGGACGATCGAGCCGAGGTCCACCTGCTCGGGATTCCACCGCACGGTGGCCCGGCCGGTGGCATAGCTCACCATCGCGGCCGCGACTCCCGGGGTGCGCTGCAGGACCCGCTCGGTGACCCACACACAGGAGGCGCAGTGCAGCCCGCCGACGGCCAGGCGGGCCTCGCGGAACCCGGCGGGATCGGTGCTCACCTCGATGGCGTCCCAGTCCACCTGGGCGGCTGGGGACGGGCGCGGGGGGAGCGCGGTGCGGTCGGTGTAGTACCGCTCGAGGCCGGCGCCGCAGATGATCGCGGCGGCAACCTCGCAGCCGGTGCAGCAGAAGCCGTCCACCGCCCCCTCCACCGCCGTGCCGCAGTGCGGGCACCGGGCCGTGGAGGGGGCCGCCGGGACCGGGCTACCGGGCTTCGGTGCGGTAGGACGGAACAACGGGGTCGGCTCCGGCGATGGCCACGTAGGCGAACAGCACGTTGATGAGGACCACGATCAGCAGCCCGATCGCGATGCCCCACGGCCAGTGGCGGCCCGAGGGATTACTGGACATCCAGGTGGCCTCCGGTCTTGAAGGTGGCGGGGAGGAGAACCTCCTGGGTGGCCGAGGCTACCCGGACGGCGATGGGAATGGTGCGCGGGAGATCCTCCCGCACCGGGAGCCGGATGACCAGGGGGACGGTGCGGGTCTCGGTCGTGGCCAGGGCGATATCCTGGACCGAGACTGCCGCGCTCGGCACCCCCTCCACGGTGACGTGGAACGGGGCGGGCCCGGTGGCGGCCGCCTTGTTGGTGATCCGGAGCAGGTAGGTGTTGCGCACGTAGCCATCGGGGTCCACCGTGAACAGCATGCCCGGGGCCCGCTGGACCGTGGCATCGAACGGGACCCGCGACACCATCAGCACGGCCACCGTGGTGGCGATCGCCGCCAGCAGGCCGCCATACACCACGGTGCGGGGACGGAGACGTCGCACCGCCCGGGATCCCTTGAGCTGGTTCTCCGAGCCGAAGGCGATCAGCCCCTCATGCCCCAGCTTGTGCATGACCATGTCGCAGGCGTCAATGCAGGCGGCGCAGGCGATGCACTCGAGCTGGAACCCGTTACGGATGTCGATCCCCTGGGGGCAGACGAAGACGCACTTGCTGCACTCGATGCACCGGCCCGTGGTCTTGGCGTCGGCGCCGCCCCGGGGCTCGCCCCGGGTGGTGTCATACTGGACCAGCAGGGTGTCGCCGTCGGTCAGGGCGCTCTGGAACCGGGCGTAGGGGCAGAGGTAGTTGCAGAACTGCTCCCGGAACCACGCCAGGTCGAGGTACCACACGGCGCTGAAGATCCCCACGATGGCGTAGGCGGTCGGGCTGGCCTGGCCGGCCCAGAGCAGCCGGGCCGGCACGAAGTAGCTCATGAACCCCATGGCGATGACCACCGAGATCACCGCAAAGAGCGTCCACTTCACCGCCTTCCGCCACACCCGGTCCCGGGTCCAGGGCCCCTCGTCCCGCCGGCGCCGCACCACCCAGTCGCCCTCCAGCCACTTCTCCAGCGGCCGGATCAGGCTGTCGAGGAACACCGTCTGGGGGCAGGCGAAGCCGCACCACAGCCGGCCGAACAGCGAGGTGAAGAAGAACAGCGAGAACGCGAGGAATAGCAGCAGGAACAGGAGGAAGATCGTGTCCGACGCCGTGAAGATCGCGCCGAAGGCGAACAGCCGCCGGGCCGGCAGGTCAATGAGCAGCGCGGGGTGGCCCCGGACCACGATCCACGGGGTCAGGAACAGGATCAGGTGCAGCGCCCCGAAGGTCCAGGCGCGCAGGTCCTGCCAGCGGCCGCTCACCGCCTGGGGGTAGATCCACTGTCGCTTCGAGGCAAATCCCAGCATGATGCCGCCTTCTGGAGTGCCAGGGCGAGGGCGGAGCGCGCGGCCTAGTCGGCCTCGTGCCCGCCGATCGCCTCACGATTCTTGTGCACGACGTACGCCGCCACCTGGGCCACCTTCTCCGGGCCCAGGATCGGTCCCCAGGTGAGCATCCCCTTCTCGGGGACGCCGTTGGTAATGACGGCCACGACCGCCTCGGGGGTGCCCCCGTGGATCCAGACCGTATCCAGCAGGCTGGGCCCGATCCCGCCGCTCAGGTCGGCGGCGTGGCAGGCCACGCAATTGGCCGCGTAGATCGCCTCACCCGCCTCCACCGCTTCCTCCGACATCACCAGCGAGGCGGCCTGGGCCGCGGCCGCCTCCCGGGGCCAGCGGCGGTCGGCCTCGGCCATCTCGGCGGCCAGGTGGCCCGGCTGGGACCGCTTGGCGATGAAGTGGTAGTGGGCGGTGTACAGGACCGCCCAGACGATCGTGAAGTAGAACAGGCCCAGCCACCAGTTCGGCATGGGGTTGTCGTACTCCTCGATGCCGTCCGCCTCGTCGGCATGGCCCAGCACCTGGTCCCGTACCTGCGCCTTGCTCACGGCTCGCCTCCATCGTTGAAGGGGATGCGGCTGTCCGCTTCCCAGCGCTCGCGGTTCTTGCCCCGGTAGGCCCACCAGACCCAGAGGAGGAAGCTGCCCAGGAACAGCACCGTCATGAGGCCCAGCACCCAGCCCAGGCGGACGCTGCCGGCCGCTTCCCTGAGGAGCGGGTTCATGGCGCGCCCCCGCCGGCGCTGCCGGCGGCCGTACCGGCCAGCGCGGCCTTGCCGTCCTTCCCGAGCCGCTGCAGGTAGGCGATCATGGCGATCACCTGGAGGTCGGGGTCCGCGGTGATGCCGGCCTGCTGGAGCCGGGCGACGATCTCGCCGGCCTGGCGCTGCATCGCGGCCGGCGCGTCGGCGATCTCCGCCTCCGTGTAGGGCACGCCCACCTTGCGGAGCGCCCGGAGCGAGGCCTGGATGTCGCCCGCGTCGTAGCGGTAGCGGAGCAGCCACGGATAGGGCGGCATCACGCTCCCGGGCGACGTGCTCCGCGGGTCCCGCATGTGCTCGTAGTGCCAGGCGTCGGGGTACTTCCCGCCGACCCGCTGGAGGTCCGGCCCGAGCCGGCGGGAGCCCAGCAGGAAGGGGTGGTCGTAGGCGTACTCGCCGGCCCGGGTCCACTCGCCGTAGCGGAGCACCTCGGCCCGCATCGGGCGGATCATCTGCGAGTGGCAGGTATAGCACCCCTCGGCGATGTAGATGTCCCGCCCCGCCACCTCGAGCGGCGAGTAGGGGGTGACGCCCGCCAGCTGCTCCGGCCCGGTCGAGGTGCTGAACATCGGGACGATCTCCACGATGCCCCCGATGAGGATGGCGATCGTGGTGACGACCGCGAAGAGGGCCGACTTGCCCTCGAGGGTGCGGTGGGCGGCGGTGTAGCCGCGCTCGGTGGTCTCGCTCATGATCGTCTCCTCAGCCCGCGGCCGGGACCGGCGCCGCGGTCCGCTCGACGGCGGTTCCGCGCACGGTCTTGATGAAGTTCCACGCCATCATTACCGCGCCCACCAGGTACATCGTGCCGCCAATCAGGCGCAGCCAGTAGAACGGGTGCAGCTGGTTCACGATTTCCACGAAGTTGGGGTAGCGCAGCTGCCCGGCGTCATCGAACGCCCGCCACATCAGGCCCTCGGTGAGCCCCGCCGCCCACATCGAGACGGTGTAGAGCACGATCCCGATGGTGGCCAGCCAGAAGTGGGTCGTGGGCCAGCGGGGATAGGCCAGCGGCCGGTTCCACAGCTTCGGGACCAGCCAGTAGAGGATCCCGAAGGAGATCATGCCCACCCACCCCAGCGCCCCGGAGTGCACGTGGCCGATGGTCCAGTTGGTGTAGTGGGACAGGCTGTTGACCGCCCGGATGGACATCATCGGACCCTCGAAGGTGCTCATCCCGTAGAAGCTGATGGCCACCACCAGGAACTTGAGGACCGGGTCGGTGCGCACCCGGTCCCACGCGCCCCGCAGGGTCAGCAGCCCGTTGATCATGCCGCCCCAGGACGGGGCCAGCAGCATGATGCTGAACACCATCCCCAGCGTCTGGGCCCACTCGGGCAGGGCCGAGTAGAGCAGGTGATGGGGCCCCGCCCAGATGTAGAGGAACACCAGCGCCCAGAAGTGGATGATGGACAGCCGGTAGCTGTACACCGGGCGCTCGGCGATCCGGGGGAGGAAGTAGTACATCAGGCCGAGGAACGGCGTGGTCAGGAAGAAGCCCACCGCGTTGTGGCCGTACCACCACTGCACCAGCCCGTCGGTCAGCCCGGCGAACACCGGGTAGGAGCGGGTGAGGGTGGCCGGGACCGCCAGGCTGTTGACGATGTGCAGCACCGCGATGGTGATCACGAACGACAAGTAGAACCAGATCGCCACATACAGGTGCTTCACCTGCCGGATGGCCAGCGTGCCGAAGAAGTTCACCCCGAAGATGACCCACACCGCCGTGATGAGCAGGTCAATGGGCCAGATCAGCTCGGCGTACTCCTTCGACTGGGTCATCCCCAGCGGCAGGGTGATCGCCGCGCTGACGATGATCAGCTGCCAGCCCCAGAAGTGCAGCCGCGAGAGCGCGTCGCTGTACATCCGGGTCTTCAGCAGCCGCTGCAGCGAGTAGTAGATGCCGGTGAAGCAGATGTTGCCGCCGAAGGCGAAGATCACGGCGTTGGTGTGCAGCGGCCGCAGCCGGCCGAACGTCGTCCACGGCAGCCCCAGGTTGGCCGGCCACCAGGCGATCTCCAGGGCGATCCAGACCCCCACCAGCATACCCACCACCGCCCACGCGACCGTCGCCGTGAGGAACAGCTTCACGATCGCGTCGTCGTAGCGGGTCTCCCCAGGACTCCGCACCCCGGTATATTCCACGGCGTTGCTTCCTCCCCCCTCGCTGAGATGATTCCCGTTCTCGCCGCCGCCGTCCTGGCCGGCCTCCTTGGCAGCGTCCACTGCATCGGCATGTGCGGCGCCTTCGCCGCGTCCTGCACCCGGGCCCGCGGCGGGCTGGCCGCCTGGCACGCCGGCCGCCTGGCGACCTACACCGCCCTCGGGGCGGTGACCGGCGCCGCCGGCCGCCTCCTGCCCGGTCCCGCCTGGCTTTCCGCCGCGGTGGCGACGGTGCTGCTGGTGTGGTTCGCGCTGGCCCTCGCGGGCCTGGTGCCCGAGCCGCGGGTGCTGCCGCCCGGCATGGCCAAGGCAGGAGCCCGGGCCGCCGGCGCCTCGTCCTCCGCAGCCCATCTCCTGTTCGGCGCCGTCAACGGCCTGCTGCCCTGCGGGCTGGTATACGCCGCTCTCGGCGCCGCGATGGCCCAGGCCGACCCGGTGGCGGGCGCCCTGGTGATGCTTGCCTTCGGTGCCGGTACCCTGCCGGCGCTCACCGCGGCGGCGCTGGGCCTGCGCCGGGTGATCCTGTCCAGCCTCTGGCGCCGCCGGGTCTTCGCCGCGCTCATTCTCGCGACCGGCCTGTGGATGATCGGGTCCCGGGCGGTGTGGCGGTCGCCGGGGGGCGGGCCGCATGAACACCAGCGGCCGCCCACCGAGCAGGCGGCCGACCGGACAGAAGACTAGGGCTGGGCTTGTGAAGCGGGGTACGAGGCGGGATGAAGACTTTCTTAGGGTGTGCTAGAATCTCGGGCGCTTCCGGCGCTCCCCGTGGCTGGTCTCCCGCGCCACGGTGGGGGCCGCGAACGCCGGCCGCTCCTCGGTGGACAGGCCGAGGAAGGTCCGGGCCCGGTTGAGGGCCTCGTCCAGGTTCCCCGTCAGGTTGTTCTCCCCCAGTTCCTCGAAGAACTCGGAGTTGGTGAGCGCCACCACCGGCTGGGAGTGGACATCCGACAGGATGACCATCGTCCCCTCCCGCCGGCTCCGCAGCACCACGTCCCGCAGGGCCGCCAGGCCGGTCGAGTCAATCACCGGCACCCGCCGCATCCGGATGATGAGCACCTTGGGCCGCCGGGCCACGTTGCCCACCGCCGACTTGAACGACTCCGCCGCCCCGAAGAAGAACGGCCCGTCGATCTCGTAGACGTCCACGCCCTCCGGGATGCGCCGGAGGGCGGTGGCGTTGGGGTCCTGGGGTTCGGCCTCGTCGGCCTCGGCCGACATCAGGCTCACGTTGGTGACCTCCGACATCCGCTTCATGAACAGGAAGGCCGCCAGCACCATGCCCACCTGGACGGCCACGGTCAGGTCCACCAGCACGGTGAGCAGGAAGGTGCAGAGCAGCACCGCCACGTCGCTCCGCGGCGCCCGCAGCTCGGCCCGGAAGCGGCGCCACTCGCTCATGTGGTAGCTGACCACCACCAGGATGGCGGCCAGCACCGCCATGGGGATCAGCGCCGCGTAGCGGCCGAAGAACAGCACGATGAGCAGCAGCGTCAGGGCATGGATGATCCCGGCCACCGGCGTGCGGCCGCCGTTCTTCACGTTGGTGGCGGTGCGGGCGATCGCCCCGGTGGCCGGGATGCCGCCGAACAGCGGCGTGGCGATGTTGGCGATGCCCTGGGCCACCAGCTCCATGTTGGAGCGGTGCCGGCTGCCGATCATGCCGTCGCTCACCACCGCCGAGAGCAGCGACTCGATCCCCGCCAGCATGGCGATGGTGAAGGCCGGGGCGGCCAGGCTCCGGATCATCTCCACCGAGACCTGGGGCAGGTGCGGGGCGGGGAAACTGCTGCGGATCTCGCCGAATCGGTCGCCGATGGTCTCGACCGGAAGGTGGAAGAGCTGGACCGCCGCGGTCGCCGCCACCAGCGCCACGAACGGCCCCGGCAGCCGGTGGCTTACCCTGGGCCACCAGGCGATGATGGCGAGGGAGGCGAGGGCCAGGCCCGCCGCCCACGGATTGATGCTCCCGAGATTCCCTGCGACGGCTTCCCACTTGGCCAGAAACTCGGCCGGCACGGCCGCCATCCGGAGTCCCAGGAAGTCCTTCACCTGGCCGGAGAAGATGATCACCGCGATGCCGGTGGTGAACCCGGTGGTGACCGGGTAGGGGATGAACTTGATCGTCCGCCCCAGCCGGGCCACCCCCAGCACGATCAGCAGCACACCGGCCATGATCGTCGCCAGGGTCAGGCCCGGCAGGCCGTGGGTCTGCACCACCCCGTACACCACCACCACGAAGGCCCCGGTGGGCCCCCCGATCTGCACCCTCGAGCCGCCCAGGGCGGAGATGAGAAAGCCGCCCACGATGGCCGTGACCAGCCCGGCCTCCGGGGTCACCCCGCTGGCGATGGCGAAGGCGATGGCCAGCGGCAGGGCCACGATGCCCACGATGACGCCGGCTGCCACGTCGGACCCGAACTGCTTCCGGGAGTAGCCCTCCTGGAGCACCGAGACCAGCTTGGGGGTCAGCATCCGGTTTGGGCGTTCAGGTCAGGTCTCGCGCCGTCAGGGGACGGATGCACAGGTCGAACGCCAGGAAGAGCGTCCGGGCGAAGGGCCAGACCAGCAGCGGGAAAACGATGGCCTCGATGGGGCCGGCAATCTGCAGGGCGTCCCACGGCGGAGTGGGCCAGGTCCGGGCCAGCGTAATGACGAACACCGCCATGGTGATCGACTCGGCCAGCAGCAGGTTGAACCAGAGCGCCCCGAGGGTATAGCCATCCTCGCCCCGCCGCATGCGGATCCGGCAGGAGGGACAATGGTCCTTCATCCGGAACCAGCCGCTGAAGAGCGGGCCGCCGCCGCACATGGGGCAGCGTCGGCGGAGCGCCCGGGTGAACATCACCCGTTTGGGGGGAATTGGCGGCAGGGGCACGGCAGGCGGGGCGGCGGGATCGGGGGACACGGTGCTGCAATATAGGGGCGGTCGCAAGCCCCGGACCCGGATTCCCGTTTCGGGCCCCGGTCAGTCGCCGCTGGCGCGGAGCGCGTTGAGAATCACCGCTACGTCAATGGCCTCCTGCAGCAGCGCCCCGAGGGTCGGGGGGATATAGCCGAACGCGGCGGCCACCATGCCCAGCCCGGAGAGGCCCAGACCCGCCCACACGCTCTGCCGCGCGATCCGCACGGTGCGGCGGCTGACGGCCACCGCGTCGGCCACGAGGCTCGGGTCATCGGCCAGCACGACCACGTCGGCGGCCTCGGCGGTGATCCCGCCGCCGTGCGCGGCCAGGGCCACGCCCACGCTCGCCCGGGCCAGGGCGGGGGCGTCGTTGGTCCCGTCGCCCACCATCAGGACCCGCTCTCCCGCCTCCTCCAGGCGCTCGACGATGCGCACCTTGTCCGCCGGCAGCAGCTCGGCTTCCACCTCGGTGATGCCGGCCGCCCGGGCCACCGCCTCGGCGTGCCCGGCATGATCCCCGGTGACCAGCATCACCCGGGTGAGACCGAGGCGCCGGAGGGCCGCGACCATTTCCGGGACCTCCGGGCGGAGCCGGTCGGCGAAATCGATCACGCCCGCCGGCTGGCCATCCACCGCCACCCAGGCGCGCAGGCCGTTGCCGGCGCCATCCGCGAGGGCGATGGCCGGGCGCCGCAGGCGGAGGAAGCCCCGCGAGCCGACCAGGACCTCCCGGCCCGCCACCGATCCCTGCACCCCCTGGCCGGGTGTCTCGATAATCTCCGCGGCGGCCGGAATGGCAACGCCGCGCTGCTCCGCCGCGAGCACGATGGACCGGGCCAGGAGGTAGCCCGAGCCGCGCTCCACCGCCGCCGCCAGGCCGAGGACCTCGGCCTCGCCGAAGGGCGCCCGGGCGGAGACCGCGGTGACCGCCGGGCGGCCGATCGTCAGGGTCCCGGTCTTGTCGAGCAGGGCCACGGTGGACCGGCCCAGACGCTCGAGCGCCTCGCCATGGCGGATGATCACGCGGCGGCGGGCCGCCCGGTTGATGCCGCCGATCATCGCCACCGGGGCCGCGAGGATCAGCGGGCACGGGGTGGCGATCACCAGCACGGCGAGGACCCGGACCGGATCGCCGGCCAGGAGCCAGGTCGCGAGGCAGACCGTCAGCGTCACCGGGGTGAACACCACGGCGTAGCGGTCGGCCAGCCGCTGCAGCGGCGACTTGCTGCCTTCGGCGCTGCGCACCAGCTGGACGATCCGGGCGTACTGGCTCTCCGCCGCGAGGGCGGTGGCCTCGTAGGTGAGCGGGCCGTCGAGGTTGAGGCTGCCGCTCATCACCCGGACGCCGGCCTCCGCCCGGAGGGGGAGCGGCTCCCCCGTCAGCCGCGACTGGTCCACCTGCGAGCGCCCCTCGCGGACCGTACCGTCACAGGGGAACATCTCCCCCGGGCGCACCAGCAGCAGGTGACCCGGCCGCACCCGGTCGGCCGCGACCTCCTCGATGCCACCGTCAGGCAGCAGCCGGTGGGCCAGGTGGGGCGCGGCGGCCTCCAGGGCCGCCACCGCCCGCGACGCGCGGCCGGCGGCGTAGCGCTCCAGCGCCTCGCCGCCGGTCTGCATCAGGACCACCACCAGGCCCGGCAGCGGCTGGTCCAGCACCACCGCCGTGATGATCGCAAGGCTGGCCACGAGGTCGGCGGCGAAGCGCCGCGCCAGCACGCCCCGGAGTGTCCGCCACACCACGGCGCCGCCCAGCACGACCAGCCCCGCCAGCCAGATCCGGCCGGTCCAGACAGCATGCGGCCCCGCCCGGAGGACGAGGCCGATGAGGATGACCAGCAGCGCGAGCGCCGGCTCGCGCCAGCGCGGGATCATGAGACCTGCGACTCGTGCTCCTGCACGGCGGCCGCGGCCGACTCCCGCCGGAGCGAGAAGCCCACCCCACGCACGGTCTGGATCAGGTTCTCCCCCGCCGCCTTGTGCAGCTTGCGCCGGACGTTGCCCACATGCACGTCCACCACGTTGCTTTCGGGGTCGAAGTGCATGTCCCAGACCTTCTCGAGCAGCGTCGTCCGGCGCACCACCTGCTCGGGGTGCAGCAGGAAGAACTCCACGATCTGGAACTCCTTCGGCGTGAGGTCGAGCGCCCGGTCGTGGACCAGCGCCACGTGCCGCAGCCGGTCCAGGGTGAGCGGGCCATACCGGAGGATCTCCAGCCGTTCCGCGCCGCCCCGGCGGGCCAGGGCCCGGATCCGGGCCAGCAGCTCGTCGAACCGGAACGGCTTGGCGAGGTAGTCATCGGCGCCGGCGTCCAGCCCGCGCACGATGTCCTCGACCCCGTCACGGCTGGTGAGCATCATGATGGGAGTGTTCCGCCCCTCCCGCCGGAGCTCCATGGCGATCTGGAACCCGTTCTTCTTGGGGAGCACGACGTCGAGCAGAATCACGTCGTACTCGTACACATGGGCCAGGGTGGTGGCTTCTTCGCCATCCGTGGCCACGTCCACGACATAGCCCTCTTCCTTGAGGCCCTGCTCGATGAACCCGGCGACCTTCCGGTCGTCCTCCACGACGAGAATTTTCATGAGCGGAAACTTAGGGTCGTGGCCATGAACCCATCGTCAACCGTTTATGAAGCTACCTTCATGAGACGGGCCCGGGAAGTTCCAGGACGAAACAGCCGCCGTCGCTGCGGTGCTCAGCCCTGAGTTCACCACCCAGCAGCCGGGCCAGCCGACGGGACAGCGGGAGTCCTAGGCCGCTGCCCTTCATGCCCTCGCCCGCCTTGGTCTGGTAGATATCGAAGATCCGCTCCACATCGGCCTCCGGGACTCCGGGACCCTCATCCTGGATGATGAACACCACGTTCGGGTCCCTGGCCTCAACGACCACTCGGACCCCGTTCCCCTGTGGGGTGTGGCGGATGGCGTTGACCAGCAGGTTGACGAGGATCTGCTCCACCCGGTGGGGGTCGCTCCGGCAGAGCGGGAAGTCCTCGGGCACCATGGCCTCCAGCACCACGCCCTTGGCGTCGGCGGTGGGGGTTACCCGGCTGATCGCCTGACGCGCCACCCCGCCACAATCCACGTCCCGGATCACCGGCTTGAGGCGGTCCTCGTCCAGGCGGGAGAGGTCCAGCAGGTCGTTGATGAGGCTGATCGCCTGCTCGGCCGAGTCCAGCACCTCGAAGGCCGCCCGGGGCACCGTGGCGGGATCCTTCTTCCGGGTGAGCATCTCGGCCCAGCCGAAGACCGCCGCCAGCGAATTCCGCAGCTCGTGGTTTACCATCGCGAAGAACCGCTCCCGGGATCGCTGCAGCTGCTGCACCTCTTCCAGCAGCCGGGCGCTCTCCTCGTGGAGCCGGGCGTTCTCGATGGCGGCGGCGGCCTTGGAAGCCAGCAGGGTGGCGAAGTGCTCGTCCTCGGCGGTGAACTCGTCCGCGCCGACCTTCTCGGTGAGGTAGAGATCCCCGAGCACCCCCCGCTTCCCGATGATCGGTACCCCCAGGAAGCTGTGCATCGGAGGATGGTTGGCCGGAAATCCCACGCTGCTCGGGTGGGCGCCCAGGTCCGACAGCCGGATGCTGTCTCCCCTATGGATGACCAGGCCGAGGATGCCGTGCCCCTTGGGCAGGGCGCCGATCCGGGTCCGCTGCTCCTGGGTCAGGCCGGAGGTGGTGAAGGTCTCGAGGGAACGGCCGTCGGGCGCCAGCATCCCGACCGCGGCGTAGTGGGCGCCGATCAGCTCCCGCGCGAGGTCGGCGACCCGCTGCAGTACCCCGTCCAGCGACAGCTCCGCGATGAGGGCGGGCATGGCCGCGACCAGCCGCTCCAGCCGGATGCGGGAGTCTGGGACGGGAGTGGAGACGGGTGGCGTGGGTCTGGTCATGATTCGTAATTCTAGCTGCCATAACGGGTTGGGGCGAGGCAGGGGTTACCGGCTTTCTCATGGTCGCTTCATGGAGGGGACGGTAGCATGGCCACATGCCACCTCACCTGCGGACAGCACGCTGATGCATCTCCGTCACATCATCGCGGCGGCGGACGAATCGGCGGAGGGCCGGGCGGCGGTACTCGCCGCCTGCCTGCTCGCCGAGCGCACTGGCGGGAGGGTGACGGTGCTCTATGTGGCGGAGCGCCTGCTGGGGGAGTCCATCGCGCCCCGGATGCTCGACGGCATGCGGGCGATGGTGGCCGGCCAGCTCGCCCGGCTCGCTGACCCGCCCGAGGCCGACGTCGCCATGGCGGTGGGGATTCCGGGCATCGAGATCGGCCGTTTCGCCGAGATCGGCAGCGCCGACCTGGTGGTGCTCGGGCGGAAACGCCGCTCAGAGATGCAGCGGATGCTCCTTGGCGACACCGCCGATTCGGTGGCCCGGCGGAGCCGCACACCCTGCCTCTTCGTCCAGGCGGGAGAATTCCGTTTCGGGCGCGTGCTCCTGGCCTTGGACGGCACCGAACGCGGCATGTCCATCCTCCTCCCCACCATTGATTTTGCCCGGGGGATCTCGGCCCGGCTCCGGGCCGTGACGGTGGAGCCGCTCATCGAGAATGAAGTGGCGGTGCCGTCGCCCCCATCGGGGCGCAGCGCCCGCCTGATCGCGGCGGTCGACGAGATCCGGCACGCCACCAGCCTGGGGCAGGGGGCATGGGAACTCGACTCCCGTCCGGAGGGGGATTCGCCGGTGGTCGTGCACCGGGGCCGGGTAGTGGACGAGATCATCCTCGAGGTGGAAACCTCCGCGGCCGACATCCTGGCAGTCGGCTATCACCGGGGCGGTCCTCCCGGCGTGCTCGAGGCCGGGAGCGTATCCCGCCGGCTGGCTCACGAGGCGCCCTGCGCCGTGCTTACGATTCCCCTTTGACCTGAGAGGCAGGATTCCATGGCGCTGGTGTTTCGCTGGCTGGGTCGGGTCTCGGGCGTCGGGGTCGCCCTGCTGTTCATCGCGTTCTGGATGCATGCTCCACCGCACTACCTCGCGCTGGACCTTCGGCTGAAGGTCCAGCTGGCCCTGCTCATTACCTCCGTGGCGGGGATGCTGCTCGGCTGGTGGCGGGAGCGGATTGGTGGGACCGTGTCGCTGGTGGCCCTCCTGGGCTTCCTCATCCTGGAGGGCACCGCCATCGGCCGGGTTCCCACGATGATGGCGGTCTACGGCATGATGCTCCCGGGCCTGTTCTTCCTCGCGGCCGCCCGGCGCTCCAGGCCCCAAGCGCCCTGACAGCCCTGGTTGCCCGGAACCGCTGACTCGGCTGCATCCCGGCAGGAACCGGCGGCCGGGCGCCAGTGTGAAGAAGGCTTCAGGTAGGAATCAGGGGGGGCTCAACCGCCGGAGCCTAACCTCTTCCTCATGAACGATACCTCACTCGACCCATGGGCCGAGGCGATTGACGAGTATCCGCTGACCGGGACCCCGGAAGAGAAATTCCGGGCGGTCCTGCGGTTTGCCGTCCTCGCCCCCTCCAGCCACAACTCCCAGCCCTGGCGGTTCCGGGTTGATGGAAAGACCCTCGAACTCCTGGCCGACCGCTCCCGTGCGCTTCCGGTGGTTGACCCCGAGGACCGGGAGCTCATCATCAGCTGCGGCGCGGCGCTCCGGCTGTTGCGGGCCGCCCTGACCCACTTCGGGCAGGGCAGCCGCCTGGCGCTCATGCCCGAGCGCGACCAGCCCGACCTGCTGGCACGGGTCACCCTGGAAGAGCCGGTGCGGCCCACCGAGCGCGACCACGCCCTCTTCCTCGCCATCACCGCCCGGCGCACCAACCGCTTCCCCTTCGAGCCCCGGGAGGTCCCCGAGGTGATCCTGGGCCGGGCCCGCAACCAGACCGAGAAGGATGGGGCCTGGCTCCAGACCCTGACCGGCGAGGCGGACCGCGCAGCCCTGGCCGAGCTCATCGCCGAAGGCGACCAGGCCCAGCTGGCGGACCGGCGGTTCCGCCGTGAGCTGGCGGCCTGGGTGCACTCCAATCGCAGCTCCAGCCGGGACGGGATGCCGGGATACGCCCACGGCATCGGCGACCTGGCTTCGGCTGTGGGTCCCCTCATCATCCGCACCTTCGATGTCGGCGACGGCCGCGCGGCCCGCGACCGGCAGCTGGCCCTCGGGTCGCCGGCGCTAGCGGTGCTCTGGACCGAGGAGGACAGCCCGCGGGCGTGGCTCCGGGCGGGGCAGGGGCTGGCGGGGGCGCTGCTCAGCCTGCAGTCGGACGGGGTGTCGGTGTCGTACCTCAACCAGCCGATCGAGATCGCCGAGCTGCGCGACCGGGTGCGCACCCTCCTCGGCCGCGAGGGCGAGCCCCAGCTGGTTCTCCGCCTGGGCTATGGCCGCCCCTGCCGCCCCACGCCCCGGCGCGGTGTTGCGGAGGTCCTGCTCGATGACTAGGTCATCCAAAGAAGGCAATATGCGACGCGTCCTGTCCATGCTTGTGATCCTCGGCTGTGCCGCCGCCGCTCCCGCCCTCGCCCAGCAGCATGGCTCCCCGCCGGACTCGGCCGGCACCCGGGGCGGGGGAGAAGGGAAGATGAACCACGCGATGATGGCCCGCATGGACAGTCTCGGCGCCAGGCTGGACAGCCTGACCCGGGTGATGAACCAGGCCACCGGCTCCCGCAAGGTGGACGCCATGGCCGCCGTGCTCACCGCCCTGGTGGGCCATCACCTGGAGATGCAGCGGCACATGCACGAGGGCATGATGAACCGGGGTGGTGGCGGGGGCCAGCACGGAGAAGCCCAGGGCAAGCAATCCACGGAGGGATCCGGCGCCGACGCCGGCGCCCACAATCACTAGCGACTGAACGGAGGAGGCCGAGCGATCACACCCGAACTCGAACCGGCACTTCGGCTGGCCGTGGCCGGCCTCGTGGGGCTGGCTGTCGGAATCGAGCGGGAGTGGTCGGGACACGCCAGCGGGCCGGCGGCGCGCTTCGCCGGGGCCCGCACTTTTTTCCTGCTCGGGGCGACGGGTGGCACCGCCGGTCTCCTGCTGGAATGGGGATTCCCCCACGCCGCGGCCGTGCTCCTCGCCGGGGCGGCGGCGCTGTGCGTGGCGGCCTACGTCATCGTGGCCCGAGCCCCGCACGAGGACGCGGTGGACGGGACCACCGAGGCCGCCGCCCTGGCGGTGCTCGGGCTGGCCCTGCTGGCCGGGGTGGGCCACGTCCGGCTGGCCGCGGCGGCCGTGGCCGTGATGGTGCTGGCCCTGCGCGAGAAGAGCACTATCCATCGTGTGGTCCGCGGCGTGGACGAGGTCGAACTGCGGGCGGCGCTCCAGTTCGCGGTGATGGCGCTGGTGCTGCTCCCGATCCTCCCCGAGGGACCGTACGGTCCGCTGGGCGGGGTCCGGCCGCGGGAACTGTGGCTGGTGGTCCTGATCGTCTCCGGGCTCAACTTCGCCGGATACTTCGCCCGCCGCCTGGCCGACGATACCCACGGCACCGCCGTCGCGGGGATGCTGGGCGGGCTGATCTCCTCCACCGCGGTGGCACTCACGTTTTCCCGGCAGAGCCGGGAGGAGCCGGAGCGCGCCGCGCCGCTCGCTCTCGGCGTCATCGGCGCCTGCACGGTCCTCATCCCCAGGCTGCTGGGGCTGGCGCTGGTCCTACGGCCCCCGCTGGCGCTGGCGCTGGTTCCGTTCTTCTTCCCTCCGCTCCTGGTCGGCGCCAGCATGCTGGGGCTGGGACTGCGCCGCCGCCCCGCCGCCCCGGCAGCCGCCCGGGTGCCTTCGGCGCGGAACCCGCTCCATCTCGGCACCGCGATCCTGCTGGCCGCCGGGTTCCAGGCGGTCCTGATGCTCATGGTGTTCGTGCGCGACCACTTCGGCGCCGTCGGGGTCCTCACATCGGCCGGCCTGCTCGGTCTCACTGACATGGATGCGCTGACCCTCTCGATGAGCCGGATGGCCCAGGACCAGGGACTGGTGGACCTCGCCGCCCTTGCCATGGCTGTCGGCGTCATCGCCAACACCAGCCTCAAGCTCACCGTGAGCCTGGTCCTTGGCGCCGCGGCGTTCCGGCGGCGCGCGGGGGCCGGGCTGGTCCTGCTCGGCGCGGCCAGCGCCCTCGGTCTCTGGATCGGTACCCACTGAAGCGAGGTGAACGGCGTCGAGGGCCGACCCCTTTCGCCGGGCGTTCAGGCAATCTTCATTGCATGGAGGGCAGTTTAAGGTTGGCTTAATCAGGAGGTGACCATGCAACTCCGACAGGCTCCCTATCGCTCGGTCTTCGTCCCGCTGGACGGGTCCGCGTTCGCGGAGCAGGCCCTCCCGCTGGCGGTGGGCATCGCCAGCCAGGCCGGCGCCTTGCTGCGGATCGCGATGGTCCACCATCCAGTCCCCGCCCTGGCGACCGCGCTCGAGGTTCCCGAGATCGAGGCCCAGCTGGACCAGGAATCCCGTGTGCGGGAGCAAGGCTACCTCAACGGGGTGGTGGAACGGTTGCGCCATGAGGCCAACATCCCGGTGAGCGCCGCCCTCCTCGATGGTCCCGTGGCCGACGCGCTGGAGACCGAGATCGAAGGCTCCGGCACCGACCTCGTGGTCATGACCACTCACGGCCGCGGCCCGCTGAGCCGGTTCTGGCTGGGCAGTGTCGCCGATCAGCTGGTGCGGCGGCTGCACGTCTCGGTACTGCTGGTGCGCCCGGTCGGGGAGAAGCCGGTGGAGCCGAAACTCGGCCGGATCCTCATTGCGCTGGACGGGTCCCCGTTCGCGGAGCAGTCCATCGGTGCCGCCACCGCCCTCGGCGACCCGTTCAAGGCCGAATATGCCCTGCTCATGGTGGTGGAGCCGGCCCTGCCGGTGGCCGATCCCGCCGGCCTGATGCTCCTGCCGGTGTCCCCGGAGACCGAGGTGAAGCGGCGGGAGGCGGCCGAGCGGTATCTGGCCGGCATCGCCGAGCGGCTGCAGGCCGAAGGGGTGAAGGTCACGACCCACGTCACGGAGGGCGCCCTGGCGACCGCCGCCATCATCGAACGGGCCGAGGCCCTCGGGGCCGACCTCGTCGTCCTGGCGAGCCACGGCTCGGGGGGATTCGAGCGGCTGGTCATCGGCAGCGTGGCCGACAAGGTCATCCGGGGCTCGACTCACCCTACCTTGGTGGTCCGGCCGCCCCGTTCGGTCATGTAGGCTCGCCTCGGTCCACCCGGGGCGGCTCGGCCCCGTTGCGCACGCTCTCACGGTTGGCCGAGGGCGGCGGGCGGGGCTGAGTGCTGCCGGAGGCCGATCCGTCACCTGGCGGTTCTCGGACCGCCGCGCGGGGACGAACTGCGGCGGGTGAGGCAGGCGCCCAGACGGCCCCCGGCTGGGGCGGTCACCGCGGTGCACGCGGCGGTGTGATTCCGGCATCGGCGCCTGTCGTCTCCACCACGATCTCCTCTGGCCCACCCGGGCCGTTACCGCCTCACGCCAGGACCGCTCATGCCACGCCACCCAGCGCTTTTCCTCCCGCTGCTGTTCCTGGCGCTGCTTCCCTCCCCGGCCCGAGGGCAGGCCAGCCTCGTTGCCGAGGGGCTGGTCGGGGTGGGATTCAGCCTCAGCGAGGTTGGGCCGGGGGCCGGGGGCGGTTTCAGCGGGCTGGGAGCGCTGGGAGTGTCGCTGCGCCGGGTGGTTCTGGCCGGGGAGGTCGGGCAGTACGCCCTGGGCTACGATCGTAAGGTCCGGGTGTTCGGCGGATTGGTGCGATTCGTCGCGCCTGGGTCGGGGCCGGTGCAGCCCTACCTGGCGCTTGGGGTCGGTGCCTATCGCTACACCCCGGCGCCCGGAGGGGGCTCCACGGTCCTCGGAGGAAGCGTGGGGGTCGGCGCCCGTTTCCGGATTGGCGCACCCCGGGTGGGTTTCCTCCTCGAGGCCCGGCTGCATTCCGACCTGGATGGGGTGGCGCGGGTCAGCACCCAGGAGTTCCTGGCAATCATGGGCGGGGTCCAGCTCCGGCTCTGAACCGGGTTGAAGGGCGGCGGGGGGGGCCCTAAGTTCCGTCCCCCGATCCCGGGATTCCCTGACCCAGAGGTTCCGACGTGCTGGAGCTGTCCGTCGTCCCCGAATGGTTCCACCGGCTTGCCGAGCTGCTCCAGCTGGACGCCGACGAGCTGGTGCGCAAGCTGCTCTCGGTGGCCGGCATCTGGCTCCTGGTCTACCTCGGCATCCGGCTGGTGGGGCTGGTGGCCCGGCGGATCGAAGTGGCAGTGGATGACGGCGACGACACCGTCATGAGCGAGCGGGAGCAGCGCGGCCATACCGTCTCGCAGCTGCTCCGCAGTGTCGGGCTGGTGGTGCTCCTCGCGGTCGGCGTCCTGCTGTCGCTCAATGTCTTCATCAATATCGCCCCGCTCCTTGCCGGCGCCGGCATCCTGGGCCTGGCCGTGTCCTTCGGCGCCCAGAGCCTGGTGAAGGACGTCATCGCCGGGTTCTTCTACCTGTTCGAGGGGCAGTTCGCCGTCGGGGACATCATCGAGGTGGCGGGCAAGTCCGGGGTGGTGGAGCGGATGACCCTCCGCCTGGTGGTGCTGCGGGACCTCCACGGCGTGCTGCACATGATCCCCAACGGCCAGATCACCACCGTGAGCAACAAGACCCGGACCTGGTCCCGGGCGGTGGTGGACGTGGGCGTGGCGTACGGGACCAACGTGGATCGGGCGCTGGAAGTCTTTGCCGACGAGGCCCAGCGGTTTACCGCCGACCCGGCCTGGGCCTCGCAGTTCGACGGGGCCCCGGAGGTCCTGGGGGTGGACTCGCTGGGGGACAGCGCCGTGACCATCCGGGTGCTGCTCCGCACCCTGCCGGGCAAGCAGTTCGGGGTGGCGCGGGAGTTCAGGCGCCGGATCAAGTCCCGGCTGGACCGGGAGGGGATCGAAATCCCGTTCCCGCAGCGCTCGCTCCACATCGTGCAGCCCCGGGGGGGCACCCTGGCCGGTCCGGCCACGCCCGCCGCGCCGGACCCTGCCGACGATCACGAGTAGCCGCTGCCGCCCACCTCCCCTGCGTCCTGCCGACCCCGGGAAGCCATGACCCTGCATCTTTACAACACCCTGACCCGCTCGCTGGAGCGCTTCGAGCCGATCCACCCCGGCCGGCTCTCGATGTACACCTGCGGGCCCACGGTCTGGAACTACGCCCACATCGGGAACTTCCGCACCTTCCTCTTCGAGGATCTGCTCAGGCGGTGGCTGGAGGCGAGCGGTTACCGGGTCCTCCACATCATGAACCTCACCGACGTGGACGACCGCATCATCAAGGAGGCGGGCGCCCGCGGGATCTCCATCCGCGACTTCACCGCCCCTTTCGGTGAGGCCTTCTTCCAGGACCGCGACTTCCTGCGCATCCGGCCGGCCCACGAGTACCCTCGGGCCACCGATTTCATCCCGGCGATGATCGGCCTGGTGGAGCGTCTGCTCGCGACCGGGGCCGCCTATCGCGGGGAGGATGGGTCGGTCTACTTCGCCATCGAGCGCTTCCCGGCCTATGGGCGGCTGTCCCAACTGGACCGCCGGACGCTCAAGGCGGGAGCCAGCGGCCGGGTGAGCACCGACGAGTACGACAAGGAAAACGCCCAGGACTTCGTCCTGTGGAAGGCGGCGCGGCCGGAGGACGAGGCGGTGTCGGCGGCCTGGGATGCGCCCTTCGGCCGGGGGCGGCCCGGCTGGCACCTGGAGTGCTCCGCCATGGCGCTGGCACTGCTGGAGCGGCATGGCTACGGGGAGGTGCTCGACCTGCACGCCGGTGGGGTGGACCTGATCTTCCCGCACCACGAGGACGAGATCGCCCAGAGCTGCGCCGCCACCGGCCAGCCCCACTTTGCCAGGGTCTGGATGCATGGCGAGTTCCTGAACGTGCGGGGCACCAAGATGTCCAAGCGGTTCGGGAACATCACCACCCCCCGCGACCTCCAGGCCGACGGAGTGGACCCCGGGGCCATCCGGCTGCTCACCTTCCAGACCCACTACCGCCAGAAGCTGGACCTGACCGACGAGGCGCTGGCCGCGGCGGGGGAGGGGAGCCGCCGCCTGGGCGAGTTCGATGGCCGGCTCCGCCGAGCCCCGGTCCGGGACGGTGGGGCGGTCAATGAGTGGTTCGCATGGGCGGCGGAGCTGTCCCGCCGGTTCGAGGCGGCCCTCAACGATGACCTCAACGCTCCCCAGGCGGTGGCGGCGCTGTTCGACGCGGTGCGGGAAGGGAACCGGCTCCTGGACCAGGGGGTGGCGCCCTCGGCCGCCGACCGGGGGGCCTGGGAGCGGGCCATGGCGGTCCTCGACGTGCTGCCCTCGGGCGGAACTGGTGGTGCCCTGGTCGCACCGGGCGAGGGACAGGTCCAGGTGGCCGAGGCCGGGGCGGCGAGCCCGCCCGAGGACCCGGTCGAGGCGGAGCGCTGGGCGCTGGGCTGGGCCCAGGCCCGGCTCAGCGCCAAAGGCCGCCGGGACTATAAGGAAGCGGACCGGATCCGGGACCTCCTCAAGGCGGCCGGCTGGGAGGTTCGGGACCGGAAGGACGGGACGGCGGAGGTCCGCCGGTCCGAACCCCGTTGACATGTCCCTAAGTCACTAGCTATCATACCGTTCTGTCCGTTTTGGCTACCCGCTGACGTAGCTCAACTGGCAGAG
>CAZCVG010000014.1:0-33568 GCA_964501735.1 uncultured Gemmatimonadaceae bacterium | reverse complement strand
GGTTGAAGGCCTGGAAGATGAACCCGATCTCCCGGTTGCGGATCCGGGCCCGCTCGGCCGGTGAGAGCTGGGCTACCGGCTTGCCCTCCAGCCAGTACTCCCCGGCGCTCGGGGTGTCGAGGAGCCCGAGCAGGGACAGCAGCGTCGTCTTGCCGCACCCCGACGGTCCGGCGATGGCCACGTACTCGCCCCGCTTGATCTCCAGGTGCACCTCCGACAGGGCGTGGGTCTCCACCTCGTCGGTGTAGAAGACCTTCTTGATGCCCTCGAGGTGAATCAGCGGCGAAGTTGACATGCGCACTCCAGGTTAGGGCTCATGAACCGGGCCACGGCCGGCCGGGTCCGCTCTGGTTGGATACTCGCACGGCGTCCGGGTCCGGGACCGCGGCCGGGGCGCTTCAGTTCACCCGCACCCGCTCGACGCCGTCCCACCGGGACATGTCGGACAAGATCACGACGTCGCCGGGGTTGAGCCCCCGGACAACCTCGATGGTGTTGACCGAACTGCGGCCCAGCTCCACCCGCACCCGCTCGGCTTCGGAGGTGCCGGGGATCATCCGGAAGATCCCCACGGTCGAGTTGGCCTGGCCGTAGGCCGGGCGGCCCACGTAGGTCACCGAATCGAGCCGCTCGATTTCGATGGTGCCGTCCACGCTCAGGTCCGGCCGGGCGCCCCGCGGCAGCTCGCCCTCCAGGGTTACATCCACCGTCACGGTCCCGTTCTGCGCGGCCGGGTCAATCCGGACGACGCGTCCCTGCACGATTCCGTTTCGGGTGTCAATCGCGGCGCGCTGCCCCAGGGCCACATCCTTGGCCTGGGTCTCGGGGATCCGGAGCACCGCCTTGAGCCGCTCGGGCTGGACCACCTTGGCCAGCGTGGCGCCTGAGATGGCCCACTGCCCGACCTCGATGGGCAGTTCCTGCAGCACGCCGGCGGCGCCTGCCCGGACCACCATGGCATCCACCATGGCGCGCTGGAATTCCGCCACCGCCTGCAGCCGGGCGACCTGGGCCTCCTGCACCCGGAGCTGCTCCGGGATGTTGTTGGTGTAGATCTCCAGGCGGGTCTGCTCCACCTGGAGCCGCTCGGTCAGCTCCTCCGCCTGATCCCGGGAGCGGGCGTAGTCCTGGGTGGAAATCAGGTTGTCCGCCGCCAGCGACGAGTCGGCCTTCGCCTTCCGGATCGCGTCCCGGTAGAGCGACCGGGTGGACGCCACCACCCCGGCCTGGTTGAGGCGCTGGGTCTCGAGCTGGGTCTTCAGCGACACCAGCTGGGCCTGGGCGTCGGTCAGTTGCCGCTCCGCCTGCAGCCGCTGAATCTGCACGTCGGGATTGCTCAGCTCCAGCAGGATGGTCCCCGCGGTGACCCGCTCACCCGGAAGCACCGGCTTCCGCTCCACCCGGCCGGGGGTGACGGCCGACACCCACCGGATCTGCTCGGGGATCAGGCTCCCTGGCCCGCGTACCTCCCGCACCATGGGCCCCAGGCGCACCGTGTCGGTCCACACCGTGCCGCGATCCACCTTGGGCGCCGCCGGGCGCAGCCGGGCCAGGCCGACGGTTACCACCACCAGGGCGACCACGCCGCCGGCGATATAAATGATGCGCTTTCTGTCGGGCCGCCGTTCGCGGGGAATGTCCACCGATCACCTTGCGAGCTGGTTGACAAGTCTGCTGCCCTGCGCGCCTACGGGTCCCGGGCCAAGTAAGATCCGTGCCGCGCCCCTGGTCCGGGGTTCCCGGCCAAGTGCCACCGTGAAGCCCACTTACCGCTTCGCCCCACGCCGGCGGGTGGGCCCCACTGTCCGGATGCGGGACGGGCCGTCCCGGATACGGACACGGGCCGGTGCCCTGCGGATGGCCCGAGGGCGGTGTGGCCGGCTCCGCTTACCTCGTCCCCTGACCCAGAGTACTTTGGGCGAGCCCGACGCCCGGCGCCACCTCACACACCGTCCCATGACCGCCCCTTCCCCCACCGGCGCCCCGCCGGCTGGCCCGACTCCGCCGTTCGGCCGGCGCGCCTCGAGGTGGCGCACCTGCCGGCTGGCGGCTGGCACCCTGGTGGCGGCGGCCTGCACCCACGCCGAGCCGTTCCGCCCGGGCTCGGTGGATAATCCCGACCCGCACGACCCCACGCTCCCGATCCGACTGACGCTGGATCCCGGCGCCGACCAGTACCCGAGCTGGCTGGCCGACGGGTCGGGACTTCTCTACTCGTATGAAATCGGCGGGCCACCGGACCATGATCGCTGCCTCGGCCTGCTGCCGCCGGGTGGCGGCTCGCGCCGGCTCGAGCAGTGCGCCACCGGGGACCTCGAGCACGATTCCACCAATGCCCTCCTGAGTACCGCCGGCGGGCCGGGCGCCCTGACCGCCTGGGTGGACGTGGTGGGCGGGCGCACCCTGACCGGACCCCAGAGCGGAGGGATACGGGCCGGGCGCCTGGGAGACCAGCTCGGGGCGCGGCTGGTGCAGCCGCTGCCGTACTTCGCCCCGGGCGGGCTCCGCCACGCGATGGCCACGAGCCTCGCCTGGCTGGGCGACAGCGCGGTGGTCTACGTGGGCAACGAACTGGTGTACCCCTCGGCCTGCGGCACCTGCAAGGTGGACACGGTGCCGGTGGGCCGCGAGATCATGCTGCTCAAGGTGAACCGCAATCCCGCCTCGCTGGAGATCGTCCCCGGCACCTTTGAAGCCACGTCGCTCGCGCTCGCCCCCGACGACAGCCTGCTCTACTTCACCCTCGCGGGAGACAGCAGGGTGCTGGGGCGGAACCTGGCCACCGGCGTGGTCAGCGTGGTCCACGACTTCGGGGGACTGGGGATCGTGCGCGACGTGAGCGTCACCGCATCGGCACTGGTGGCCATCGTGGGTGGCCAGGTGAGCTACACCAACGATCCCCAGTATGGCCCGATGCAGGTGGACTTCGGCGGGGATCTCTATCATCTGGCGCTGGGCACGGGGCTCATCACCCGGCTGAGCGAGGCCAACCGCCTGGCCCGCCACCCGGCGCTGTCACCGGACGGCACCCGGGTGGCAGTGGAGATCACCAATCCCTTCGTGCCCGGAGCGCCGGACCTCTACCTGTATTCCACGCCATGAAGGCTCATCCCCTCGCCATCGGCATCTGCCTGGCGGTGCTCCTCGGCCGGCCGCTGGCAGCCCAGTCGAGCGGCGCCATCGCCGGGACGGTGCGGGAGGCGGGCGCCGGCGGCCAGCCGCTGGCCGGGGCCCGGGTGGCCGTGCTCGACGGCCGGACGGTGGCACTCACCGAGGCCACCGGAACGTTCCGGATCCGAGAGCTACCGCCTGGCTGGCATCGCGTGACCGCGGCCGCCATCGGCTACCGCCCGGTGACCCGCGACAGCGTCCTGGTCCGCGCCGGTCAGACCACGGTGCTGGACTTCGCCCTGGAGGCGGATCCGGTCGGCCTCCAGCCCATCGAGGTGATCGCGCAGCGGGTGGACTCCGTCCTGGACCCGATGGCGGTGCAGGACCAGCAGCGCTTCACCGCCGAGGAGATCCGGCGCCTCCCGGTCACCACGGTCGAGGAGGCCATCGCCCTCTCCGCCGGCGCGGTCGGGGAGAGCTACCGCGGGGGCCGGCTCGGCCAGCAGGCCTTCATCCTCGACGGGCTGGGCCTGAAGAACCAGCTCGACGCCGCCACCGGTTCGCTCGGCCTCAGGCTTCCGCCCGACCTGCTGGCGGAAGCGTCGCTGATCACCAACGGGTTCTCGGCCCGCTACGGGCAGGCGGTGTCGGCCCTGGTGAACCTCTCGACCCGCGACGGCGGAGACCAGTGGGGAGGCCGAGTGGCCTACGAAACCGACCGGCCGCTGTGGGCGGGGGCCGACTACGGCGCCGACCGGGCGGTGCTCAGCGTGGAAGGCCCGCTCCCCATGGGGATCAGGATCCTGGGAGTGGCCGACGTGTCCGGGCGGCTGGACGCCGACCCGGTAAGCGCGCCGCCGCCGGGCAACCCGCGCGATCCGCGATCCGGCCGGCCCGAGCTGCTGCCTCACAACAGCAGCGAGCAGGCCGACCTTGCCGCCAAGCTGACCATCCCCCTGGGAAGCCAGACCCTCCGCGTGCTCGGCCTGCACTCCGCCGAGCAGCGCCTGCTGTTCGATCCGGCCTACAAGTACGAGCCCGACCTGGCCCCGGCGCGGCGGGTGACCAGCAACTACCTCAACGCCCACCTCCAGCGGGCCTTCACCGGTTCCGGGGTGACCCTCGACGCCCGGCTGGGCTATTTCGACCGTGAGTTCATCCGGGGCACGCCCGGCGAGCCCACCGACTACACCCTGGGCGCGTTCACCGGCCGCCGGCTCCCCATCCTGGGGGAAGAGCTCGCCCGCCGGCAGGACACGGCGCTGGCCCGCGGCGTGATCCCGGGCTACCTCCTCCCGGCGCCCACCACCCGGAGCCCCTGGGGCGTGCCGGCGTTCTTCATGGGATCCGGGGGGCGGGGCGAGCTGGGCTGGAACCGGTTCCGCGAGTGGCGGGGACGGATTGACGCGAGCCTGCCGGCCGGCTCCCGGAGCGACTTCTCCTTCGGCGCCGAATACTCCAGCCAGCGGGTCCGCACCTTCCAGCGCGTTCTCGGCTACCTGCCCGTGAGCGATTCGGTCCCGGCGGCCAGTGCCGCCGACTTCGCTCCCTGGGCCGCCTCCGCCTACGCCGAGATGCAGGCGCGCCTGACCGACCTGGCCCTGACCATCGGGCTCCGCTACGACCAGTTCAGCGGCCGGGACGACCTCCCGGGCCAGCCGGCCCGGACCCAGCGCGCGCTCTCGCCCCGCCTGGCCCTGAGCACGGTGCTCCGGGGGGCCACGCTGGTGGCCAGCTTCGGGCAGTTCCGCCAGGCGCCGGATTACCAGTTCCTGGTGGACGCCGCCTTCGACGACAGCACCCGCACCGGCCGGTTCCGGCAGGGCAACCCCGACCTGGGGTTCGAGTCGGCCACCCAGTACGAGTTCAGCCTGCGGCTGAGGCCCCGGCCCGAAACCAACGTGCGGGTCAACCTGTTCGTGCGGCGGCTGGACCAGATGGTGGGGTCGGTGCCGTTCGGCGTGGACCCCGACTCCAGCATCTTCGGGAACACCGATGCCGGCACGGTGAAGGGCGGCGAGATCCTGGTGGAGCGGGAGTACCGCCGCGGGTGGGGGGCCCGGCTGTCCTACACGCTGCAGCAGGCCACGGCCGTCTCGACCAGCGCCTTCTTTCTTCGCCAGGCCCTGAAGATCGACCCCACCACCGGCGACACGGTCTACCCGTCGCGGGTCGAGTTCCCGCTCGACTACGACCGCCGGCATTCCTTCACCGGGATCCTCACGGGGACCGTGCCGGAGGAGTTTGGCCCCGCGCTGCTGGGCGCCCGGGTCCTGGGCGGGCTCGAGGGCACCGGCGTGGTCCGGATCGCCTCCGGCCTGCCCTACTCCCGCACCAACCAGGCCGGCGATTCGATCCTCGGCCTGCCGAACGAGCACCGCCTGCCGCTGGTCGCCACCCTGGACCTCCTGCTCCGGCGGCCATTCCGCCTGGCGGGGCGTTTCGGCAGCGTGTACCTCGACGTCCGTAACCTGCTCGGCCGCCGCAACATCATCTCGGTGCGGCGGGACACCGGCTCCCCGCTGGCCAGCCCCGCCCTGCTCCAGGCCCTGGCGGATTCAGCCTACGCGGCGCACCCCGAGACCATCCCCTACGAATCCAGCCGCTACCGCCGCTGGGCCGACCTCGACGGCAACGGCCTGCTGGAAGGCCCGGCGGAACTGCGGCCCCTCTACCTCGCCGCCGCCCGCGACTACCACCAGCCGCTGTTCAGCTACGGGGCGCCCCGCCTCATCCGCCTGGGGATGGAAGTGGTCTTCTAGCCGCGAGCGCCGCCAGGGGAGGGTCCGAAGGTCATTGCGGAGCGTGACCAGTTGCGCCGGGTGCCCTGGGTCGGACCGGGCACCCGAGCCCAGCCCGGACCTTCCACTGCCGGGACAGGAAGGCGTTAGAATGGGGGATACTCAGACCCTCCACGGAGACGCATGACTCGCTGGTCCATCAGCCTGGCCACCCTCCTGTCCCTCTGCCTCCTGCCGTCCGATCCCGCCCTGGCCCAGGGCCCGCGGGTCACGGCGGCGCTGGTGGATTCTGCCGGGGAGCGCCGCGGCGAGGTGACCGCCTCGGAAGACGCGGGCGGCGCACTCCTTCAGGTTCACGCCCGCAGCCTGCCGCCGGGCCGCCACGGCATGCACCTCCACGCCACCCCCTCCTGCGACCCGCCGGACTTCGCTTCTGCCGGAGGGCACTTCAATCCGGAAGGCCGGCGTCACGGCCACCGGAATCCCGACGGACCGCACGTGGGAGACCTCCCCAACCTGCTCGTTGGCAGCGACAGCACCGGCCGGCTGCAGGTGCGGGTGGACGGCTACCTGCTCCGCGCCGCGGCCCGGAGCATTGGGGACCCCGGCGTAGCCCTGGTCATCCACGCGCTCCCCGATGACGAGGTCACCGACCCCAGCGGCGCCAGTGGGGCCCGCCTCGCCTGCGCCGTGATCAAGGTAGGGACGGGCCCGTGACCCGCCGGCCATGACCGACCTGCTCGCGGCCCGGCTCCAGATGGCCATCTCGCTGGCCTTCCACATCATCTTCGCGGTGGTGGGCATCGGCATGCCGCTGCTCATGGTCGTGGCCGAGCGCCGCTGGCGAGCCACCGGGGACCCGCTGGACCTGGAGCTGGCGAAGCGCTGGTCCCGGGGCACGGCGATCCTCTTCGCGGTGGGCGCGGTCTCGGGGACGGTGCTGAGCTTCGAGCTGGGACTGCTCTGGCCCGGATTCATGGAGCTGGCGGGCCCGATCATCGGCATGCCGTTCTCCCTGGAGGGATTCGCCTTCTTCCTCGAGGCGATCTTCCTCGGCATCTACCTGTACGGGTGGGACCGGATCCCGCCGCGGGCCCACCTGCTGGCCGGTGTCCTGGTGGCGGTCTCGGGGGCGGTGTCGGGCATCTTCGTGGTGATCGCCAACGCCTGGATGAACGCGCCCACCGGCTTCGAGCTGGTGGACGGCCGCATCACCTCCATTGACCCGCTGGCCGCCATGGCCAACCCGGCCGCCTTCCAGCAGACCCTGCACATGACCCTGGCCGCGTACGCCGCCACCGGGTTCGGCGTGGCGGGCATCCACGCGGCGCTGCTGCTGCGCGACCCGCTCAACGCCTTCCACCGCCGGGCGCTCGCCATCGGCCTCCTGGTGGGCGCCCCCGCCGCGCTGCTGCAGCCGCTGTCGGGCGACCTCTCGGCCCGCGCCATCGCCCGGGACCAGCCGGTCAAGCTGGCCGCGGCCGAGGCGCTGTTCGAGACCCAGCGGGGCGCCCCGCTCCTGCTGGGGGGCTGGCCGGACATGGAAACCGGCACGGTGCGCTTCGGGCTGGAGATCCCCTACGGGCTGTCGCTGCTGGCCCACCACGATCCCCATGCCGAAGTCCAGGGGCTGGACGCGGTGCCGCGGGACGAGTGGCCCAATGTGCCGGTGGTGCACCTGGCGTTCCAGGTGATGGTGGCTATCGGCACCTTCATGGCGCTGGTCGCCCTCTGGGCCGGCTGGAACGCCGTTCGCCGGCGGGATCCCGGCGACCAACCCTGGCTGCTCCGGGCGATCGCCCTGTGCGCTCCGCTCGGGTTCATCGCGATCGAGGCCGGCTGGGTGGTGACCGAGGTGGGCCGCCAGCCGTGGATCATCCAGGGGGTGATGCGCACCAGCGAGGCGGTCACCCCGATGCCGGGGCTGTCCTACACCCTCGCCGGGTTCACCCTGCTCTACCTGTTCCTCGGCGTGGTGGTGACCTGGCTGATCTACGCCCAGATCGTGCGCAGCCCCCGCGAGCAGGACTGGCACCGGATGTATTCGCCCCGCCCAGTGGGTGCGCCGGCGGAGCCGGCCGGCCCGTGACCCCGGAACTGCTGCTGGCCGGGGCGGTGGTGGTCTCCCTCAACGCCTACGTGCTGCTGGGTGGGGCCGATTTCGGCGGGGGCGTCTGGGACCTGCTGGCGCGGGGCCCGCGCCGGGACCGCCAGCGGGAACTGATCGCCCACGCCCTGAGCCCCGTGTGGGAGGCCAATCACGTCTGGCTCATCCTGGTGGTGGTGCTGTTGTTCACCTGCTTTCCGGCGGCGTTCAGCCGGCTGATGATCGCGCTCCACCTCCCGCTCACCCTGGTCCTGGTAGGCATCGTGCTGAGGGGGTCGGCCTTCACCTTCCGGAGCTACGGCGGAGACGACGAGCCGGCCCAGCGCCGCTGGGGGCGGGTGTTCTCGGGGGCCAGCGTGGTCACCCCGCTGCTCCTGGGGGTGAGCGTCGGCACCATCGCGGCGGGCCGGGTGCGGCTCCCGGCGGGCGGGACATTCGCAGGGGACTATGTGGTCCCGTGGCTGTCGTGGTTCACGATGAGCACCGGAGTGTTCACCCTGCTGCTCTTCGCCTTCCTGGCGGCGGTGTACCTCACGGTGGAAGCGGGTGACCCCGAGCTGCGGGAGGATTTCCGCCGCCGGGCCATCCAGGCCGGCCTGGCGGTCTTCCTCGCCGCCCTGGCGACGCTGCTCCTGGCGTGGCGCGAGGCCCCGCTGGTCTGGCACGGGCTGGTCCTCGGACCGCGGGCCGTGCCGCTCCACCTGCTCACCGCGCTCAGCGCCACGCTCGCCCTCTGGGCGCTGTGGCGGCGGCGCTTCCTGCTGGCCCGGGCCGCCGCGGCGGCGCAGGTGACGTTCATCCTCTGGGGCTGGGCGCTGGCCCAGTATCCCTACCTCCTGCCCCCGGAACTCTCCATCGAGGCCGCCGCGGCACCGGCCATCACCCTCCGGCTGACGCTCTACGCCCTGGCCGCCGGGACGGTGGTGCTCCTCCCCTCGCTCTGGTACCTGTTCCGGATCTTCAAGCGGCCGCCGCCGGGCTGACCCCGCCCCGATGCGCCGAGGGCCGCGGCGACGCCCGGTAACGGCTCCCCCGCGGCCCCCAGGCCGGCCTCGAGCGCCCCTTCGGGCGCGCGGCCGCCGGCTACTTCACCCCGTGCATCAGCCGGTTGACGAGCGGGGCGGCGATGAACAGGACCACGCCCGAGCCAATCAGGGCCCAGAAGCCGAAGGTGTAACCGCTCAGGGCCGAGGCCGTCGTCATCCCCTCCTCGCCGCTCACCACGCTGGCGAAGATGCCGGACAGGTTGTTCCCGATCCCGGTGGAGAGGAACCACCCGCCCATGCCAAGGCCCACCAGCCTGACCGGCGCCAGCTTGGTCACCATCGAGAGCCCGATGGGGGAGAGGCACAGCTCGCCCACCGACTGGATGACATACACGGCCACCAGGGTCCAGAAGGGGATCTTGCCGTCGGCCCCCACCAGGCTGGACAGGGTGAACATGAGGAGCAGGAAGGCCAGGCCGTTGAACAGGAGGCCCAGCCCGAACTTCCGGGGGATCGACGGGTTGGCCTTCCGCCCGGCCAGCCAGACCCAGACCCAAGCCACCACCGGGGCCAGGGCTACGATGGCGATGGCGTTGACGCTCTGGAACCACGCCGTGGGGAAGATGAACCCGCCGGGCGACCCGAGGTCGCGGTTGACGATCTGGTCGGCCAGGAAGGTGAACGAGCTGCCAGCCTGCTCGAAGAACATCCAGAACAGGATGTTGAAGGTGAAGATGATCATCATCGCGATCACCCGATCCCGCGCCACCTTGCCCTCCCGGATCCCCTCGAGCATCAGCAGGACGATCAGGGTGACGAACATCACCGTCAGCACGTACTGCAGGTTCTTCCCGCCGACCGACAGCAGGAGGTACACCATCGGGATCACCACCAGCGCACCCAGCGCCACGACCACGATGCGCCCCAGGCCGGTGGCCTCGGGGGCCGGGTCGCCGATCCCCTTGAGCTGGGCCCGGCCCAGGTAGAACCAGACCAGGCTCACCAGCATGCCCACGCCCGAGGCGATGAAGACGTACTTGTAGGCCGGGGCCGCGTCGGTGCCGAACACCGACTGGGCCAGCCAGCCGGTGATCAGCGGGGCCACGAAGGCGCCCGCGTTGATGCCCATGTAGAAGATGGTAAACCCGCTGTCCCGGCGCTCGTCCGCCGCGGCGTACAGCTTGCCGACCAGGGTCGAGATGATCGGCTTGAACATCCCGTTGCCGACGACCACCGTGGCCAGCCCGAACTTGAACACCGTGGGATCCGGCAGCGAGATCAGGAACAGCCCGGCCGACATGAAGACAGCGCCGACCAGGATCGAGCGCTGGTAGCCAAGGAACTTGTCGGCCACGTAGCCGCCCAGGATGGCCCCGGCGTACACCAGGGCCAGGTACGAGCCGTAGGTCAGGTTGGCCTCCGCCTGGCCCGTGGCGGAGCCCCCGTGGAACTGGGCCACGATGTAGAGCACCAGGGCCCAGCGGATGCCGTAGAAGGCGAACCGCTCCCAGAACTCGGACATGAACAGCATCCAGAGCGGACCGGGGTGGCCCAGGACCTGCTTGAATTCGGGAATCGCAGCATCCCGTGGCGAACCCGCTGCGTTGCTCATGGCGTGCTCCGGTTGCGGTTTACCTGCGGCGCTTGCTCAGGATGTCCTCCAGCACCACGCGATCGATCCGCCCGTCCATGCGGACCCTGACGTCGTAGTTCTCCCAGTACATGAAGTCGCGCAGCGCGGCGAGGAACCTCCCCGTCGGCCGCCCCTGCGGGGCCGACAGCCAGTGCGGCCCCCGGCCCTTCGGCTCGGTCAGCAGGATCGGCTCCAGGGCCCGGACGATCTCGGGGGTGATCTCGACCAGGTCGGCCGAGTCGCTGGGGAAGAAGTGCAGCTTGTGGAGCGCCAGCAGGCGCTCGAGTTCGGCGATCGGATCGGCGGCGTCATAGACCCGGATGTCCACGAAGCGGTCGTTGGCGCCCAGGTAGCCGCCGTTCTTCCGCACCACCAGCAGGGCAGCCGACTGCATGCCGCGCTTGTCCCCGCCGCCGGCCTGCCCCGCCTTGAGGGCGGCCATCAGGCGGTCGGCCAGGGACCCGCTCGAGGTCTCGAAGCTGTTGGCCATGTTCCGCACCGTGCGGTCGGAGACCATGATGTTGGCCTGCACCGCATAGCCCCGCCCGGCGATGACCACGCCCTTGCCGCCAACCACCTGGCAGCGGGCGCCGGCCTGCTCCACCCGCACCGAGTCGGCCCGCCGGGGCGGCCGGGGTCCGCAGCCGACCCGTCCGCCGGCCCAGTCGAAGGTGCGCTGGCCGGTGAAGCTGGCCACGGTGCCCCGGGCATCCACCATCCCGACCTGGCGGTCCTGCAGCATGGTGTCGGTGCGCATGATCGTGCGCATCGCCTGCTCGGCGGTCTGCCCCCGCGCCATGAGGTCCAGTCCCTTCTCGCCGAACTCGGTGTTGGCCAGGCTCTGGGTGGCCACCGCCCCCACGCCCGCCCGCCCCCAGGGCACGATCCCCCCCACATTGGGGAACTTCGACTGCACGGCCACGCCGAGGTCCCCGGTGACCGAGTCCCAGGCGACGATGCTGTAGGTGTGGGCGAGCTTCTGGAAATGGGCGGGGGGAGCGGTTGGCTGCTGGGCGGGGAGGTCGGCGCGTGGAGCTGACAGCGCGGCGAGGAGGCCGAGGGTCAGGGCCGCGGCCCCGCGGCCGGGCCGTCGCCGGCGGGCGCCTGACATATTCCTGGTACCGCCGCCGCCCGCGCCCGCTGATCGTCCCATCATGGCTCCTTCCGGAGTTTCTTCTTGAGGTGCTCGAGCTGGGCATCCACCGCCCGGTCGAGATGGGCCCGGTTGAGCTGGCTCTTGAGCAGTTCGTCGGACACGTCGGTCTCGGGGCGGACCCCGCCGGCCGACTCGAGATCGCGCCACGCCGCTTCCTGGGCGGGAGTGCGCCCCGGCTCGGTGCCCTGGCGGGCGTTGCGGTACTCCACGCCGAGCTGCTCGAGGTCGCGCTCTGCCAGCGCCAGCTCCTCGCGCTGCAGCGCCACCTTCCGCTCCAGCACGCCGGCCCGCTCCCGGTGCCGGTCGGCGAAGCGCCGGGCCACCTCCACCGTCTCGGCATCGGGGATCGCCGCCGCCAGCTGGCCCCGCCGCTCAGCATCCTCCAGCTGGCGGCGCTCCGCGGCGAGCGCCTGTTCCGAGGCCGCCAGCGCGTCCCGCATCCCCCCCACGGCCACCTTCATTTCCAGGAGCCCGGCGTGGAGGGCCGACGCTCGGGCGCGCGGGTCGCCCGGGGGGGTATGATCGGCGAGGAGCTTCTCAAGCCGGGCTCGGAGCCCATCCAGCACGGGAGGTACATCCAGGTGGCGGAACGGACGAATGGTACGGATCGCCGCGGGGGGCGTCAAGGAAGCCGGCGCGTTACCTTTGGAGTCATGCGAGCACAACTCCTGGCCCTGCTGGCCCTGGCGGCCTTGCCGGCGTGCGGACCCCGCCGGGAGGGTGGCGCCTGCGGCATTTCAGCCATCGCCGGCGCCACCATGCTGCTGCAGGAATTCGGTGTCCCGGGGCAGACCCTGGGGGAGCCGCCCGCCAGCCTGCCCCCGCGACTGGTGGCGCGGGTCGCCGCCGGACCGGCCTTCGAGGCGGTCGTGGGACGCACTGCCGACAGCAGCTGGGTCGTCGGGGTCGAGGGGAGAATCCCGGACCGGGTCCACCCCGGGTTCGGGGTCCTCATCCTCGACCTCACCGGCGCCACCCGCGGGGTGATGATCTTCGAGTCGGAGCCGCTGCGCGGCGCGCCCTTCATCGGCACCGTGGCCATGGACACGCTGACCCTGCCGCTCCTCGGCATCCAGCTGGATCCCGCCCGCTTCGAGGCCCCGGGCTGCCCCCTCTTCCCCGACAGCGTCCTGCCATGACCGCGCCCCGGATCGGTGTCACCGGCAACACGCGGCAGTTTTCGGGTGCCGACCGCAGCGGGGTGAACGCCGCGTATGTGCGTGCCGTCATCCGGGCCGGCGCCATCCCGCTCATCCTCCCGCCGCTGCTCGGGGGGAGCCATCACGGTGGCATCCTGGACGTCCTGGACGGACTGGTGCTCAGCGGCGGCGAGGATGTGGACCCCGCCCACTACGGGCACACCCGCCACCCGGCCACTCATGAGGTGGATCCCCTGCGCGATGCCTTCGAGCTGGGGCTCTTCCGGGAGAGCCGTCGGCGCGGACTGCCCACGCTGGCGATCTGCCGGGGGATCCAGCTGGTGAACGTGGCCATGGGCGGGACGCTCTGGCAGGACCTCCCCTCGGAGAAGCCTGGCGCCCTGCCCCACCGGGCGCCCACTGACCGGGATGTCCGGACCCACGATGTCGCCATCACCCCCGGGTCCCGGCTGGCCGCCGCGCTGGGCACAGCCCGCTGTGCCGTGAACAGCTTTCATCACCAGTCGATCCGTGACCTCGCACCGGGACTCCTGGTCACCGCCACCGCGCCCGACGGGGAGATCGAGGGCGTCGAGTCGCCCCCGGGGGATCCGTGGCTGCTGGCGGTGCAGTGGCACCCGGAAGAATTCCACCACCACGACACCGCGCCCGATCACGGGCTCTTCAATGCCCTGGTTGCGGAGACCCGGCGGCTGGCGGGGGCGGGGGGAGCGGTGGCCGGGCGCTAGTGGCCGCCCAGCCCGATCCGGGCGCTGAGGCCGTTGAGGGCCTCACGGATCGTGGGATAGCGGTCGGCCGCGGTCTGGAAGATCTCGTCGAGGTGATACCGGTCGGCCAGGGCATGATCCGAGGCCATGGCGAACCCGCGCCGGCCGAGCCCGTCGTAGTAACTCAGTTCGGGCCCGCCATAGCGCAGCCGGCGCGCCTCGATGTACTGCGGGAACAGGCCGGCCAGCCAGAGGGCGTAGTTGCCGAGGTGGGCCATGACCCGGAAGCGGCGCTCCCCGGCGCTGGCGTCGATATCCGCCAGGATGTCCACCAGGTAGCGGTGCGAGTGATCATCGTGCCAGTCCACCCGGGTGGCGCGGTCCCGGGTGCCGAACTCGACCAGGAGGGCCGCGACGTAGTCGGCCAGGTCCCGGTCATCGAGGCCCTCCGACCGCAGCGCATGACGCACCACCACGTAGAAGAACAGCGCCTCGCTCGGCACCAGCATCGAGCGCACTGTCAGGAGCCGTTCCGCCAGGCCGGCGGCATCCAGCAGCGGGTCGGGGCCCTCCTGCTCCAGGCGGCGCTCCACCGCCGCCCGGCGGCGGGCCGAGCCCTGGCTCAGCAGCAGCACCACGAGTTGCAGGTCACGCGGGCCGAGCCGACCCCGGGTGTTGGCCAGAATCATGACTTCCCTCCCGATGACACGCCGACGTCCCCCGATTCAGTCATCGACAGCTCCCGGTGCGGAATGAAGGCAACCTTCAGGCCAGAACGCCAGCGGGGGTGCGAGCAGCCGGCGGTCGCGAGTGCTAACGGGCCACGGACGGGGGGCTCTCGCCTCCCTCTACCCGGGGACGCTGGATGAGCCCTCCCGACCCACCCACCGGCTGGGACCAGGTGGTGGACGCCATTTCCCTCGCGCTCTGCACGGTGACCCCGGCCGGCCAGCTCGAGCGGGGGAACCGCGCCTTCCTGGAACTGCTCGGCCTGCCCGCCGACCGGGCCGTGGGGCGCCCGTGGACCGACGTGATGCCCGCCGGCTGGCGGGAGGCGATTCATGCCGCCCTGGCCACGCCGGCGCCGGACGAAATTGTCCTCCGGGTCGGCAGCCGGGCCATCGGTGTCACCGCCTTTCCGCTCGGTCCGGGCGGGCGCCACGGGGCGGTGCTCCTGTTCGAGGACCAGACCGAGCGCCGCGGCCTGCAGGACCGGCTCGTCCAGTCCGAGAAGCTCTCGGCCATCGGGCAGCTGATCGCGGGCGTGGCCCATGACCTCAACAATCCGCTCACCTCGGTGATCGGCTTCGCCGATTTCCTGGCGGAGTCCGCCGACGCGCCGCCCCGCATCCGGGAACCGCTCCGGGTGGTGCAGCAGGAGGCGGAACGGGCCTCGAAGATCGTCAAGAACCTCCTCGGGTTTGCCCGGCGGCAGGAGACCCGCCAGCGGGCCAGCCTGGGCCCGATTCTCGAGGCGACCGTGAGCCTGTTTCGCAACCAGCTCAGCAGCGAGGCGGTGGCCCTCGAGCTGGTGCAGGAGGACGGCCTCCCCGAGCTCGACCTGAACCCGAACCAGGTGCAGCAGATCTTCGTCAACCTCATCCAGAACGCGGCCCACGCCATCACCTCCACCGGCCAGCCGGGGACGATCCGGGTGCGGGCCCGCCGCTGGATGGATGGGGTCGCGATCGACATCGCGGACGACGGGCCCGGCATGACGCCGGAGGTCGCCGCCCGGGTCTTCGAGCCGTTCTTCACGACCAAGCCGGAGGGCCAGGGCACCGGCCTCGGGTTGTCCATCAGCCAGGGCATCGCCAAGGAGCACGGCGGCCGGATATCGCTGGTCACCGCGCCGGGGCGGGGCTCGACCTTCACCGTGGAGCTGCCGGGACGCGTCTTCGAGCCCGGCCCGCCCGAGCCGCCCGAGCCCCGGGCCCCCGCCCGGGCCCTCCGGGTGCTGGTGGTGGACGACGAGCCGCACATCCTCCACTACCTGAGCGTCACCCTGGAGGCGTGGGGGCATTCGGTGGAGACCGCCATTGACGGGGTGACGGGGCTGGAGCGGGCGGTGGCCGAGCCGTTCGACCTCATCATCTGCGACCTGCGGATGCCGAAGGTGGGCGGCCGGGAGTTCTTCGCCGACCTCACCCGGCAGGCCCCCGCCGCGGCCCGGCGGCTGGTGTTCACGACGGGGGACACCGTTCGCGGCGACACCCTCGACTTCCTCGAAGCCAGCGGCCGGCCCTGCCTCCACAAGCCGTTCAGCCTGACGGAACTCCGGGCCCTGCTCCGCGACGCCGCGCCGGGCCAGTGACCCCGTTCATTATCCACGTCTGCCGCGGGCGGGAATGGCGCGGGGGAGAGCGGCAGGTGGCGCTGCTGGCCGCCACGCTGCACCGCCGGGGCCTCAGGCAGCTGGTGGCCACCGGCCGGGGCACGGCGCTGGCCGGGGCGCTGGCCCAGGCGGAGGTCCCGGTCGCAGAGCTGCCCTGGCGCCTCGCGCTCGACCCCCGGGCCCTCCGCGGGCTGGCCCGCCTGGCGGCCGGGCGCGGTTCGGGAGCCCCAGTGCTCCACGCCCACGACAGCCACGCCCTCATCCTGGCCGGGCTGGTCGCGCGCCGGTACGGGCTCCGCCTCATCGCCACCCGGCGGAGCGCCACCCGCCCCGGCCGGCGGGGCTGGTGGCGCCGGGCCGACCGCATCGTGGCCATCTCGGCCGCCGTCCGCGACCGGCTGGTCGAGGCCGGTGTTGCCCCCGGCCGCATCGCGCTCATCCCCTCCGCGGTGGACCTCGAGCTGCTCCGCCGGCGACCTCCCTCCCCCTGGCGCCCGCCGGGCCGGGGCGAGGCCGCCTACCTGGTCGCGGTCGGGGCGCTCACCCCGGAGAAGGGGCACCGCGTCCTCCTGGAGGTCCACGCCCGGCTCACCCCCAGGCCCCTCCTCGTCCTGGTGGGCGATGGGCGCGAGCGTCAGGCACTCGCCGGGATCGCGGGAGCGCTGGGCACCGCCCGGGACGTGCACTTTGCCGGCGAGGTGGACGATGCGACGCCGTTCCTCCGCGGAGCGCTCGCCCTGGTCCAGCCTTCCTTCCGTGAGGCATTGGGGACCGCGGTGCTCGAGGCGCTGGCGCTCGGCACCCCGGTGGTAGCGAGCGACACCGGTGGCCTGCGCGAGCTGCTCGGGGGAGGCGCCGGCACCCTGGTCCCGCCCGGGGATGTCCCGGCCCTGGCCGAGGCGCTGGCCGCGGTCCTCCGTGCCCCGGGCCGCCGGCCGGAGCCGCCGGACCTCGCCCGATATTCCATCGGCACGGTGGCAGATCAGGTGGCGGAGATGTACACTTCGGCTCCCGATGCCACTGAGCGCTGATGCTGTACATCTGTATCCCCAGCCATAATGAAGCCCCGACGGTCGGCCTGCTGCTCTGGAAGATTCGGCAGACCCTCCAGGCCTTCCCGCGGGAGTACGAACTGCTCGTCGCGGACGATGGATCCACCGACGCCACCGCCGAGATCCTGGAGCCCTACACCAACGCCCTGCCGCTGACGGTGGTGCGGCATCCCGAGCGGCAGGGGTACGCCCGGTCGGTCGAGGCGCTGCTCCGCATCGCGGTCGACCGCACCGACCGCCCCAAGCGGGACGCGGCCATCCTGCTGCAGGCCGATTTCAGCCACGGCCCGGAGTACCTGCCCGAGGTGATCAAGCGGCTCGAGAGCGGCGCCGATGTGGTGGTGGGCCAGGCCACGCTGGCGGGAGAGCCGCGGCTCGGGGCCCGCCTGGTGCGGCGCTGTGCACCCTGGCTGCTGCGGGGCGTCAGGGTGCCTGGGGTCCGGGACATCGTCTCGGGCTTCGCGGCCTTCCGCCTCGCCGCACTGCGCAACGCGCTCCGCGCCCAGGACGGGCCGCTGCTCACCAGCGATGGGTGGGCCGCCAATGCCGAACTCATCGCGCGGGTGGCCCGCGAAGCCCGGCGGGTGGACACGCTGGCCGTGGTGGAACGGCACGACCTGCACCAGCGGCCCAGCCGGGTGGATCCGTGGCCCCTGGCCAAGGCGCTGTGGCGCGAGGGCGGCCGGCTCCGGATTCGCGGCGCGCGCACGGGCGACTCGCGGCGGGCCGGACCCCGCGAGGCCCCTGACCAGGAACTGGAGGAAGCATCTCGATGAAGGCTCTCATGGGCGTGCTGCTCGCCGGGCTGGTCGCGCAGCATCAGCCGGCTCCCGCCCCACCGGCGGCCGTGGCCGACTACCCCTTCCATGTCGGGGAACGGTTCCAGTACTCCGCCAAGCTCGGGTTCCTCCGCCTGGGGACGGCCTGGATGTCGGTGGTGAGCATCGACACGGTCCGGGCCTCGGAGTCGTTCGTGTTCGAGTTCGGCCTGGAAGCCTCGGCCCCGCTCTACAAGAGCAAGAACGTGATGCAGTCCTGGACCGGGACCGAAGACCTGATCTCGCGGCGCTTCCGCCAGGACCTGGTGGAGAACGGCAAGGAGCGCAAGCGCTACTACGACATCTTCCCCGATTCGCTGCTGTACACCCAGGAACAGCGCCCCGGCAGCAAGCCGTCGGTGGCCGAGCCGCTGGACGACGCCGCCTTCTTCTATTTCCTGCGGACCCTGGACCTGGAAGTCGGCAAGTCCTATCGCTTCGAGCGCTACTTCAAGAAGGAACTGAATCCGGTCGTCATCAAGGTGGTCAAGCGGGAGAAGATGAAGCTGCCGGACGACCGCGAGGTGAACTGCGTCATCCTCAATCCCGTGGTGGGCGATGAGGGCCTCTTCGCCCCGCGCTCCCAGGCGATGCTGTGGATCACCGACGATGCCCGCCGCATCCCGGTCCAGATCCGGGCCAAGCTGCCGTTCGGGACCGTTACCCTCCGGCTCGAGCAGATGACCCCGGCGCCGGCCGCCCCGTGACCGGGTATCGGGAGGCGGACGTCTCCCGGCTCCGCACCGTGCCGGTCGGGGCCCGCGCCAACCGGGTCAACCGGTCACTCCTCGCCTCGCCGCCCGGCGCCGACCGATCCTTCCGGGCCTTCCTCGACAGCCTGCCTCACCTCCTCGCGGCCGACCATCTTCGCACGGTGGCGGCCGCGATCGCCTCCGCCCACCGCGCCGGGCGGGCGGTCGTGCTGCTCGGAGGAGGCCACGTCATCAAGGTGGGGGCCGGGCCGCTCCTGGCCGACTGGGTCCGCCGCGGGATCGTCACCCATGTGGCCCTCAACGGCGCGGCCGCGATCCACGACTTCGAGCTCACCGCCTTCGGGGGAACCAGCGAGGACGTCGAGCGGGGCCTGGGCGACGGCACCTTCGGGATGGCCGAAGAAACCGGGGCCGAGATGAACCGGGCTGTCTCGGCTGCCCATGCCGCCGGGTGGGGCTTCGGCGAGGGGCTGGCCCGGGCGCTCGCGGCACGAAAGGAATGCCCCGGCGCCGAGGTCTCGCTCCTGCTGGCCTGCCATCAGCAGGAGGTGCCGGTCACCGTGCACGCCACGATTGGCGCGGAGATCATTCATCAGCACCCCGCCGCCGACGGCGCCGCGGTCGGGGCCACCAGCCTGCGTGATTTCCGCCGTCTGGCCGGCTCGCTGCCCGGCCTCCATGACGGCGGGGTGGTGCTGAACCTGGGGAGCGCGGTGGTGCTGCCGGAGGTGTTTCTCAAGGCGCTGACCGTTGCCCGGAACCTGGACCAGGGACGCCCGACGGGGTTCCTCGCCGCCGACTTCGATATGGTGCGGCACTACCGGCCCCGGGTGAACGTGGTCGAGCGCCCCACCCGGGCCGGCGGTACGGGGATCCTCCTCACCGGTCACCACGAGCTGCTCCTTCCCCTGCTCGCCTGGGCCGTCGCGGATGCGCTGGCCTAGCGCGGCCGCTCTCGCCTGGTGCACCATGGCCGCCTGCGCGGGGGCCCGCCCCGGACTTCCACCGGCGGCGGCGGGGGCGGCCGAACTGGCCGATCACCTCGCTGAGCGCGCGGCGGAGGCGCTGGCCGCGGACGCCCGCCTCGACCGGGCCGACTCGCTCTACATCGCGGAAGCCGAGATCATCGCCGACGGGGCCCGGCGGGCGGGCCCGCCGAGGTTCGCCGGCATCGCCGGACGCGGCCAGGTCAGCGTGGGCTCATCCCGGGTGGAGCTGGCGGGCGCGTTCGCGCTGGTGCTCATGGAGTACCGCTGGCTTTCGGCGGCCGAGGACCTGGCCAGCGAGGCCCACGCGACCGTGTTCTTCACTCGCCAGCCAGACGGCCGGTGGCGTATCAGCCACGCCCACAGCTCGGCGGAGCGCTAGGGTCGCTCCGGCCGGCGGGGCGCGCAGGGGAGACGGAGGATTATCGGACGGGTGACGGCGGGGGAACCACCGCCGATCGGCAGGCGGGGCACCGGCGGAGGAGGTAAGGACACCGGCGGGCACGGCCCCAGGAGAGGGACCGCGCCCGCGGTGGGTGACCGGCGCTCAGGCGGCCGGCTTGCCGGTGACCATCTCGCGCACCCGGCTGGCGGTGTCTGGCGCGAAGACCTTCAGCACCAGGTAGACCAGGAAGCCCAGGAAGGCCAGCCAGAGCAGTCGGCCGAGGATCCCGATGACGATGCCGAACAGGCCGAAAAAGAGCTGGAGTGCAAACCAGGCCACAATGGCCAGAAGCGCGAATCCGAGCAGGCTGCGGAACATGCTATTTTCCTCCGGCGGAAGACGGTCTCGCCGCCACCTACGCGGTACGTTCCAGAAAGTTTCCTCATTCGACCGGTGACGCAAGCGTACGACGTGATCGTGGTGGGCGGCGGGCCGGTGGGGGCGGCCTGTGCCCGGGAGCTGGCCGAGGCCGGCCGGAAGGTCCTGGTCCTGGAACGCGGCGACGCGCAGGGCGAGGCCTGGCGGGCCGCGGCCGGGATGCTCGCCGCCCAGATGAACGGCGCCGACGACCCCCTGTTTGCCCTGGGCCTGGCCGGGCGGGAGCGCCTGGCGGAATTGGCCCCCGCCCTGCTGGAGACGACCGGAGTGGACGTCGGCTTCTGGCAGGAGGGCATTGCTCGGGTTGCCACCGACGAAACCGAGGCCGGCCTCCTCCGGTCCCACGTGGCCTGGCAGCGGCAGCAGGGCCACGTGGCCGACTGGTTCGATGCCGGCGAGGTCAAGGAGCGCTGGCCGGCGGTGGGGCCGAACCACGGGGCACTGTGGGCGCCCCAGGACGGGGCGCTCAATCCGGGGGCCCTGGTAGACGCGCTGCTCAAGGATGCGGTCAGGCTGGGCGCCACCATCGTGCACGACCAGGCCTTCGGCCTGGAGCGCCAGGGCGACCGGGTGAGTGGCGTGATCGGCCGGGAGCGCTACAGCGCACCCGACGTGGTCATTGCGGCCGGGGCGTGGTCGCGGCTCCTGACCGGGCTCCCCAGGCCGATCGCGGTCGAACCGGTGCGGGGCCAGATGGCCGCGCTGTCCTGGCCCGAGGGGATTCCGCGGGCCATCCTCGTCAGCCGGCACTGCTACCTCGTGGCCCGCGAGGGCGAGGCGATCGTCGGCAGCACCATGGAGCACGCCGGGTTCTCCGCCGAAGCCACGGCCCAGGGGATCGCCGAGATCTTCACCGGGATCGGCGCCTTGCTCCCCACCCTGGCCGGCCGCCGGGTGCTGCGCACCTGGGCGGGGCTCCGGCCGATCACCCCCGACGGCCTGCCGATCATCGGTGCCGAGCCCAAGCTGGCGGGCCTGTGGTACGCCACCGGCCATGGCCGGAACGGAGTCCTCCTGTCGGCCATCACCGGCCGGCTGGTTGCCCGGCTGCTGGCCGGCGAGCAGGACGGCGACCAGCTCAGCGCCCTTCGTCCCGAGCGGTACTGGGACTGGTAGCCCCCCGGCCGTGCGCCAGGCACGGCCCCCGTCGTTCCGCCCCACCTCACCCGAGCGGTCCCCTGCACCCCGGCCCCGTCCGGCCGCTCCCTCGTACATCCGATCCCGCGCGACTGCCGTAACCCGGGTGCAGGCGGCGCTTCCCGCCGCCCGCCCGCGGGAATGCCCGCGGGCCGCCGACCCAACCGGCGCCTTTCTCTCATTATGAAGGGAGTACCTCATGTTCCGTTGGCGCGCCCCTTCGCGCACCCAGCAGCTCGCTGGCCTGCTCATACTGACCGGTGCCATGGCCGGCGGTGTGGGCATCCTCGCGAGCTCCGACCACCAGGACACCCCGCTGGTGGAGCTGAATCCCCGCATGGACCTGACCGACGTCTATGCCTTCCCCGGCTCGGCGCCGGGCCGGATCGTGCTGGTGATGAACACCAGCGGCTTCCTCACGCCGGCCGAGACGCCGACGGCGGCGTTCGACCCGAACATCCTGTACCAGTTCAAGGTGGACAACGATGGCGACGCGCTGGAGGACCGGGTCATCCAGGTGAGCTTCGAGGGCAAGACCACCAGCCAGAAGGTGGTGGTCCGGGGCCCCGACGCGCCGGTGGTCACCGGCGCCATGATGAACGTGGTGAACACCCAGGCGGCCGTGCTTCGTGGCGACTTCAACACTCCCTTCGGGTCGGCCACGGGCATCCAGGCCTTCGCCGGGCCCCGGGACGATTCGTTCTTCCTCGACCTGGAAGCGGCGTTCTGCATCCTGCCCGACCGCCGGCCCGCCACCGGACCGCTCTCGGGCGACTGCGCCCTGCCCTCGGTGGGCTTCCGCAACCCCGGCGTCAACTACATCGCGGGCTTCAACGTGCTGTCCATTGTTGTCGAGCTGCCGAGCGCCCTGCTGGAGAATAGCGCCCCGGGCAAGCTGGGCATCTGGGGCACCATCAGCCGCTGACCATCACGGAGACCATACCCAATGCGCAACCACATGCTGCTGCTCGGCCTGGCCCTGCTGGCGGGCGCCTGCAGCGATGACAACAGCTCCGGGGTCGGCCCGGGGAAGAGCACCACCTACAACCAGGTCCAGCGGCTGGGGAACCCGCTCCTCAGCGAGGTGGTCCTCGACAAGCGGAGCCACCCGACCCACGGCTCGATTGGCCCGGACCAGGACCTGGCCCTGATCGGCCAGGAGATCTTCGATCACCTGGTGAAGGGTTCGGCCACGACCTTCGCCGGCCGGGACACCGCCTACGTGAACATCCTGGCCAGCGTCCTCCTGCCGGACATGCTGATCGTCCAGACCGACAAGGACCCGGCTACCGCCAGCTGGCTCAACTGGGTGGGCGTGCCGCCGCTGGCCAACGGCTGGGGCGGGCGCAAGCTGGATGATGATGTGGTGGACCTGGCACTGCTGGCGATCTTCGGGGACCCGTTCGGCGCCGACCCGGGCAACACCACGCCCAGCCTGACGACCGACAACACCGGCAACGACTCCCCGTTCCTGGCGACGTTTCCATACCTCGGCGCGCCGAACTAGGGCGCAGCAGAAGGCACGGGCGGCGGGGCCCTCACCCGCCGCCCGGAGCCCGGCCTTCCGCGACCAGCGGGATTCTCTTTACACCAGCCCCCCGGGGGGAGAGGCACCATGTTGCGATCCTTGCTTCACCTGCAGGTGCTGGTGCTGCTGGCGTCGGCCTGTGGCGGGACCGGCCTGGAGCGGCGAAAGGCCGGCGGCGAGGCGGAGGACGCGGTGGCGGCCCGGCGGCAGGTCACGGAGGCGAACATCGCGTTCTTCGAGAGCCGGGTCGCTCGCGACCCCTATGGCGCCCGGGACCGGGCCCGCCTGGCGGCGCTCTACCTGGGCCGGGCCAGGGCCACCGGCAGTGAGGCGGATCTTGGGCGGGCGGAAGCGATGGCGCGGGAGAGCCAGCGGGTGCGTGCCCGCCGGAATCCCGACGCCGCCCAGGTGATGGCCGGGGCCCTGATGGCGCAGCATCGCTTCCGCGACGCCCACGAGATCCTCGTGGGGGTGGTGCGCACCGATCCCGAGGACGCGGTGGCCCGGGCGACCCTGGGCGAGATCGCGCTCGAGCTGGGCCGCTACGCGGAGGCGGATTCGCTGTTTGCCACCCTGGCGCTCCTGCGTCACGACCCGGCGATCGGTCCGCGCTACGCCCGCTGGCTGGAGATCCACGGCCGCTCTGGAGAGGCCCGTGCCCTGCTGGAGGCGGTGCGGGCCCGGCTCGACGGTAGCTTCCGCGTCCCGCCCGAGCAGGTGGCCTGGCTCGACCTCCGGCTGGGCGAACTGGCCGCCCGCAACGGCCGGCCCGACCTGGCGGCCCGGTCCATCCGGCGCGGGCTCGCGCTGGTGCCGGGCGATGCGGCGCTCCTCACCGCGCTGGCCCGGCTCCGGGGCTACGCCGGAGACTGGGCGGGAGCCGTGGAGCTGGCAGAACAGGCCCTGACCGCCCGCTTCGACCCGTCCACCCTGGCGCTCCTGGCCGAGGCCCACGAGGCCCTCGGCGACGCGGACCGGGCCGCCGAGTATGCCCGGGCCATGGCCGTCTCGGTGTCCCGCCAGAGCGGCGGGTTCCATCGGGGCTGGGCCCTGTTTCTCCTGGACCACGGCGCCGATCCCGCCGAGGTGCTGCAGCGCGCCGAGGCGGAACGCCGTGAACGGCAGGATGTCTACGGAGACGACCTGCTGAGCTGGGCCCTCCATCGGGCAGGCCGAACGGCCGAGGCCCGGCCCGTGGCCGATGCCACGCTCCGGCTCGGCACCCGGGATCCGCTTCTCTATTACCATGCCGGGGTCATCGCCCTGGCCGCGGGGGACACGCTCACGGGAGTGGCACGACTGACCACCGCGCTCGGGGCCGGGATGCTGCAACCGGCCCAGGCCGCCTCCGCCCGGGCCCTGCTCCGGGGTGCGGACCGCTGATGCTCCGGGTGCTGGTGCTGGCATGGGCCCTGGGGGCGGCCGCCCATCCCCTGCACACGACCCACACCGAGATCGTGGAGCGCGGGGGCGGCCAGATTGCGGTCACGATTCGCGCCTTCACCGACGACCTCCACCTGGCGGTGACCCGGGCGGCGGGCGTGGTCACCGACTCCACCCTGGCGGCCTATGTCAGGCGATCGCTGGTGATCGGCCCGGGCGGCGGCCCGCCGGCCCCGCTTAGCTGGGAGGGCGCCAGCGTGGACGGCGACGCCACTCTGCTCCGCCTGCGGGCGACGGTGCCCGGCGGGCTGCGTGGCCGCTGGCTCCGTCAGGCGATGCATGGGGAGCTGTTCCAGGACCAGGTCAACGTGGTGCAGGTCCGCTACGACGGGCGCCGGCAGAGCTTCCTGTTCACCCCCGGTGACGGGCCCAGGCCGCTGCCGTGAGCACCGACCCGGCGGGGGTCCTGGTGTGGGCTTGTGGCGCTCTCGCGCTGGGGTATAGACTCAGGTACCCGATGTCCCTTGGCGAGCGCCTCACTCCCACGAGCAGCCCCGGCGGATGGATGATGACTGACGCGACGACCACCAGCACGGGACCGCGCGACGCGGAACTCGTGGCCCGGGTCGCGCACGGGGACGAGGGCGCGCTGGGCCAGCTCTACGACCGCTTCGGGACGGTGCTGTACGCGGTGGCCTTCCGGGTGGTGGGACAACGGGCCGATGCAGAAGAGGTCGTCATGGAGGCGTTTGCCCAGGCGTGGCGCGAGGCCGGGCGGTTCGAGACCACCCGGGGCTCGGTGGCGGCGTGGCTGACGGTCATGGCCCGCAGCCGGGCCATTGACCGGGTCCGCTCACAGGTCCGGCGCGAGCGGATCACCGACACCGCGGCGCGTGAAACACCGGCCACGGCGCCCGCCATGAGCGCCGGATTCCAGCCCCCCGGCGCAGCCCTGCTCGACGAGGAGCGGGCCCGGGCCGTCACCACTGCGCTGGCCGCCCTTTCCCCGCCCCAGCGGCAGGCAATCGAACTGGCCTACTACGAGGGCCTGTCCCAGTCGGAGATCGCGGAGCGGCTGCGCGAGCCACTGGGCACCATCAAGACGCGGGTGCGACTCGGTATGCAGAAACTGCGGGAATCGCTCCGGCCCTACTACTTCGAGGGGGCGCGGTGAGCGGCGCGGGCGAGCAGGACCTCCGGGAGCAGGCCGCGGCCTACGCCCTGGGCGCGCTGAGCCCCGATGAGGCCCGCGCGTTCGAGGCCTACCTGCGCACCTCCGCCGAGGCCCGCCGGGAGGTGGCGGAGTACCGCGAGGTCAACGCCCTGCTGGCGGCCGGCGGCGCTGAAGCCGCGCCCGCGCCGGAACTCCGGGCGCGGGTGCTGGCCCACGCCACCCGCGATCGGAGCGTCCCCCTCCGCCCACGGGGCCCATGGGGACTCTGGCTGGCCCTGGCCGCGTCGCTGGCCGGGGTCGCCGTGACGGGCACGAACTGGATGGCAGCCCGCCGGGCGCTGGTGGAACGGGATTCGACCATCGCCGGGATGGCCCGGGAACTGGATGCCCGCACCGCACGGCTGGCCCAGCGCGAGGCCACGCTCAATGCCATCCTCGAGCCCACCGTCACCCTGACCAACCTGGCCTCCACCCGGCCGGATCAACCGGGCATCCAGCTGTTCTGGAACCGGCGCACCAACGTCGCCGTGGTGCACGCCTTCCGGCTGAGTCCCGCGGCGGGGCAGCGGGTGTACCAGCTCTGGTTCATTCCCAGAAACGGCGCGCCGATTCCGTCGGTCACCTTCAACACCGAGCCGGACGGCCACGCCCTGGTGCAGCAGGTAGAGGTGCCCGCGGGCGTCGAGCTGGCCGCCGCGGCCATCACCGACGAACCGAGCGGCGGCTCCTCCGCGCCCACCACCACGCCCATCCTGGTCGGGACCTTCGGCACATGACCGGGAGAGGCGGACTGCCAGGGGTCGGCGCCGCGGTCGCGGGACTTCTCACCTGGTTTCTCCTGGCGGCGGCCCCTCCCGCTCTCGCCGCCCAGCTGCCCCCCGACCTGGCCCGCGACCGCTCCGCCTACGTGCAGTGGCTGGTGACGGCAAGCCTCTCGCCGTACTCGGCCCGCGCCCTCCAGCCGATCGGTTCGGGGGTTACCATCGGTGGCGAGCCCGCCGATATCCCGCTGCCGGGCGTCGAGCAGGGCGTAGTGAGCGAATCCCGCGGCGCGGCGCTCCTGGTCCAGGGCGCCACCCGGCGCACCCTTCCCCGGAACCGGCCGGTGGACCTTGGCGGCGGGTACCTGCTGGTGGTCGCGGGGCCGCCGGGCCGCGGCGTGGTGGCGGCCTACGGCCCCATCCGGGAGCCGGCACCGCCCGAGTACTTCCCCCACGATCCCGCGCTGGCCTTCACGGTCACCCTGCGCCCTGCCGAGCGGGAGGGAAGATTCCGCATCCTGGGGCCCGACGGGGTGGAGACCGAGGCGGCGGAGGCCGGGCTGGCGGCGGTGCCGCTGGCGGGTGGTACGGCGACCCTTCGGGTCTACCTGGTCGGCGCCCGGGACGACGAAGAAGCCGAGCTGCTGATCTTCTTCCGGGATGCCAGCAACGGGCACGGCAGCTACCCGGCCGGCCGGTTTGTCGAGCTGCTACCGCAGTCCGGCGGGCGTTACCGGCTGGACTTCAACCGCGCACGGAATCCGTTCTGCGCCTACAACGCGGTCTTCCCCTGCCCCGCCCCGTGGCCGGGCAATCAGGTGGCCGACGCCATCGCCGCGGGCGAACGCTACGCGGGCGGCGGACTGGAGCTCGACTGACCATGCTGGCATCGCTGCTCGCGCTCACCACCCTGGCCGCGCCCGGCCCCGAGGGCACCTGGCGCGCCGCGCTCGACCTGGCGGGCGGGACGCTCCGCTTCAGCGTGACCATCACGAGGGACGGCGCGACGCTGGGCGGCCGCCTCTGCAACGGGGCGAGCTGCGAGCGCTTCACGGGGGTGAGCCTCCGGGGCGACAGCCTGGTGCTCGACCTCGGCGACTATGCCGCCGGCATCGTGGCGCGGCTCTCGGGCGACTCGCTGACCGGCAGCTACCAGAATGTCGGGCGGCGGGGCCCCCGGGTGATCCCGTTCCGGGCGTCGCGGGGCCGCTGGGAGGCGGTGGCCGGCCCGGCGCCGCTCCTGGGACGGTGGGATGCGTGGTTCCAGGGAGCCGTCGAGGCCACGCCGCGGGTGCTCGAGTTCCGCAATGGCGCCAACGGCCTCGAGGGGACGGTAATCTCCAACTCGGGAGACTACGGCCTGTTCTCAGGCCGGGCCCTCCGGGACAGCTTCGAGCTGGCCCATTTCGACGGGATCAACGTCTACCTGCTCGCCGGACGCCTGGCCGGCGACACCCTGCGCGGCGTCTTCCACGCCGGGCTCCGCAGCCAGACTCCCTTCGTGGCCACCCGGAGCGGCGGGCGGGCCCACCTGACGCCGCCCACCGAGGTCACCCGGGTGGATACCACCATCCCGCTGGCGTTCACCTTTCCCGACCTGGCCGGCCGCCCGGTGTCACTGTCCGATCCTGTTTTCGCCGGCAAGGTGGTGCTGGTGGACATCTTCGGCACCTGGTGCCCGGCGTGCCACGATGCCGCCCCGGTGCTGGGCCGGTTCTACCGCGAGTACCACGCCCGCGGGCTGGAGATCATCGGGCTGGCCTTCGAGGTGACGGGGGACCCGGTCCAGGACGGGGAGATGGTGCGCCGCTTCCGGGACAAGTTCTCGATCCCGTATCCCCTGCTGCTGGGCGGGGCGAGCGAGACCGACGTGGTGCGGGAACTGCTGCCCCAGCTGGATGGGTTCACCGCGTTCCCAACCACGCTGTTCGTGGGCCGGGACGGGCGGGTACGCCGGGTGCACGCCGGGTTCTACGGACCGGCGACGGGGCCGCAGCACTTCGCGCTGGTGGCGGATTTCCGGAGAGAGATCGAGGCCCTGCTGGCCGAGTAGCGCCGCCCGGCTACTTCGCGAGCAGACTCACGCCGGCGGCTTCCCGGTCTACCTTGAGCCCGATCCACTCGCCCCGGATGGCGTGACCGGGCACGCCGCACAGCATCCAGTACCAGCCGGCCGGTTCGGCCACGAAGGTCGCCACGTCCCGCTGGCCGGCCTTGAGGCCGGTGAGGACGGCCCGGCTCAGGGCATTCTCGAGCGCCGGGCGGCCGCCTTCGGTGGGGAGCTTCTCCCGCTCGGCCATGACCACCAGGCTGTGGGCCTGGCTGCTGTCGCGGTTGGTCCAGGTCCACTTCACGGTCCAGCCCAGCGGCACCACCAGCTGGACCGCGCCGTGGTGGAGCCCATTGAGGGTGGCGATGCCCTCGGGACCGCCGGGCCGCGCCTCCAGGGCCAGATTGACGCTGCGGCCGGCGGAATCCACCGACAGCCACTCGGGGAGCTGGGCGGGGAGCGGCGTCCCGGCAAGACTCAGCAGCGTGGCCAGCACCAGCGCACGATTCACGGCAACCCCGGGTGGAGAGTGGCGTTATAGTCCGGCAGCAGGTAATGTATCCGGTCCCAACTCCCCGCCCAAGCATTCCTGGAGCGCCCATGGCCGGTCTGCTCGACCGCGAACGCATCGTTGCCAAGCCGGGGTTCAACCGCTGGCTGGTCCCACCGGCGGCCCTCGCCATCCACCTGTCCATCGGGATGGCCTACGGCTTCAGCGTCTTCTGGCTCCCCCTGAGCAAGGCGATCGGCATCACCCAGCCGGTGACCTGCGGTGACGAGGTCGGCTTCTTCCAGCAGCTGGTGACCACCAGCTGCGACTGGAAGATCAGCATGCTGGGCTGGATGTACACCCTGTTCTTCGTCTTCCTGGGCAGTTCCGCCGCGATCTTCGGCAGCTGGCTCGAGCGGGTGGGGCCCAGGCGGGCGGGGGTGGTGGCGGCGTTCTGCTGGGGCGGCGGTTTCCTGATCTCCGCGGTGGGGGTGCACTACCACCAGCTCTGGCTCATGTGGCTGGGGTCCGGGGTGATCGGCGGGTGTGGCCTGGGGCTGGGCTACATCTCCCCGGTGTCCACCCTCATCAAGTGGTTCCCCGACCGCCGCGGCATGGCGACGGGGATGGCGATCATGGGCTTCGGCGGCGGCGCGATGATCGGCTCCCCGCTGGCCGACCTGCTGATGCGCCGGTTCGCCACCGACACGTCGGTGGGCGTCATGGAGACCTTCCTGGTGATGGGGGGCCTCTACTTCGTGGCCATGCTGCTGGGCGCCTTCGGCTACCGGATCCCCCGGCCGGACTGGAAGCCGGCGGGGTGGGTGCCGAAGGCGAGTACCAACGCCATGATGACCCGGGGCCACGTCCACGTGAACGTGGCCTGGAAGACGCCCCAGTTCTGGCTGCTTTGGGCGGTGCTCTGCCTCAACGTGAGCGCGGGCATCGGGGTGATCGGCATGGCCTCGCCGATGATCCAGGAGGTCTTCGGCGGGAAGATGATCGGCAAGGCGGGCGCCGCGCTGGCCGGGCTCAGCGCCGACGAGAAGGCCCAGGTGGCCACGATCGGGGCGGCCTTCGCGGCGCTGCTGAGCTTCTTCAACATCATCGGCCGCTTCCTGTGGGCCTCGCTGTCGGACTACATTGGCCGCAAGCGCACCTACGCGGCCTTCTTCCTGCTGGGCACCCTGCTCTATGCCTCCGCGCCCGGCGCCGGCCAGAGCGGCAGCGTGGCGCTGTTCGCGGCGATCTTCTGCGTCATCCTGACCATGTACGGCGGCGGCTTCGCGACCATCCCGGCCTACCTGGCCGACATGTTCGGGACCCAGTTCGTGGGCGCCATCCACGGCCGGCTGCTGACGGCCTGGTCCACCGCCGGGGTACTGGGCCCGGTGCTGATCAACTACATTCGCGAGTACCAGATCGCCTCGGGCGTGCCCAACGCGCAGGCGTACAACACCACGATGTACCTGCTCGCAGGCCTGCTGGTGATCGGCTTCCTCTGTAATCTGGCCATCCGGCCGGTGGCCGAGCGGTACTTCATGAGCGACTCGGAGCTGAATGCCCTGCGGAGCGGCAAATGACCCCGACCCCAGACCCCCTCGCCCCGCCGCCGTCCGAGCCGCCGCCGAGCCTGGTGAGCTGGGTCGAGGTGGCGGTGGGCTGGACGCTGGTGGGGGTGCCCCTGCTGTGGGGCATCCTGATCACCTTCCAGAAGGCGGCGCCGCTGTTCCGGTAGCGCCCTTGACGGGAACCTCGCAGGCTGGATATTGGTAGCACCTTGCACCAGAATCAGTCGCTCCCGCCGTCGCGGGAGCATGGCCGCCGCCCCGCCTGGCCCCGGGGCACCCACGGCTGACGCGCCCGACCAGAGCGCGGCTGTATTGCAGGCTCGCAACACAACCCATCTCTCTCAGGAGTCCGTCCTCATGCGTAGGCAGGCGCAGTGGGGGGTCGTGGCGCTGCTCATGGCAGCTGGCGCCACCAGCCTCCCGGCCCAGGCGAACTGGACCACCTATGGCGGGAACGACTGGAACCAGCGCTACTCGACGCTGGCGCAGATCAACCCGACCAACGTGAAGAACCTGGTGCCCCGGATGGTCTTCCAGACGGGCATCGGCCGGCTGGGCAGCTTCGAGAACACCCCGGTCGTCGTGGACAACATGATGTACGTCACCACGCCGTACAACACAGCCATGGCGTACGACCTCAACACCGGCAAGCAGGTCTGGCGGTACGAGCACAAGCTCGGCACCACCATCTACTGCTGCGGCCCGAACAACCGCGGCGTCGCGATCCACGGCCCCCACGCCTACATGGGCACGCTCGACGCCCGGCTGGTGGCGCTCGACCGGATGAGCGGCGAGGTGCTGTGGGACATCGAGGTGGCCGACCCGGCCTACGGGTACAGCATCACCCACGCGCCCCTCATCGTGGGCGACAACGTGATCGTCGGCGTCTCCGGCGGTGAATACGGCATCCGCGGCCACGTGACCGCCTACAATGCCGTCACCGGCGAGCAGGTCTGGCGCTGGTACTCGATCCCGGCCCCGAAGGGCGACCCGACCTTCGATCCGGTCGCGCCCAACGGCTGGTGGGGCACCTGGCCGACCCATACGCCGGACGGGGCCAACCTCAACCGGAACGTCGCCGCCGAGAAGGCCGACAGCGCCAAGTACGCCGACGCGTGGACCCGCGGCGGCGGCGGCGTCTGGATGACGCCGGCCTACGACAAGGCGCTCAACATGATTTACGTGGCGGTGGGCAACCCGTCGCCCGACCTCGACGGCGCGGTCCGCCCCGGGGACAACCTCTACACCGACTGCGTGGTGGCCATTGATGCCACCACCGGCAAGACCAAGTGGTACTACCAGACGGTGCCCCATGACGTCTGGGACCTGGACGCGGTCTCCCCGCCGGTGGTGACCATGCTGGCCGGCAAGAAGGTGGTGGTCCACGCCGGCAAGACCGCGTGGGTCTATGTCCTCGATGCGGCCACCGGCAAGCTGGTCCGGCGCACCGAGAACTTCACCCCGCAGGAGAACATGTTCGCCCTGCCCACCGCCGAGGGCACCCGGATGCTGCCGGGCGCCAATGGCGGCGCGGAGTGGTCGCCGATCGCGGTGGACCCGAAGCTCAACTACGCCTTCGTGGCCGGCCTGCACCAGCCGATGAACTACATCACCCACAACGCGCCCTGGGAGAAGGGCCGCCTGTGGCTCGGCTCGGCGTTCGTGGCCATCCCGGGCGAGGAGCAGTACGGGACCTACACCGCCCTCGATCTTGCCACCGGCAAGATCGCGTGGCAGAACAAGGTGCCGCAGCCGATGATGGGCGGCGCGCTGGCCACTGCCGGCGGGCTGACCTTCACCGGCGAGGGGAACGGGAACTTCAATGCCTATGATTCCCGCACCGGCAAGCTGCTGTGGCGCTATAACGGTGGCGCCGGCTGCAACAGCGCCCCGATGAGCTTCACCCACAAGGGCGAGCAGTTCATCGCGGTGGCCTGTGGCGGCAACTTCCAGCTGAACTTCCCCCTGGGCGATGCCGTGTTCGTCTTCGGCCTGCCCAAGCCGTTCGCCGGGGCGATGTAGCCACCACGGCGGGTCCGGCTGTACTATTCGGCGGGGGCACCCCTTGGGTGCTCCCGCCACTTTTTCCCCCTTTGAGGTACCAGCAATGCCGCGTTTCCGTGCCGCCTTGGCCTCCGCTGTAGCCCTCGGGATCCCCGCCGTCCTCCTGATGGGCGCGCGCGGGCAGGGTCCGGACCCCAAGTGGCTCAAGTGGAACCCCGCGACCAGGACCGTGACCTTCGAGCTGATCGCCGGCCTGACCGGGCAGGTGAAGAGCCCGTTCAACTTCAACGGCTACGTGGACGGGGAACTGACCCTGGTGGTGCCCGAGAGCACCACCGTGGTGATGAACTTCATCAACGAGGACGGCACCCCGCACAGCGCCCTCATCATCGACGACAAGGAGCCGATGCCCAGCATGGCGGAGACGGCCTCCATCCCGCGCGCCTATACCGCCAAGGCCAGCGAAGGGCTGGGCTACTACGCCAAGGACGTCATGCGCTTCCGGGCGGCCCCGGCCGGGGCCTACCGGATCTTCTGCGGCGTGCCTGGGCACGGGCTGTCCGGCATGTGGATCCGGTTCCGGGTGGACCCCCGGGCGGCCGAGCCAGGGATGGTGGAGACCCCCAAGACCAGCCCCTGACCCCCCCCCCTTCCCGGGGCCGGGACTAGGAATAAATTGCCGCCTCCTGGCTCTCTGGGGGCGGCAGGTCGGGTTGCGGACCGGCCAAGATAGGGTAATTTTGTATCGCCTCAGGAGATAGGCGGAGCCGGAGACGGTTCCTGATGGACGGCCGGCCCACGCGGGAGCTGTTCATGGACACGAGGCAAAAGAGGCCTACCTCGCCAATCCCTCCCGGCGAGGACTGCGCTGCGGCCGGCGTCACCGTGCGCCGCCTCCGCTGGACTCGATCATCCTCTCGATATTCTGGAGCAATCCGCCGCTTGGCCATGTCGCATGCACCATACCTGGCCGGGAATGCTCCAATCCATCCCCTCCTCTGGAGGTGAGCCCCACGGGGCAGTCGGCTGCATGGGCCAAGCGCCCCGGACATCGAAACGTTGTCAGGAATGCAGGTGCAGGCAGTACGCCGTTCTGAAGCGTGTCAGTCGTTTTCAGTCCTCTTCTAGTCAGGAGAAGCACC
>CAZCVG010000013.1:0-34161 GCA_964501735.1 uncultured Gemmatimonadaceae bacterium | reverse complement strand
GGGTGCAGGTGTATCTCCAGATGGACGGCGGCCCGATGAGCGGATGGCTGGTGGCGCCCGATCCCCGGAGCGATGCCGTGGCGGTGCGGCCGGTGACGGGGACGGCAGCCGAGCCGGGCCAGCTGACCGGCCGATGGGCCGCGGTGGACGACGGCTACGTCATCACCCTGGCCATTTCCCCCGCCACCTGGCCACCCGGCCATGCCAGCGCCGGCCCGGGGTTCGACGTCATCGTCAACGAGATGCGGCCAGGCCGGCAGCGCCGGGCGGGACAACTGGCCTGGTCCGGCGGCGGTGGCTGGGTCTACCTCCGTGGCGACCGCACCGATCCCGCCCGGCTGGGCCGCGTGGTCCTCGCGTGAGAGTTCCGGGATTCACCTCCACCGGGAGCAAGCGTCCCGACGCCATCTACGGGCTCGGCGCGCCGGTCGGCCTGCCGGTCCGGATGACCCGCGCCAGCGGCGCCGAGGTCTGGGACGCCGACGGCCGGCGCTACCTCGACTTCTTCATGGGGCTGGGGGCGGTGGCCCTGGGATACGCCCATCCCGCCGTCAATGCCGCCGCCACTGCCGCCATCAATGCCGGCGTGGTAGGGCCGCTGGCGCCGGAGGCGGAGGAGCGGCTCGCCGAGCGCCTGGCGGGCCTGCTGCCCTGGATGGAGCGCACCCGGTTCCTCAAGACCGGCGCGGAGGCCGTGGCGGCCGCGGTCCGCCTGGCCCGGGTGCACACCGGGCGTGAACGAGTCCTCCGGTGCGGCTATCACGGGTGGCTCGACTGGTGCCAGCCCGCCGGGACGCCGGGGGTTCCGGCCGCGGTCGCGTCGCTGGCCTCCGAGCTGCCGTTCGGGGACGTCGAGCGGGGGAGGAAGCTCATCCGGAGTGGCGGGGATCGCCTTGCGGCGGTGGTGGTGGAGCCGGTCGTCGAGCGCGCGCCGGCGCCGGAGTGGCTGGCGATGCTCAGGGAGGAGACCCGGAGCGTCGGCGCGGTGCTGATCCTGGATGAGATCAAGACCGCCTTTCGCGTCGCGATCGGCGGCGCGGCCGAGCGCTGGCAGGTAAGCCCCGACCTGGTGGTGCTCGGCAAGGCCCTCGCCAACGGGTTCCCCCTGGCGGCGGTCGGCGGGCGGCGGGAGATCATGGAGGAAGCGCGTCGCAGCTGGATCAGCTCGACCCTGGCCACCGAACTGACCGGGTTCGCCGCCGCCGAGGCGACGCTCGATGTCATGGTGGAGGCCCGGGTGCCGCTCCACCTGGGGCGGATCGGGGGACGGCTCTTCAGCGGGCTCCAGCAGCTGGTGTCCCGGCACCCCGGCCTCCTCGCCGGGGTGGGCGGGATCCCCGAGATGTGCTTCCTCCGGTTCATGAACGAGGAGGCGGGGGCCCGCCTCACACGGCTTTCGGCGGGGCGGGGCGTGCTGTTCAAGCGGAGCGCCTACAACTTCGTCTCGCTGGCCCATGACCTCGCGGCGGTGGATCACGCGTTGGGGGTGCTGGAGGAATCATGCCGGGAGGCCTAGCCGTGGTGCCGCCGGGGGTGGACATTCCCCCATGCTCATAGACGTCCACGCCCATTTCTACCACGACCGGACCGGCCGCGCCGACTGGCAGGAGCGCAACCGGAGCCGGCTCGCCGCCGGCGAGCGGATGGGTGTGCGCTGCCACGTGGCCTCCATCCTCGGCAGCTGGGGGCACACCTCGCCCGTGTATTTCCCGTCCCCCGGCGACCTCACCCACGCCAACGAGGCCCTGCGCCGCCTGGCGGCGGGATCGTCCGGCCGGATCAGGGGCTACGTCGCGGTGAACCCCAACCACACCGACCACGCCCTGGCCGAGATCGCGGTGGGCAAGGCGGCCGGGATGATCGGGCTCAAGCTGGCCGCCAGCCGGCGGGCCGACGATCCCCTGCTCGATCCGGTGTGTCAGGCGGCTGCCGGCTGCCGGTTCCCGGTGCTGCACCACGTCTGGCAGCACCGCCGCCGGGAGTGGCCGGGGCAGGAGGCCTCGGACGGCGTCGAGCTGTGCCGGCTCGCCGCCCGCCACCGGGGCGTCTTCTTCATCCTGGCCCATATCGGCGGCGGCGGGGACTGGCTCCACACCCTCCGCGCCGCGGCCAAACACCCCAACGTGCTGCTCGATCTCTCCGGCAGCGGCACCGACGGCGGCATGCTGGAGGGCGCTCTCGCGGCGGTGGGCGCCGAGCGGCTGCTCTGGGGTGCGGACGTCACCCTGTGCACCGGATGGGCAAAGTGGAGAGCCCTGGAACGGCTGCTCACCCCGGCAGACCTCGAACTGGTCGGGTGGAAGAACGCGGAGCGTATCTTCCCGGACGGGGCATTCGCATGATCGACGTGAACGTCTTTCTCGGCGCCTACCCCTGGCGGCGCGTCCCCGGTACCTCGCCCGACGCGGTGCTTGGCGTCATGGACCGGCTGGGCATCGAGGAGGCGTGGGTCACCCACCTGCCCAGTCTCTTCTGGAAGGACCCGGCGGCCGGAAACCCGTGGCTGTACCAGACCGCCGCCCGGTACCCCCGGTTCAAGCCGGTGCCGGTGGTGCATCCCGGGCTGCCCGGGTGGGAGGACGACCTCGCCCTGGCTGTCTCGAGCGGGGCGGTGGCCATCCGGTCCGATCCGGGGTTCCTGGGACTGCCGCCGGCCGGGGCGGAGCTGCTCGCGCTGCTGGGGGCGGCTGGCGACGCCGGGGTTCCCGTCATTGCTGCGGTCCGCCTGGAGGATGGCCGGGGTCGCCACCCGCTGGATGTGGCCCCCGAGCTGGCGCCCTGGATGGTCCGCGCCTGGGTCCGGGCTCATCCCACCCTTCGGCTGGTAATCACCCACGCCGACCGCGGTTTCATCGAGGAAGTGCATTTCGGCTCCACCCCCGAGGAGGCGTCCCGGATCTGGTGGGACATCAGCTGGGTCTGGGGGCCGCCGGAGGACCACCTGGCCACCCTGCTTGCCAGTATCGGGGCCAGGCGTTTCCTTTGCGGGAGCGGCCAGCCCCTCCGGCTGGCCGGGACGCCGCTGGCCCGGCTGGACCTGCTGGACCTGGCCCAGGACGACCGGCGCCTGATCACCCACGGCAATGCCAGGGCATTGGCCTCACCAGGGGACTCACCCGCATGACGGATGACGCTCGCCGGTCCATGCCGAGGCTTTCCTTCGCCGGCCGGATTGCGCCCAAGCTGGAGACGGCGGAGCAGAGCTTCGACGTGGTGGACCTCTCGCCCGAGGGGATGCGCATCCGTGCCAGCCGGGCGGGCAACGTCACCATCGGCGAGGTGCTCCACGCCGTCATCCGCTTCCCCGCCGACCGGTCGGTGGAGGTGGAGGGACGGGTGCTCCGGATCTCCGGCATGGAGGCCGCCCTGGTGCTGGAGCGCGGGCAGGACCGCATTGCCAAGACGATGCCGGCGGGGCCGCCCAGCCCGCCCCGCACAGGAATGATCTGGTAGCGCCGCATGCCGTGGCCCCACGCGCGCGAGTACTTCCGCGTCGCCTATCCCTCCGCTCTCCGGCCCCGCCTGGACGTCCAGGATTACCAGTTCGATGTCGTGGACGTCTCCGAGCGGGGCCTGCGCTTTCGCCTGGGCCAGGCCCAGCCGCCCGAGTCCGGCAACGAGGTGCAGGGGGTGGTCCGCTTCCGGCGGGGTGAGGAGGTGACCGTCCGCGGCATCGTGGTCCGGGTGGACGCCGGCGAGGTGGCGGCCCGGCTGGAGGAGGGCATCCCGCTCGGCGTCATCATGGGCGAGCAGCGCTTCCTGCTGGACCGGCACCGCTCCCCCCGGCGCTAGGTGCCCGGCCGCTACGATGTGGCGGTCATCGGGCTGGGCGCCGCCGGCTCCCACGCCCTCCTGTCCCTGGCCCGCCGCGGCCTGCGTGTAGTCGGGCTCGACCGTTTCTCCCCGCCGCACAATCTCGGCTCCAGCCACGGCCGCTCCCGGATCATCCGCCAGGCCTACTACGAGTCGCCCGCCTACGTGCCGCTGGTCCAGCTGGCCTGGGAGCGGTGGCTCGCCCTGGAACAGGATGCCGGCCGGGCGCTCCTCACCCAGACCGGCGGGCTCATGCTGGGGGCGGCCGATGGTGAGCTGGTCCAGGGCGCAGCGGCCAGCGCGATGCAACACGGCCTGTCACATGAACAGCTGGACCGCCGGGCCCTGGCGGCCCGGTTTCCCGACCTCGCGACGGCTGAAGGCACAGTGGGGCTCTTGGAGCCGATGGCCGGCATCCTGGACCCGGAAGCCTGCATAACCGCGGCGCTCGACCTGGCGGCCCGGGCCGGCGCGGAAATCCGGGTCCAGGCCCCCGTGCAGAACCTCCAGCCTGGGCGGGATCACGTTCGGGTGGTGCCCGCCGCCGGCCCGCCGCTCGAGGCCGGGAAGGTGGTGCTGGCGGCTGGCACGGGCATGCCGGGATTCCTGGCGGATGTTGTTCCCCTGGAGGTTGAGCGCCAGACGATGTTCTGGTTCCGGCCCCGCTCCGGCGGCTGGGGGGCGGAGGAACGGCCGGTCTTCATCTGGGAGTGGGAGCCCGGCCGGATCTTCTACGGCCTCCCCGACCAGGGCCACGGCGTGAAGGTGGCGCGCCACCACGAGGGGGCGCCCGGAACCCCGGCCGAGGCCGGGCAACCGGCCACCCCCGAGGAGGAGGCGCTCGTCTCCCTCCTGGTGAGGCGCTACCTCCCGACCCTCGACGACCGGCCCATGGCCAGCGCCGTGTGTCACTATACCAACACGCCGGACCGCCACTTTGTGATCGGTCCTCACCCGGCCCATGAACGGATCATCCTGTGCAGCGCCTGCTCGGGCCACGGGTTCAAGTTTGCCAGCGCGCTGGGAGATGTGCTGGCGGACCTGGCCGGGGAGGGGAGGAGCGGTCTCGCCTTGGAGCCGTTCGGGCCGGGACGGTTCCAGGGCTGAGGCTGGAAGGCGAGGCTGGGGCAAGCGACCGGGGAGCCGATCCCGGCCCGGCCTGGTCGTCCTCTGACAACGGTCCAGGGCATGGGCACAACGGAGACGGGGAGCCTCCCGATGGGAGACTCCCCGTCCGCGCTTCGAGTCCTGGGCCGGGCTGCTAGTTCAGCGGGCAGCCCTGCTCATTGAAGGCCTCGAAGATGTCCTTCTGGGCGTTGTACTGGTTCTTCGACCCCGGATACGCGTTGTTGAACCCGGCGATGACATCCGCCACGGTGAGGTCGTAGCTCACGCCGCTCGAGGCAGCGTTCAGCAGGGCGGCCACGGTGTGCCGGCCGAGGGCATCCAGCCCACCGCCACCGGTGGACATGACCTCCACGAAGGTCTTGCCGGGGAACGCGTCCTCGAACACCGAGGAGAACTGGGTGTCGAAGGTGTACGGCGCCGGGTAGCTGTCGTAGTGCTGGCTCTGCTTCCAGTAGCCCGGGGTGCAGCCCTGGCCGCCACCCGGAGGCGGCGGAGGAACGAACCGGTTGTAGAACACCACCATCGAGCCCAGCTCGAGGCCGTTCTGGACTGAGGCGGTGTTGGTGCCGGTCAGGACCGTCCTGGTGATGTTGAGCGGCACGTCGCGGCGCGGCGCCACGCCCTGGAAAACCACGATCGAGTCGAGCACCGTGTTGGCCGGCAGGTTGCCTTCGGTGACGGTGACGTTGTCATACGGGGGCGGCGTGGCCACCGAGAAGTTCATGACGAAGCACTCGCCATCCAGGAAGTCCGCGACTTCGGTCACCGGCGGCGCCGGCTGGTTCTGCGGCTGGGACACCAGCGTGATCGTGGCAGTCGAACCGACCTTGCAGACCTCGACTTCATTCCGGTCCACGGTGCCGTTGCCGACCGGGTAGCCGCCGATGTTGGCGGTCGACCGGACCAGGGCGGTGGGAGCCGCGGTGTCCGGTGCGCCACAGCCGAAGAGCAGCAGGGCCGCCGGAAGGGCCGCAATGCTCCCGCGGCGAAGGGGGGTGAGGGCCATCGATGCTCCTTTTGGACTCGCGAAGGGATGGGGGGACCCGTGCGCCTTGCGGCGACGGCGGCCGAATTCGCAAGAAGAGCGCCTTTGCCGGGATTCACCTAAGTCTATGGCTGGCAACAGCATGTGCCGAGCGACCCACCCGGTTGCTGTGGCGCCGGCGCTACGGCTGCGTGTGCTCCGTTCCGCAGCCACCCTTCCCCTGGAAGCGGTGCCAGTACCGAAGCAGGGCCCGGGTAGAGGGAAACACGGTCACCTCGGGGTCCAGGAGCGCCAGCTCCCTTGGCACCAGCTTGAGGTCGAGGTGGGGGTGGCCGTCCCGGGCATGGAGCGCCTGCGGCGGTGCGCCCACCCGGGCCCTCAGCCGGTCGAGTTCCGCGAGGTCGTTGGTGCTGGAGAGCACGTGCGACCAGCCGGGCGCGTAGAGGTTTTCCCGGTCCATGAGCAGCATGCTGCAAGCTATGGCGTCGCCCGCGTCGGCCAAGCCCTCTTACCTCCCGGCTCGCACCGATGATAAGATTCCTCCATGACACCCACCCTGACCGACTCGATCGCTGTCCCGGTGGCGGCCGGCGAGCAGGTCATTGCCCGGTGGGACGGGATCGAGGTCGTGCTCGTCACCTCCCGGGACGGCGCCCCAGCCCGGGAGCTCGCCGCCCGGGTAGCGGCGCGGGCCATGCGTGACACTCCCTTCCACACCCCTGCCTACACCGCCGGCGACCAGGAGCCGGAGAGCCGTGTGTTCATCGCCCGGGAGGGAGGCCAGGCGGTGGGCCTGGTGGTGCTCCGGCCCCGGCGGCGCTGGGCGTGGTGGCCGTGGGATGACTATGACGCCGAGCGTCGGCCCTCGACCGCGGTGGCGCCGCTGACCTCGTGGACGGTGGAGACCATCTGGACCCATCCCGCCTCCCAGTCCCGCGGGCTGGCCAAGCGGCTCCTGCAGGTGGCGGCCGGGCAGGTCGAAGTCCGGGTCGAGTCGTTCGGCTGGCGCCGGCCCTTCACTCCCTCCGGCGAGGCGCTGGTGCGGCGTTCCTGTCCCGGGGGATTCTGGGTCCCCGACTGAACCTGCCCGCCTCCTGAGATCCCGAAACGCACGGCCCGCCGGCTTTCACCGGCGGGCCGTTGTGCCTTCGGGGGCGCGCTCGCCCTTACCAGGGTATGGTGAAAGCGAACACCCCATCGCCCAGCTCCTGCCCTCGGTGCCGAAGCTTCCAGAGCCTGTCGATCATCTTTGCCCCGGCCGCAGCTCTCCTCGATCCGCTTGCGGTGGCGCTGACCGACCTGGAGGTTGGGTCGGTCACGGCAAGCAGCGGCTCAAGCGGCACCGGCACCGGCGGCGGGGACGTCTCGCCGCCGGTGTCAGGTACCCTGCCCGCCGTTCAGGGCGAGGCGATCGACACCTCTGCCCCTTCGTGGAAGACCAGCCCCTCCAGGGAGATTCGATAGGTCGTAGTCACCCGATCGTGCCGTACGCAGTAGCTGGTCGGGTAGTAGCCCGCCACCGCAAAGGCGCGGGGAGCTCGAAGAGCAGTACACTGGTCCGGCCGCGAGCGGAGGAATGCGTGGGAAACCATCGGCTCGAGAAAGATCAGCTTCCCGCCATACGCGCCGAAGATGAATGTGCGGGAGAACCCGAGCGTGGGATCGGAAAGCTCAGGATCCCGGCTGTCCACGAGGTGGTTGCCCATCGCGGCCACCGCTGCCCCGACATCAACGTATCCCTCAGGGAGATAAGCGGCGGGGAGCGGCACGCTGGCCGTCGCGAAATCATCGCAATCGATGAACTCGGCACAGGGACCCGTCCGGATCCCGTCGATCACCCCGGGTTCCACCACGAAGAAGTGGAAGTCGAAGTGTGCAGCACTCCACACGGGTGGTGCCGGAGGCAAGTGCCCCTCGGGGTTCCAGTTCACCGTCGCCCACTGAACTGGGAGACCCAGTCGCTCGGTGCCTGCGGGCATCGTCAGGGTCGCTTGATAGTCTCCAAGGCACTCTCCGTGGGTGTGCTTGCCGTCGCCGTTCTTGTCGAAGCAGCGACTGGTGGTGTTCATGTGGGTGGGGAGTCCGGTCAGCGCGGCCTCCGTGAGCACAATGGCTACCGCGCGGGGCTCGCCGTGCAGCCCCAGGTCCACGACCATCCGGGCCGTCCCGCTCCCGACCGCCACCTCGGGGCCCGCCAAGGTGCGGCCGGCGTTGGCGGCCCATGGCAGAGGACCGGCTCGGAAGGCCGCGGCCAGGGCAGCAACGGCGACGATGGTGGACAAGACGGCGAAACTCCGGGATGCGGCTCTCATAGGCTCCTCCATAATGTTAAGGCCTAGCAACGATAGTCGTTACGACGACTATTATTTCCAGCGTAGACACCTGCGGCTACCGCGCCTGCTCGGGAGCCGGGAAGGGACCGAACCGGGCCCGGGCCTCGCCCAGGAGATCACGCAGTCGCTTCAGGCGCGATGCCCCTAACCCGCCCAGCGCTTGCTGCAGGAACACCTCCACGGCGTCGTCGAGTCGCGCCAGCATCGTGAGTCCCTTCGTCGAGATAAACAGTCGCACCACCCGGCGGTCCTCCACGTCCCGTACGCGGCGCGCCAGGCCGAGCTTCACAGTGCGATCAGCGAGCCGAGTGACGTCGGGATCCCGGTTGATCATGCGCTCGGCGATCTCACTCATCGTCCGCCCATCGGCGCCCGCCCCCCGCAGGATTCGGAGGAGGTTGTACTGGCTCGGAGAGATTCCTTCGGTCCGCCGCAGGTACCGAGCCCAGGGCTCTTCCATGAGCTGCGAAGTCAGGCGGAGCGCGATGTAGACCTCCTCTTCCAACGATCGGAAAGGCCTGGTCTGTCGGAGCTCGTCGTAAAGGGTACTCATGGTTTAGAGGATAGTCGTTATAACGATCATTGTCAAGTCCGGTATGTCCCACTCTGCCTGGGAGGGTCCGGTGCGGGCCAGAATCGCTTGGGGAACAGGTGCCGTTGTCAAACGGGCCGCACACCACAAAGCCGGGGGCGCCATGCCGCCACCCGCAGGAGCGGAGGCTCGTGAACGGTGCCTTGAGAACGACCCCTGCCAAGGTGGCAAGGGCACCGCGCCGAGGGGCCGGGTTCGGCGCGGGTTCTTCCGCAAGTGGCGGGTTAATCGACCGCATCGAGTGGGTCGTGAAGAGCGACCACGAGACGGTCCGGCCCTCCGATGGAACCGCTACCGCCGACGGTATCCTCGCGAAGCTCGAAACCAAACGAATCTCCGGGACAGCACACCTAGAAGAAGTTCCGCACCAGGGGAATCTGTTCCCGCCGGATCCACGCCACCAGCAGCGCGCAGACGAACACAGTGACTGCCAGGCTGAAGAGCAACCCGCCGTCACCCTGGACCTGAATCCCCAGCTTGGTAAGGTGGGAGAGGATGGCGCCGCTGATGATGCCCAGCGCAAGGATGGCCCCGATGCCCGCCGTGGCCGGGATGAGGAGCAGGACGGCGGCGATGAGCTCCGCCACCCCGCTGCCGATCCGGCCCCACGGCTCGATGCCGAGGGTGGTGAAGATGTAGACCGACTCGGGGGCGCCGGTGAACTTGAAGTAGAGCGTCTGCAGCAGGATGGCCGCCGCCACGACCTGGCCGATCCAGCTCAGGGCGAGGGCCGCCTTGGGGAGTGACAGGGTCTGTGCCTCGAGCATCGGTGCCTCCTGGTGTGGATCGGTGTCCGGACTGGCCCATCCGGGCCGCCGTCAGGCTTCGTGACTGCGAATCTCCGCGCTGTGGTGCCGGACCAGCCGCCACAGCTCTTTCCATCCCGTCGGCCGGGCGCCGCGCCGCCGGTTGGCGGCCGCGATCTCGAGCAGGATCCGCCACTGCTCGAACAGCACCCGGTAGGCCGTCAGCAGCCCATTCGCCGGGTCGTAGATGTGGGTGGCCTCGGCGGTGGCGCCGTTGAGTTCCACGATCTTGAAATTCCGGCCCTGCTGGACGTCCTCGGGGCTGGGTGTCCGGATGTCATAGCGGCCGAAGAAGAAGCCCTCGAAGCCCTGGCTGACGCGGTCGATTGCCGCCTCCAGCGCCGGGGTCCGGACCCACGCGCCGTCGTAGAACGCCGCGCCCCGGCAATGGGTTCCCAGTTCCACCAGGGGGAACCGCTCCCCCGCCGGCAGCACCTCCCCCAGCCGGGCCGCGTGGCGGCGGAGGTAGAAGGGGGCCATGCAGACGGCGCGGTCGTCGGCCAGGATGAGGGTCTCGAGGTCGCGCTCGCCATCGCCGGTCACCGCGGGGAACCGCTTGTCCGTGATCGAGAAGATCCGGCCCGCCGGCTCCGCGGGGTGGCGCACGTAGAACACCCCGAACTCCACCCCCGGGGCGTAAGCCTGGACGATGGTGTCACCGCTTGCCCGGCTGAGATAGCTCTCCACCTCCGCCTGGGAACGGACCACGGCCACCCCCGACCCCCGCTCGCCCACGTCGGGCTTGAGCACCAGCGGCCACTCCCCGCCCCGGGCGGCCTGGAAGGCGGCCACCCGGGCCATGCGCTCGGCCGGCGTGAGGCTGGCGGGAACCAGCTCCCAGGCCGCCACCAGGTCCGGCGCGTGGGCCAGCCCCTCCAGGATGCGGGCTTTTGATTCTCCCACGAAGCCGCCGCCGGGGATCGCCGGATTGACGGCGGTGAACAGCCGCAGCCCCCGGTGCTTCACGGCCAGCCAGAGCACGTACAGCACTACCGGCGGATAGAACGCCCACCGCGGCCAGAACTCCCAGCGTGTCAGCCGGCGCCACCGGGACAAGAGCAGCCGGCGGCCCCGGTAGGTGCCGAGGGGGATGACCAGCTTGAGCAGGAGGAAGAGCGCCAGCGCCGTGACCAGCAGGTAGAGGCCGGCGCGCTCCTCGACGATGTTGAACACCGCCTGGACCGCATCGCCGAACACCGCCGAGAGACCCACCAGCGCCGGGGTCCAGAGCAGGCAGGCCACGAAGAAGTACAGGGCGAAGCGGGAGGCGCTGGTCCTGAGCATCCCGGCGGCGAAGTAGCTCGGCAGGCGGGTGCCGGGAAGCATCCGGGTCGCGAACACCAGCTTGGCGCCCTGGCGGCCGATCCACTGCGAACTCCACAGCACCGCCTCGGGCGTGATGAACCAGCGGACCGGGGCGCGGTGGAGCACCGCCCGGCCCAGGCTCCGCCCGGCATAGAAGACCAGCAGGTCCCCGACGAAGATGCCGGTGAAGCAGGCGGCCGTGGCGGTCCAGAAACCGATGATGCCGCGCGAGACCATCAGCCCGGCGGTGATGCAGGTCAGGTCCTCGCTCACCAGCGTGGCCCCGGCCAGCAGCAGCACCAGCAGCACCAGCGCGAATCCCTCCGCCCGGGGGATGCTGCCGGGGTTGAACGGCTCGGCCGCCCGGGCAACGCGGGCGGGATCGGCGGTGGCCCGGACGGTGGCCACGCCCCGCTCCACCCGGGCCACGAAGTCCCCGATCGGCCCGGCGAGCCGCTCCGGCCCCGTGAAGGCGGTGAAGTGGTCCCCGCCGTCAATGGCCAGCTCCGCCTGGGGCACGATCCGGGCGTGCTCGCGGGCCACTGCCGGGCTCACCAGCGGGTCGCGCTCGCCATGCAGGATGAGCATCGGCCCCGGGTACCGCGCCAGGATCCCGCGCAGCGGCCGCTGGTCGGTATCGTAGAAGTTCCGCGCGTATGGCACGCTCAGCATGGCGTCGTCCAGCCACCCGAAGTGAGGTACCAGCTCCCGGAGGAGCCAGAGCCCGCCCAGCTGCAGCCCATGCACGGCGTGGTTGAGGTGGTAGTCCCCCAGCAGCTCGAACTCCTGCACCCCGATGGCGGCCAGCATGGTGATGGACCGGACCCGCTCGGGCGCCAGCGCCTGCATCTGCAGCGCCACCCCACCTCCCATGCTGAACCCCACCAGGTGGGCCGGGCCGATCCCGAGGCTGTCCATCAACTGGAACAGGTAGCGGGCGTGGGCGCGGTTGGAGTAATCGGGGACATCCCAGCTCGAGCCCCCGAAGCCGGGCAGGTCGGGGGCCACGGTCTCGTAGCGCGCGCCGAGGACTTCCGCCAGTTCGCTCACCTCGCCGTTGTCGCCCGGCGAGCCGTGCACCAGGAGAATGACCGGTTGCCGCCCCGCCCCGGGCGGGGTGTAGTGCCGGTAGGCGATGCGGACCGGTTGTGAATCCTCGGTCGCGCCGTGCACTGCGCGGACCTGGGTGATCAGCTCATCGGCGTCGGCGGGATGCCGGGTGGGGTGGATCAGGCGGACAAGGTGCGAGGCGAGCAGGACTGCGAGGCAGCTCCACAGCACCCAGTGGCGCCGGAAGGCATCAAGGCGTTCGGCGAGCCGGGTCACTCGGGCAGGGAGCAGGGCAGGGGGCGGCGGGAGAGCGTGAGCGGGGGCAGCGCCGCCCCACGGCAGGGCGCATCCGGAACGTGCCGGAGGGTGACCTGTCCGGTCTCGACGATTGCCTCGCTGTAACTCTGGGTCTCGGCGTCTTCGCGGTGCATGCAGACGGACCGCCGGCCCCGCTCGGGAAGGTGGCTCCGGTGCAGGGCCGCGAGCGAGGCGGGTGAATACGGCGCGGCGGCGGCGAACAGCGCCCGTCGCGACGCCGCCACGTCGGGCTCGGTCACGGAGGAACTGGTGCGGAGCATCCCCGGTTCGGCCTGGTGCGTAACAGCCAGTTCGGTGCCGTCCCAGGCGGCCACCGCGGCGGGACGTCCCGGCTCGACGGCAATCAGGGTGAACGGCTGGGTTCGCGCCAGAATCATCGGGTCCAGCCGTGCCACCGCCTCCACCTGCCCCTGGGCGCTCACCAGGTCCAGGACGAGCAATCCGCGGCTCCGCGGTTCCACCGGCGGCTGGTACCCCGGGACGCGGTAGCGGTTCAGCAGGCCCAGACCCAGGCCGAACTCGTTGACGGCGAACCAGGTGCCCCCGGCATCGCCGTCCCGCGGGGCCAGGACGCGGACGCCGTCGTGCATCAGCAGCCCCGGCGGGAGTGCCGGGGCGCGGGTGAAGCGTTCATCTCGGTTGAAGCAGAGGAGATAGCCGTCGGCGCCGGGCAGCCAGCTTACCGTGCACATGCCGGGTCGCGGCGGAGCGCCGCGAGGGTGGACGGCGCCACCCCGAACTCTTCGCCGGCCTCGAAGCCGGCCCGCCGGAGCAGCTCCTTGATGAGGGCGTAGTGGTGCACCGTATGGCTCACCAGGAACTGCAGTTCCCGCTTGATGCTGGAGTCGCTCCAGTCGGGCCCGCTCTCGTCCCCGGCGACGCTGCGCACGGTGACCCGGACGGGCCGGCCGGCCATGGTGGCGGGCACCCGGGCCAGGTCGGTGATGAACCCCATCGCGGTGGCAATGGCGAGGTCCCGGTCCCGCTCCAGCGGCACCTGGCGGTCGCGGGCGTCATAGTCAATGGCGCCGGCCTCGAGTCCCGACAGGAAGGCCCGGTAGTGGTCCAGCACATGGCGGAAATGCACGCCCACGGGGGAGATCCCCGGCGCGGCGCCGCCGTCGGCATAGGTCACGTCTTCCATCCGCCGGAGCACTTCCACCGCCTGCTCCAGCACCAGTAGGTTGCCTTCCACCGCTTCAAGTTGTTCCGCCATCCCGTGCTCCCTAGACGACTGGGGTGAACTGATCGGCCACCGCGCGCTGCAGGCGGCTGGCCAAACGCTTACGATCTGAATCCGCGATCGGTGCCGCCCCGAAGCGGACCGTGACTTCGATCCACGGCAGGCGGCACAGCCCGCGGAGGTGCGGCCCGAGCGTCATGTCTCCCCACCAGCAGACCGACTGGTGCGCCGCCGGCGCGCCCGGCGGGGTCCGGTAAGTTACGCTGGCATGGTGCACCGGAAAGCCCGTCCGCGCCGCCCACTCCAGCAAGGCGGGCCGGAACGGCAGCACCTCCCGCCCGGCGCTGCTGGTGGCTTCCGCAAATACGATGATGCCCTCGCCACCGGCCACCGCCTCGGCCATCCGGTCGAGCACCCGGACCGCGTCCCGGGCGGCGGTCCGGTCAATGAAGATACTCCCGCCCCCGGAGGCCAGCAGCCCGAATCCGGGCCAGCTGCGGACCTCCTGCTTGGCCACGAACCGCCCCGGGGACAGCGCCGCGAGCACGGCGATATCCAGGTAGCTGAGGTGGTTCGTCACCAGAAAGAACGGCGGGGCCGGTCTGGTTCCCTCCACCACCGGCCGGACGTGGAGCACCTTGAGCAGGCCCCGCCCCCACGCGCCGAGGACCTTCCGCCGCCACCACGACTGCCCGCGCCGCCAGGGCCGGAGCAGGAGCACCCCGGAGACGATCGCGCACCAGCAGAGGAACGACCAGGCGGTGAGCCCCGCCACCCGCGGCCAGCCGCCCAACCGGGCCGCCGCGGGCGCGTGGGGTTCAGCGGAAGAAGAAGCGATAGGTATGCTCGTCGAGCCCGAGGACATCCAGGGCGACCAGGAAGTCGATCGTCTTGAACTGGCGGTCTATGGCCGGCGCCCCGAACACCTTGGCGCCGAGATTGAGGTAGCTCTCGAACAGCGGCGGAATGTGCACCGGGAAGTCCCGGACCTCGGCCGGATCGGCGCCCTCGCACCCCAGCCCCGGGAGCGGGGGCGCGGACAGGGTCGGGTGGACATGCCCGTGCCGGTCGAGGAAGCGCATGGCTGCCTCTCCCTCGGCCGGGTTCTGCGAGGTGAGCGAGCAGCAGCCGAAGAGGTGCCGCTTCCGGTTCCAGGTGAGGTACAGGGCCAGTCCGCGCCACAGCAGGTTGAGTACCCGCCCGTTGCGGTGGTCCCTGGCCACGCACGCCCGGCCCACCTCTACTGCCTCGCCGAGGAACTCCCGGGGCAGGCCCGAGAGATCGAACTCGGCGGCGGAATAGTACCCGTGCCGATCGGCCATCTCGGCGGTCTGCAGCCGGTAGGTGCCCACGACCTCGCCGGTGCTCTGGCAGGCAATCAGGAGGTGGTGGACGCGAAGGTCCAGCTCCTCATGGTCCCGGCCGGTGGCGAAGGCGCTCTCCAGCCCCTCGCCCAGCTCGAGGTTGAAGACCTGGAAGCGGAGCCGTTCGATGGCGTCCAGGTCCTCGGTGGTCCGGGCGAACCGGACCACGTAACGGCCCGCCCCCACGGTGCCCGGCGGCAGCAGCTCGGGGAACGCGGGATACGGCGCGCCGAGGTCGCGGGCGGCGAAGTCGGTGCCGTAGGGGAGGTCGCGGGACTCTGGGGTGATCATAGTGCCCCCGGCGTGAAGGGGGTCAGAGCCACTACGCTGCGGGGCGCCATCTGGTTCCTCCGGGGCGGAGCCGGAACGGAGCGCACCAGGCGTCACCACCCGGTCATGGGGCGGTATCGGTTGTGCTGGCCCGACAAATCTTCACCCTGAGCGGGGGGGGCGCTAGGGCTTAGCGCCAGTCCCCTAGCAGCACCCAGGCGCCCCAGAAGTAGGGGTGCCCGTACTTGGGATCCTTGCGCAGTGCCAGTTGCGCCTGGCGCAGCGCCTCGGCCGTGTCCATGGTCTTCAGGTTCTGGTAGAACGCCGTGATCAGCCGGGCCGTGGCCGCGTCATCCACCGGCCAGAGCGAGGCGATTACCGTCGGAACCCCGGCATCCAGGAAGGCGGTGGCCGGGCTGTTGGGCCATCCCCCCACCTGGTCCTCCGCCACCGCCGTGTTGCAGGCCGACAGCACCACCAGCCGCCGCCGGTCGAAGCCGGTCAGGCGCCAGACCTCCCGCAGGGTCAGCCGGCCATCCTCGGCGTCGGGGCCGGCGGTGCTGGGGGCCAGGGTGAGGTAGCTGTTCTCGAAGTTGGTGTAGTCGAGGTTTCCGTGGGTGGCGAAGTGCACCACCGTGAACCCGACGGGCAGGGTCTTGGCCTTGTCCTCCGTGGCCGCGGCCCGCAGGAAGATCTCGGCGCTGGGGTACAGTCGCTTGAGGCTGAGGACTTCCTCCTCGGCGTTCTGCAGGGAGCTGTCCGCGTTGCCGAAGGCGGCGAGGCGGAGGGCGGGACGCCGGGTGGTGGAGGGTGCCGGGACCTTGAGCTCGGTGACGTAGAAGACGGCCTGGCGGTCGCCCAGCGTGGCGGCATTACTGTCGGCGCTTTCCGGCAGGATCTGGAACGGCAGGTAGTAGAGCGTGCCCGCGGGAATGATGGCCAGCCGCTTCCGGCCGGCGATGGCGCCGGCCACCGGCTCGATCAGCGCCCGGTACAGGTCGGCCGCCTCCCGGCGAAGGTCGCTCCCGGGCGGGGCCGCCGGCTGGGCCGGGCTGGCGGCTCCCGCGGCCCCGGCCCGCGGCACGCTGGCCAGCGTCGCACTGGGGCTACGGGCCAGGCGCACCACCAGGTCCACCTTGCGGTCCAGCGCTTCACGAGACAGCTCGACCACCCGGGCCACCATGGTGTCGCGGGTGACGGCGAAAATGTAGAGTTCCTTCTCGCCGGGGAGGAATGCCAGCACCGCTGCGTCGGGGGGGAGGTCCCGCCGGGAGGTGCGCAGATCCCGCAGGTTGACGCTGGTGTGGTTCTTCAGGTCGGGGTGTTCCCGCACCAGCCGGTTCACGAATTCCAGGTACTCCTGCTCCGCGATCTCCTTGGCCCGGTACAGCTCCCGGATCTGGGCCTCATTGCGGAGACTGTCGGGCTTGGCGAGCTCGCTGGTAAGCTGGGCCCGCACCCCGTCCAGTTCCGCCTTCCGCTGGTTCTCCTCGGCCAGCAGCCGGGTCTTGGTGCTGTCGGCGAACTGGATGCCCAGGCCACGGTACTTGCTGCGCAGCTCCTCGTTCATGCTCCGGTCCAGCACCGCCAGCGCCTCCTCACCCCGGTTCTGGCGGATCAGCAGGCTCACCAGCGTCTCGTAGAGCCGCCCCTGCACCCGCCCGCTGGCGAAGGTCTTCTGGGCGCCCTCGCCGCCGGCGATGCGGGCACGGAGCTGCTCCACCACGGCGGTGGCCTCGGTCAGCGTCGTGATCGCCTTGGTGGTGTCGCCGTCATCGCGGTAGACCAGGCCGAGCAGGTACAGCGGTTCCCACAGGTAGCGGGTGGCGCCGATCTCCCGGGCGCCCTGGGCCCCCTGCTCGAGCAGGATGCGGGCGGTGGCCCCGTCTCCCCGGGCGTAGGCCAGCTTGCCCCGCTCGGCGGTGATGGCGGCCAGCTTGTCGCGCTCGCCGCTCCGCCGCACCACGGTGTCGGCCTGGGCCCACCACTGGCCAGCGGCCGCCAGCTGGCCCCGCGCGAAGGCGATCTTGCCGAGGATGGTCAGGGTGCTGGCCTCGATCCGGGCGGTCTCCATGGTGCGGGCCGCGGGGAGGGCGCGGGTGAGCCAGGTCTCGGCGGAATCGTACTGCCCCCCCTCGTAGAGCGCCTCGCCGATGTTGCTGAGCAGCAGGGGATAGAACTCTCCCTCGGCACCGTTGGCCGTGATGATGGCCAGGGCGCGGTGGAACTGCTCCAGCGACCGCGGGTAGTCCCCCTGCCAGAAGTAGATGGTCCCGATGTTGTTGAGCGGCGTGGCCTGGGCTTCCGGGCTGTGCAGCGCGACGTAGATGCTCTCGGCCCGCTGGTGCAGTTCCAGCGCCCGCTGGTAGTCGCCCAGGCTCTGGTGCGCGGTGCCCAGCCCGGTGCTGGCGTGCGCGATGCCCCACGGATTGTCCACCTGCCGGTTGATCTCCAGCGCCCGTTCCAGCTGGCGGATGGCCACCTGGTAGTTGCCCTGCAGGGTCAGGGCCCAGGACATGGACGTGAGCAGCGTCCCCATCTCGGTACGCCGGTTGCCCCCTTCGGCCACCCCGAATCCCTCGCGGAAGGTCCGCAGCGCCCCCTCGAGGTCACCGCGCTGGGTGAGGATGTCGCCGATGGCGCCGAGCTGGGAGGCCTCGTTGCCGCGGTCCTCGAGGGTCCGGTAGATCTCCAGCGACTGGCGGTGATATGCCATGGCGCTGTCCAGCCTACCCCGGATGAACGCCGACCGCCCCAGGGCGGCGTAGCACTCGGCCAGCAGCGTCTTCGCGTCCAGCCGGGCCGCCAGGGCCAGCGCCTCGCGGTAGTACCCCTCGGCCCGGGGGCGATCCCGCCGGGGCCCCGATTCGGTGATCCCCGCCCACCCGTTCAGGGTGGTGATCAGGTTCCATTCGTCGCCCACGGTGCGCTGCAGGGCGGCCGCCTGCTCGAAGTACACCGCCGCGCTGTCGGGCGCCTTGAGCTCCCGGTGGGCGGTGGCCATGTCGTACAGGGTGAGGGCCAGCTGGCGGGGCGTCTCGAGGCGGGTCTGGATGACGCGGGCCGCCTCGTAGTTGAGCAGTGCCCGCTGGTAGTCGGCGTTGTTGTAGTACACATCGCCGATGTTGTTCAGGACCTTGGCACGCTCCACCTCGTTGCCCAGTTCCTGGTAGACCCGGGCCACCTGGATGTACTTCTGCAGGGCGGTGTTGGGGTCGCCGGCGTCCCGGTAGAGCGAGGCCAGCTTGCCGAGGGAGTAGGCCACCCCGTCCTGGTCGCCGGCCTGCTCACGCAGCCGGACCGCCTCCTCGTGCGCGGCGATGGCCCCCTGGTAGTCGCCCAGGGTCCAGCGGGACTGCCCGATCTGCGACTGGGAGTAGCCCGCGTCGCCCGGCTCCCGGGCCGCCATGTGGAGGGTGTAGGCCTCCTCCCAGATGGCGATGGCGTCGCGGTGCTGGCCCAGCTCGGAGGTCTGGTAGCCGATCTCGTCCAGCTGGTCGGCGGCGTCCTCCTTGCGGCCCAGCTGGCGGTAGATCTTCAGGGCCTCGTTGTAGGACAGGATGGACCGCTCCCGCTGGCCCTGGTTGCCGAACAGGCCCGCCATGCCGGTGTAGATGGTGGCCCGCTGGGCCTGGGTGCGCGGCATGTCGATCTTCCGCAGCACCGCCAGCGCCTCCTCGTAGGCGGCCAGGGCATCGGCGTAGCGGTCCACCTTGGCCAGGGCCTTGGCATAGCCCCGGATGGAGATGGCGAAGCTCTCCAGCTGGGCAGTGGTGGAGTCAATCCGGGTGCGTTCGCGCTCCAGTTGCACCACCGTGTCCCAGATGGTCACCGCTTCGGCGAAGCGATTGAGCAGGTTGAGCTCGTCGGCAATGTTGTTGAGCGCGTAGCGCACGCCCTCCTCGTCTTCGGCGCGCTGGAAGGCCGGGATCGCCTGCCGGTAGGCGGCGATGGCGGCCTCCCGGTTGCGCAGCCGGTGCTCGATCTGGGCGGTGGCGAAGATGGCCCACCCGCGCCGGCTCTCGATCTTGTACTCGTCCACCACCATGAGGACCACCCGGTTGAGCGCCCGGGCCTCCGCCTCCTTGCCGCTCCCCGCCCACTCGATGGCGGTCGAATTCCAGTCCCCCAGCCACACCCCGTCTGACAGCGCGTCCGGCTGGCCGTTGATCAGCCGGCGGCGCTCGGCGTCATCCGGCGCGGCCAGCAGCTCATCCCGGACTCCGTCCTTCCCTGGTGTCGCTCCCCGGTCGGCCCAGTCGCCGAAGGTGACCGCCAGGTTCAGGTGCCGGCCCTTGAAGCTCCCGGGGTAGCTGGTCATGTAATCGAAGAGGCCGCGCAGGTCCGCCTCTGTGGCGCGGCCCACAAGTTGCAAAAGGGTCCGGCCGGCGTAGCGGCCCCGCGAGATAGGGGTATTGAGGGATGCACTGGTGTCGCCGCTCAGCCGCTTGGCCACCTTCCGGAGGTTGAGCACCATGGCGCGGAGCACCCGGGTCTCCATCGAGTCGCTGTCTTCGAACAGCACGGTCCAGAGCCGGTACAGCTCCTTGCCGTCGTCGCCGGCGATGCTGATGCGCTGGGTAACGAGGTCGGTCAGGAATCCCGGCGTCGGCGAATAGCGCTCGACCAGCGTCAGCTCGATGAGGTCGCCGGGGAGGACCCGGGAGGCGGGCTCGCCAGGTTCCCGCAGGTGAATGACCGCCGTGGCCGTGTTGGTGTCGCTGGCCACGATCCGGGCCGGGCCGAGATTCCGCCCGGCGCGGCGAGGCAGGGTGTCGTTGTGGATCCCGATGGCCGCGCCCAGCATCCCGGCCTCGATTCCGCCGCCGATGCCGGTTTCCAGCACGGCGATGACCGAGTCGCCACCGGCGTCCCGGACCTCGGTGATCCGAAAGAGGATGTCCTTCTCGGAGACCGGGTTGTCCGGGTTCTGGGCCGAGGCCGCCGCGGGGCAGAGTGCCAGCGCGGCGGCGAGGGCCAGGAGCCGGAATGCAGAGTCGAGAAGTCGCATTGCGGAGCCAGTGTGAAGGCGGTGGTTCCCGGGAACTGCCGACACAGGACGCGGGGAGTAGTGCCCGGAGACACCTGCTGTAGATTACAGTGTCGTCATACAACGGGCTACGTGCAAGTCACTTCCACGCGCGCATCTACCGCCCGGTTTTCCAACTGACAGGCCAGGTTCTCGTGCTCTTCAGGATTCCCCCGCTGCCGGCGGCGTGGCTCGCTGGCGCGCTGGTGCTGGTGCCCGGTTCCACGCCCTCGGCCCCGGCGGACGGTCCCGTCACCTCCTCGCGGCTTGCTGTCCGGGCCGACAGCGGCCGGAAGCTGGCTCTCATCATCGCCATTGCGCGGTATCCGCGGGCCAGCGGGTATTCCCGGCTCAGCTCCGATAACGATGTGCCGCTGCTCCGCGCCGCGCTGCTCAGGCAGGGCTTCGACTCCAGCGCCATCCGGGTGCTGGCCGACAGCCAGGCCACCCGGGCCGGGATCCTGCAGGCTCTCGACGACCTGGCCACCGGGGCCCGCCCCGGGGATGTCGTCGTGGTGCATTACTCGGGCCACGGACACCAGATCACCGACGATAATGGCGACGAACTCGACGGGCTGGACGAGGTGCTGGTGCCCTTCGATGCCCGTGGGGACGTGGATCCCGAGACCTACCAGGGGCAGTTCCACGTCCGGGATGATGAGCTCGAGCCGCGGCTGGCGCGGATCCGCGACCGGCTGGGGCCCGGGGGCAATGTGGTGATGTTCATTGATGCCTGCCACTCGGGCTCGGCTACCCGGAGCGCCCTGCCGGTACGGGGCGGGCTTCCCCCGATCGGCAAGCCGGCCCGCACCGCGACCCGGGGGGTCGAGGAGGGGGCCGGCTGGGTGCGGGCGACGGGCGCCGCCACCCGGAGCGCCTCGGGAGGTGGGGCGGGGCCGGCGCCGATGGTGATCTTCTCGGCCGCGCGCCAGGATCAGCTGGCCAGCGAGGTGGAACTGAAGGGAGAGGACCGCACGGCGGGTTCGCTCTCCGTGGCGCTCAGCCGGGCCCTCGCCAACCTCGATGCAGGCGGGGGCCGGGTCACCTACCGGGCGCTGTTCGACCAGGTCAAGGGCTGGATGCAGGGGGAGGTGCCGCTGCAGACCCCGCAGCTGGAGGGGGATGCCGACGTCGAGCTCTTCAGCGGCCGGGCCGTGTCCCAGCGTCCCTACCTCCGGGTGGCCAGTGTCGAGGGCGACAGCCTGGCGGTCCTCGACGGTGGATCGCTGGTGGGCCTGCTGCCCGGGACCACGGTGTCGTTCCATGCCATCGGCACCAGCGACCCGGCGGCGGCCCGCGCGGTCGCCACCGGCGAGGTGATTGCCTCGGATGAACTCGCCGCCCGGGTGCGGGTGGCGGGCGGCGGCGGGGCGGTGGCCCAGACCTGGGCGTTCGTGACCGCGTACGCCTTCCAGGAGTTCCGGGTCCGGGTGCGGCTGGACCCGGCGATCCCCGTGGCCACCCGCAACGCACTCGCCGGCGAATTCGGCCAGAGCGGCGTGGTCGAGGTTTCTGATTCCATCGCCGAACTGATGGTGCGTCCGGTGGGAGCCCTGGCCCGGGGCGCCGCGCCGCTGACGGTGAGCTGGGCGGAGGACACCACGGTGGCGCTGCTCGGCCCCGTGGATGCGACCACCGCCGAGGGGCGGGCCCGGCTCACCGAGCGGGTCCGCACCCTGGCGCGGAGCAGCTACCTCAAGCGGGTGACGATGCAGGATCCCCGCATCCGCGTCCGGGCGGAGCTGGTGCCGGCCACTCACCGCTTTGCCGCCGACGGCAGTTGCGACGCGCGCCAGTCCGACACCACGCGTGCCGCGGCCCGGCTGACCGCCGGGAGCCAGTGGGAGCTGCGGCCCAACGACGGGTTCTTCCTCCGGTTCATCAACGACGGCAGCGACCCGGCCTACATCGCCGTGCTGGACCTCACGCCCGACGGGGAGATCGGCCAGCTGTTCCCCCGACCTGATCTCGCGGGCGAGGACAACCTGCTGCCGTCGGGCGCCACCTACCGCAGCACGATCTGTTTCTTCGCCACCGAGCCCTACGGCACCGAGGTGATCAAGCTGTTCGCCACCCGGAAGCGGGTGGATTTCGCGCCGGTCCTGACCGCGCGCGGGCCTACCCGGGGAACGGAGCACCCCCTCGAACGGCTGCTCGCCCACACCTACGGGCGCACCCGGGCCGGCAGCGCTCCCGCGCCGCAGGGCACCGGCACCACCGCGACCCTGACCTTACAGATTGTCCCGCCGGCCCGCTGAGGCGCCGGCCCTTCCACCCCCAGGAGATCCGTATGCTCGAACGACCCGCTTCACCCCGCTACCTGGCATTCGCCGGCGGCACCCTGGCAGCCCTGCTGTGCGCCACGCCGCTGCTGGCCCAGGGGACGCCGCCGAAGACACCCATCAAGACCAAGGGCAAGGTGACGCTCGACCGGCCCAAGGCCGCCCGCGCCTCAACCACCCTGCTGGCGGGGCTCAATGCCCGGGGTGAGCTGGACGCCTCCGACCCGGTGATGGGCAGCGACCAGTCGCCGTATGAGGTCTGGTCCTATCGCGGGAAGGCCGGCGAGACCCTGACGATCACCATGCGCTCGACCCAGGCCGATGCCTATCTCATCGTCGTGCGCCAGGCCGCGAACGGGCTCGAGACCCTGGCCGAGAACGACGACGGCCTCGGCGGCGGGACCACTGATGCCGGGCTCCGGCTCCGCCTGCCCGCCGACGGCGACTACCTCATCGTCGCCAACTCCAGCGCCGCCGCCGGCAAGGAGTACCTGTACGGCCGCTATGCCATCGAGGTGGTCTCCACCGCCAGCAGCTCGGCCACGACCGACTGGGCCGCGCTCTATCCGGGTGGCGGCGCGGCGGGGGAGAAGTACGCGGTGGTGGTCGGCATCTCCGACTATCCGGGGACCGAGGAAGACCTCACCGGCCCCCGCGAGGACGCGGTGATCTTCCGGGACGTCCTGATCCGGAAGTACGGCTTCAAGCCCGACAACATCGTCACCCTCACCGACCGCAACGGCAACCGCGATCAGATCATCAACGCCTTCCGCCGCTTCCTGGCCCAGGCCGGGCCCACCGGCACAGTGGTCTTCTATTACTCCGGTCACGGGACCCAGCTGGACGAGAACGTGGGGATCACCGGCGCCGACGACCCGGAAGAGGACGGCAAGGACGAGGCGATCTACGTCTGGGGCAACACCACCGAGGAGAAGGGCAGCCTGATGCTCGACGACGAGCTGGGCATCCTCGCCAACGAGCTCAACTCCGGCCGGGTGCTGCTGGTCCTCGACGCCTGTTACTCCGGCACCGGCTCGCGGGCCGCCGGCGGGTTCCCCAAGATCGTGGCGTTCAAGGACGTGAAGGGCACGGTGGACGTCCCCAAGAGCTACCTGGCGCCCAGCACCGCCCGGGCAGCCCTGCCGGCCAAGCACATCCTCCTGGCCGCCTCGAGCGACAAGGAGGTATCCTGGACGGCGAGTGGCTGGCCGCGCCGCGGCGGCCTGGCGAGCGTGTTCACCTACTACCTGGTCGAGGCCATGGCCAGCGCCCCGGCCGGCACCACCATCGAGCAGCTGATGGGCCAGGTCGGCCCGCAGACGGTGGAGTACGCCAAGGGCAAGTACGGCAAGACCCAGACGCCGCAGGCGGAGGGCACCCGGGTGGGCGAATCACTGGCGGCTTACCTCGGGCAGTAGGCGTGGCGCAGATTGCCTATCGGGCGAACTACGTGGCGCAGGGGAGGCTGATCCGCGCGATCTGGCTGCCGGTGCAGATCGCGCTGGTCATCCTCGTCTCGCTGCTCCTGGCGGGGGTGCCGGCCGTGGTCGCGGCCGGCGCCTTCGTGCTGGCGCTGTACCTGGCCATCCGGGCGGCCATCTACCGGGCCGAGTTCATCCTGGATGACGAGGGCATCACCGAGGCCCTCATCCCGTATGCCGACACCTGGACCTGGCGCAAGCCGGTGACCCGCCGGTTCGCCTGGGACCAGGTGGTGGACTGGTCGCTGGACGAGGACCTCACCCGCGGGCTCGAGATGCGCAAGCGGCTCATCATTCGTTTCCGCGAGCCCGGCTACACCATTCGGCTCGATGAGACGGGTGATGACGCCCAGCGGGCGGCGTATGCCTCGTTCGTGAACGGCTTCCTGCAGCGCGCCGCCGGGGGCACCCTCCTGCCTCTCGAGGAACTGCCCTCCCGGATCCCGGTGGAGGTGGTGCGCGAGCGGGTGGCCTGGCCCGACCGGCCCGGGGCGCTGCCCCGGCGCCGGGCCTTCATGGAAACCGTGGCAGGGAAGGCCACCGGGCTGGGACTGCTGGCCCTCGTGGCGGCCACGACGGTGGCGCTGTTCCACTTCGGCGGCAGCTTCAGCAGCTGGTTCCGGCTGGTCTTCGTCCTGATCCCGGGCGCTGCCTACCTGATCTGGCGGCTGTACCTGCGGCGCTGACCGCCCCGACCCCGGCCCGGGCTGCCGGGGCCACCGATCCGGTGTATGTTCCCCGCATGGATCCCGTGCTGGAGCCGTTCATCCGGCAGGTTGCCTTGCGGCGCGAGGAGTACACCCTCCCCGTGCAGGCGCGCGAGCTCGCCGAGGATTTCACCCACGCGGCGCTGGCGCTGCTCTTCCCCCATTACACCCCGTCCCAGAGTGCCTCGGCCGGCCAGGTCCGGGCCGAGGTTGAGCGGCTTCGGGGCCAGCTGGATGCCTTCCTGCTGGCCCAGGGCGTGGCCGCGCCGGAGGCCGAGACCCGGAGCCGGGCCTTCCTGCAGTCGCTGCCGGCGCTGGCCGACGAGCTCTACCTCGACGCCACCGCCACCTGTGAGGCGGATCCCGCGGCCCGGAGCGTGGACGAGGTCATCCTGGCGTACCCCGGCTTCCTGGCGATCGCCTGCTACCGCATGGCCCACACCCTGGGTGGCCTCGGCGTGTGGCTGCTGCCCCGGCTGATCACCGAGTTTGCCCACCGGCAGACCGGGATCGACATTCATCCCGGCGCCCGGATCGGGCGCTCCCTGGCCATTGACCACGGGACCGGCATCGTCATCGGCGAGACCGCGGTGATCGGGGACCGGGTGCGGCTCTATCAGGGGGTGACGCTCGGCGCGCTCAGCGTCCGCAAGGAGCTGGCCGAACAGAAGCGGCATCCTACCATCGAGGATGACGTGGTCATCTATGCGGGCGCCACCATCCTGGGCGGCGAGACCGTGATCGGGGAAGGCACCGTCATCGGTGGCAACGTGTGGCTGACCCACAGCGTGGCGCCGGGATCGGTGGTGACGCATGGGGCGACGATCGAGCGCCCGCGGCATTCGGCCGAACACCTCCTGGAGTTCAACATATGAAGGCCAACAGCATTCTCGAGACCATTGGCAACACGCCCCATGTGCGGATCAACCGGCTGTATCCGGCGGGGGTCGAGGTGTGGCTGAAGCTGGAGCGGGCCAACCCCGGGGGCAGCATCAAGGACCGCATCGGCGTCGCGATGATCGAGGACGCCGAGCGCCGGGGGATCCTGGGGCCCCACAGCGTGATCATCGAGCCCACCTCCGGCAACACCGGGATCGGCCTCGCCATGGCCGCGGCAGTGAAGGGCTACCGCCTGGTGCTGGTGATGCCCGAGTCCATGTCGGTGGAGCGGCGGCGGATCATGGCGGCGTACGGCGCGCAGTTCGACCTGACCCCGAGGGAGAAGGGGATGAAGGGGGCCATCGAGCGGGCCCGGGAGCTGGTGGCCGCCACGCCGGGGGCGTGGATGCCGCAGCAGTTCGACAATCCCGCCAACGTGGAGATCCACCGCGCCACCACCGCCCGGGAGATCCTGGCGGACTTCCCCGAGGGCCTCGACTTCCTGATCACCGGCGTCGGCACCGGCGGGCACATCACCGGGGTGAGCGAGGTGCTCAAGCGGACGATGCCGCGGCTCAAGACCTTCGCGGTGGAACCGGCCAAGTCGCCGGTGATCTCCGGCGGCACGCCGGGCCCGCACAAGATCCAGGGCATCGGCGCGGGGTTCATCCCCGCCAACCTGAATGCCGCCACCCTCGATGGGGTGATCCAGGTGTCGGAGGAGGAGGCGTTCGCCTACGCGGTGCGCGCGGCCAAGGAGGAGGCGATCTTCGTCGGGCCTTCCTCGGGCGCGGCGCTCGCGGCCGTGGCAAAAAAGCTCCCGGAATTGCCCGTGGGGAGCCGGGTGCTGGCGTTCTGCTACGACACCGGGGAGCGCTACCTCTCCGTGGACGGCCTGTTCGGCTGAACCGCCCCGAGGCCCGGGGGTAGCAGAAAACAGGGGGAACCGCCCGGTGGGCGGTTCCCCCTGGTGTTTCCGGGCGGCCCCCCGTGCTCAGCAGATCCGCGGCAGCTGGTCCCCCGGCAGCAGGTCCACCACCCGGGAGGCGCCGAGGGCGGTGCGCAGCACGACGTACCGGGGGTGCTCGGCCACCACCCGGCCGATGACCCGCGCCTCCCGGCCGGCGGGGTGGCCGCGCAGCACCTCGAGGGCGGCCTCCGCGGATTCGGGCCGGACGATGGCGGTGAGCACGCCCTCGTTGGCCACGTAGAGCGGATCGAGGCCCAGCATGGCGCAGGCGGCCCCCACGTCCGCGGGGATGGGCAGTGCGGTCTCGTCCAGCTCCATCCCCACGCCGGAGGCCTGGGCGATCTCGTTCAGCGCGCTGGCGAGACCGCCACGGGTCGGGTCGCGGAGCGTCGCGACCGCGGCCGGCATCGCCAGCGCCAGCGACTGGACCAGCGGGGCGAGGTTGGCGGTGTCGCTGGTGATCGTGGTCTCGAAGGCCAGTCCCTCGCGGACCGCCATGATGGCCATGCCGTGGCGGCCCAGCGGGCCGCTCACCAGGATCACGTCACCGGCCCGGGCCCGGGCAGGGCCGGGCCGGAAGCCGGGGCCGAGCAGCCCGATGCCGGTGGTGTTGATGAACATCCCGTCGGCCTTGCCGCGCTCCACCACCTTGGTGTCCCCGGCCACGACCGGCACGCCTGCCGCGCCGGCGCACGCCGCCACGCTGCGGATGACCCGATCCAGCACCTCGAACGGAAGGCCCTCCTCCAGCACGAATCCCGCCGTGAGGTAGAGCGGCCGGGCGCCCATCATGGCCACGTCGTTGATGGTGCCGTGGACGGCCAGCGCGCCGATGTCCCCGCCGGGGAACTCCAGCGGGCTGACCACGAAGCTGTCGGTTGAGACCACCAGGGTGGTGTCTCCCACCGGCACCACGGCGCCGTCGGCCAGTTCCCGGAGGTAGGGATTGGTGAGGTTCGGCAGGAAATGCTCCGCGATGAGGGCCGCGGACATCTTGCCGCCGGAGCCGTGGCCCAGCAGCACCCGCTCGTGGTCGGTGAGGGGCAGGGCGCACGCCGGGGCTTCCAGGCGCACGCCGGTCATGGCACCGCTCCGCTGTGGGACGCCGGCGCGCGGAAGCGGGCGTAGTTGTAGTACGCGGCGCAGGCTCCCTCGGAGGAGACCATCGGGGCCCCCAGCGGGCGCTCCGGTGTGCAGAGCGTGCCGAATGCGGGGCACCGGTTGGGCTTGAGGGTGCCGCGCAGCACGTCGCCCGCCCGGCAGGCCGCCGGCTCCTCGGCGTGGATGCTGCCCAGGCCGAAGCGGAGTTCCGCGTCGAAGTCGGCGTACTCCTCCCGGAGCATGAGCCCGCTCGCGGGGATGGTGCCGATGCCCCGCCACTGGCGGTCCCCCAGGCGGAACACCCGCCGCACCAGGTCCTGGGCGGGTGGGGTCCCTTCCCGCCGCACCGAGCGGACGTACTGGTTCTCGACCTCGTGCCGGCCGGCCTCGAGCTGCTCGACGGCCATCAGCATCCCCTCGAGGATGTCGATCGGCTCGAAGCCGGTGACCACGATCGGCACCCGGTAGGCGGCGGCGATGGGCTCGTATTCGGTCCAGCCCATGACGGAACAGACATGCCCCGCCGCCAGGAAGGCCTGCACCCGGTTGTCCGGCGCGCTGAGGAGGGCGGTCATCGCCGGCGGCACGGTGACATGCGAGACCAGGACGCTGAAGTTGGGCACACCGAGCTGGCGGGCCCGCCAGACGGCCATGGCATTGGCGGGGGCGGTGGTCTCGAAGCCCACGGCGAAGAAGACCACCTGCCGGTCCGGGGTACGAATGGCCAGCTCGAGGGCGTCGAGCGGCGAGTAGACCACCCGGACGTTGCCGCCGCGGGCCCGGACCTGGAGCAGGTCGCAGGAGGAGCCCGGCACCCGGAGCATATCGCCGAACGAAGTGAAGATCACGTCCGGCCTGGCGGCCAGGGCGAGCGCCTTGTCGATCTGTTCCAGCGGGGTGACGCAGACCGGGCAGCCCGGGCCGTGGATCATCTCGACCGCCTCGCCCAGCAGCTCGTCGAGGCCCTGCCGGACGATGGTGTGGGTCTGTCCGCCGCACACCTCCATGAGGGTCCAGCGGCGGGTGGCGGTGGCCCGGATGCGCTGGATCAGCGCCTGCGCCACCGCGGGCTCACGATACTCGGAGAGGTACTTCATGCCGGTCCTCCCGCGTTTCCCAGGCTCTGGTCGGCCACCTCCCGCATCCAGTCGAGTTCCTCCAGCTGGCTCATTTCCCGGAGCGCCTCGAACGTGCGGCGGGCCTCCGCCTCGTCCACCCTGGAGATGGCGAAGCCCACGTGCACCACCACGTAGTCGCCGGGGGCCACCTCGCTGGCGACATAGGCGAGGCAGACGTCGCGCCGGACGCCGCCGAAGTCCACCGTGCCCATGCAGAGGCCGCGATCATCGCGGGTGTCGAGGATCCGGCCGGGGATGCCGAGGCACATGGTGGGCTCCTGGGTGATGGGGCGGGTTCACCGCCCGGCCGCGAGCCACGCCGCGCCGAGCGCGGCCTGGCCGAAGCTGATGGCGCCGTCGTTGGGTGGCAGCTCCCGGGCGGTGAGCACCCGGAAGCGGCGGCGTTCCAGCCGGCGGCGGAGCGAGGTGAGCAACCGGGCGTTCTGGAAGGTGCCGCCGGACAGCACCACCACCGCGAGCCCGCTGGCCTCCGCGGCGCGGCAGAGCAGCATTTCCGCCGCCCGCGCGATGCTGGCATGGAAGTCGGCGGCGAGGTCCCCGGCATCCACGCCGCGGCTGCGCCGGATGGCCAGCCGGGTGAGCAGCGGCACCGGGTTCAGCACCCAGCCACCCTGCCCGTCGTCCTCGATCGGCACCGGGTACTCGGCGGCCACCCGGCGCCCGGCCAGGGCCTCGAGTTCCATGGCGGCCTGGCCCTCGTAGTCCGACACCTGCCGGACCCCGAGGATGGAGGCCACCGCATCGAACAGCCGGCCCATCGAGGACGCCAGCGGGGCGTTGAGCCCGGCCGCGATCTGCTGTTCCGCCAGCTCCATCTCGGCCCGGGGGACCGGCGCGAAGACCGGCGCGCAGGCGTCCCGCAGCACGGGGTCCAGGGCGGTGTAGCCCAGCAGGGCCCGCCAGGGCCGCCGGGCGGCGAGGTCGCCGCCGGGCATGGGGGCCTGGCGCAGCCGGGCGGCGTGGCGGAGCTCGTCCAGGCCGCCGATGAACAGCTCCGCGCCCCAGGTGGCGCCGTCGCTGCCGAACCCGGTCCCGTCGAACGCAAGCCCCAGCACCCGCCCGGTCTCCCCGTGCTCGGCCAGCACCGCCGCCACATGGGCCTCGTGATGCTGGGCCGCGAGCAACCGGGGGAGGCCGAGTTCCTTGGCAATCCGGGTCGAGAGGTAGCCCGGATGGAGGTCGTGGACCACCGCCTCCGGCTCGACCCGGAACAGCCGGCGGTAGACCGCCAGCGCCTGGCGGAAGTGTTCCAGGCCCTCGATGCTCTCGAGGTCGCCGATGTGCGGGCTGACCCAGGCGTGGTCCCCGTGCACCAGGGTGAAGGTGTTCTTGAGGTGCGGCCCCACCGCGAGGAGCGGCACCGGGCTGGCCACCGGCAGGCGGAGCGGGAGGGGCGCGTACCCGCGGGAGCGCCGCAGGAAGACCGGGCTGATCCCGGCCACGCGCACCACCGAGTCGTCGCTCCGGGAGAGGATCTCCCGGTCGTGCAGCAGGAAGGCATCGGCGATCCCGGCCAGCCGGCGGCGGGCCTCGCTGTTGCCGATGGCGATCGGTTCCTCGCTCAGGTTGCCGCTGGTCATCACCAGCGGGATCCCGGCGGCGTCGGCCAGCAGGAGGTGGAGCGGGGTGGACGGCAGCATCAGCCCCACCTGGTCCAGCCCCGGCGCCACCGACGGCGCGAGGGGGCTGTCGGGCCGCCGGGGGAGCAGGACCACCGGCCGCTCCTGGCCGAGCAGCAGCGCGGCGGTGATCTGGTTGAGGTCGGCCAGCCGTTCCGCTGCTTCAATGTCCCGTACCAGCACCGCCAGGGGCTTGGCCTCGCGCCGCTTGCGGGCCCGCAGGAGCGCCACGGCCGCTTCGCTGGTCGCGTCGCAGGCCAGGTGGAAGCCGCCGAACCCGCGGAGCGCGAGGATCCCGCCCCGGCGGAGCATCAGGCCCGCCTCCCTGAGTGCGCCGGCCCCGGTGTGCCCGGTCCGGCCCGGGGCGCCCGCTTCCAGCCAGAGGGTGGGGCCGCAGGCGGGGCAGCTGTTGGTCTCGGAGTGGTACCGTCGGTTGCCGGGGGCCCGGTACTCCTGTTGGCACTCCGGGCACTGCCGGAACACCCGCATCGTGGTGCGCTCGCGGTCGTACGGCAGCCGCTCGATCACGGTGTAGCGCGGGCCGCAGTCGGTGCAGGTGATGAACGGGTAGCCGTGGCGCCGGTTGGACGGGTCGAGCAGTTCCGCCTCACAGGCGGGACAGAGGCCGACATCGGGCGGCACGGGCAGCCGCTGCCCGGTGTCCTCGTCGCTGGCCTCGATCCGGAACGAGTCCATCCCCACCGGCTCGACCGGGTCCACCTCCACCACCTCGATCCGGGCCAGCGCCGGCGCCTCGGCCCGGAGCGAGACCAGGAACCGGGTGATGTCCTCGTCCCGTCCCTCGAGGAGCACAGTCACCTCCCCGGCGGCGTTCCGCACCCAGCCGGCGAGGTGATGCCGGAGCGCCAGCCGGTGCACGAAGGGCCGGAATCCGACGCCCTGGACGACGCCCCGCACCCGGACCCGGCAGGCCGCCAGCGGCCGCATGGTGGCGCTCATACCGGGAGCGGGGCCCGGGCCTGGGCCCGCAGGAAGTCGAACCAGCGGTCGAGCCCCTCGCCGGTCCGGGCGGAGGTCAGGAAGAACTCCAGCGCCGGGTTGACCTGCCGGGCGAACGCGATGGCCCGGTCCAGGTCGAAATCCAGGTGGGGCAGCAGGTCAATCTTGTTGATCACCGCGTACCGCGCCCGCCGGAACATGGCCGGGTACTTGAGCGGCTTGTCCTCTCCCTCCGTCACCGACAGCACCACGATCTTGGCCGCCTCGCCGAGGTCCCAGCTGGCGGGGCAGACCAGGTTGCCGACGTTCTCCACGAACAGCACCCGGGTCTCGCTGAGGTCGATCGCGTCGAGGGCCGCCTGCACCTGGCTGGCGTCGAGGTGGCAGGCGCCGCCGGTGACTACCGCCTGCACCAGCCGGCCGGTGCGGCGGGCCAGGCGGTCGGCATCGTTCTGGGTCTGGACATCACCGGTGACGACCGCGATCCCCAGTTCCTCGCCCAGCCGGTCCAGGGTGCGTTCCAGCAGGCTGGTCTTGCCGGACCCCGGGGAGGAAACCACGTTGAACGCCGTCACCCCGGCCATGCCCAGGCGGTGGCGCACCAGGGCGGCGATCTCGTCATTCCTGGCCATGACCCGCTCGCGCACCTCAATGGTCCGGACGGCCATCATCCACCTCCAGGTAGTCCAGCCGGAGCATGTCGCCCGGCACCCGGCTCAGTTCGGGGCGGGCGCCGCCAAAGGGCGGGCCGGCGAGCACCGCCTCCAGGCAGAAGGCGAAATTGTCAGGCTCCACCCCGGCGTCGTCCCCGACCGCCACGCCGAGCCGGAGCAGCCGGCCGGGCTGATGACGGAGGTACTCCTCCGCCATGCGCCCGACCTCCAGGGCCAGGCTCATCTCATGCATGGGTGGCGGCCGCCCGGGGCGTGAGCTCGTGCCCCCAGGCGGCCAGCTGGGCCGCCGCCCGGCGGGCCAGCTCATCCACCGTGGCAGCGACCGACGGGCTGAGGCCGTCGCGGAGGTCCACCACCTCGGGCTCGGCCCCCAGGGCCACGATGCTGGTCGGCAGGGTGCCGCGCAGTTCGGCCAGCGCCAGCACCTCGCGCAGGTCGATCTGGTGCGGCGAGAGCTTGTGGGCGAAGAACCGCGGCAGCTCGGCATCGGCCAGGGTGGTCAGCGTGCCCGGCGGGAGCCCCGCGCGGACGGCATCCAGCAGCAGCAGCCGCTCGGCAGTCTCGATGGCGGGCAGCAGGTTCACCCCCCAGGTCCCGCCGTCCATCAGGCGGACCTCGGGCGAGATCCGCCAGCCCTGCGCCAGCCGGCCGAGCACCGCGATGCCCAGCCCGTCGTCGGCCATGATCGGGTTGCCGCAGCCCAGGACCAGGGTCCCGCCGCGCGGCTCAGGCGTCATCGTCATCGATGAACTCCTGCCTGGCATCCACGAACCGCCCGCCCGTGATGATCGAGGAGACCACTCCGGTGCGCTCCAGGGTGTCGGCCCGGAGCGTGAGGTAGACGTGAATGGGGATGAAGATGAGGATGATCCACGACAGCACGTGGTGGACGAACCGGACGATCGGCATCCCCCCGAACAGGACGCCGACCCAGTTGAAGGCCCGGTAGAAGAACCCCGACGGGTCCGACTGCCCGTACATCGCGAAGCCGGTGATGACCATGACCGCGGCCACCGCATAGATCCCGGTGTAGCTCAGCTGCTGCATCGGGTTGTGCCCGAGATACGCCGGGGGATGGGGCTCCACCATGAGATAGAACCGGGCCTGCTTCCACATGCTCACCCAGTCCCGCTTCCGGAGGGGGAAGAGGGCGCGGAGCCGCTCGAACTTGTTGCCGGCGAAGAGCCAGTAGGCCCGGACGATGGCGGTCATGACCAGCACCGCGGCCGATGCGAAATGCAGGAACCGCATCCACCCCATGACGAAGGGATCGGAGGACTCGGCGCCCCCGGTGATGAAGTAGGGCTTGCCGATGTAGAACCCGGTGACCGCCAGGACCACGATGGCCAGGGCCGCCAGCCAGTGCATGACCCGGATCGGGGCGTCCCAGAGGTAGACCCATCTGTACTCGCCGCTGGCGGGCGGCACCTTGTGGCCGAGGGTGAATCGCGACGGGGCCGGCCTCGGCGCGCTGGGAGGGGCCGTCATTGCACCTTGACCTCCGTGACCAGGTTGCCGCTGGCATCCAGGACGTGAACCCCGCACGCCATGCAGGGGTCGAAGGAATGGATGGTCCGGAGGATTTCCAGCGGCTGGTCGGGCCGGATGAGGGGGTGGTTATCCACCAGCGAGGCCTCATAGGGCCCCATCTGGCCTTCGGGATCCCGCGGGGAGCAGTTCCAGGTGCTGGGCACCACGCACTGGTACTGGGAGATCTTGCCGTCCTTGATCTTGACCCAGTGCCCCAGCGCGCCGCGCGGGGCGTCCAGCCAGCCGAATCCCTTCGCCTCCGCCTTGGGCCAGGTGGAGGGTTCCCACTTGTCGCCGTTGAAGGTCTGGGTGTCACCGCTCTTGATGCGGGTGACCAGCGCGTCGTACCAGGTGTTCATCCGCCGGGCGAGCATCACTGTCTCGATGCCACGGGCGGCGGTCCGGCCGAGGGTGGAGAAGAGCACCTCGGGGCCCACGTCCAGGCGGTCCATGACCTCCTTCACCATGGCCTGGATCTCCTGGTGGCCGCTGGCATAGCCCACCAGCATGCGGGCCAGTGGTCCCACCTGCATCGGCCGGCCCTCATACCGGGGCGCCTTCATCCAGGTGTATTTCGGCTCCCCCTGGAGGTAGGTCCACGGCGTGGGCGGGCCGGTGTACCTGGCCTTGGTCTCGCCCTCGT
>CAZCVG010000012.1:5216-35074 GCA_964501735.1 uncultured Gemmatimonadaceae bacterium | reverse complement strand
CCGCGCCAGCCTCGTTGGGATAGATATCGTCCAGCTCAAGACCTACGACGAGAGCAGGGGCCTGTGGAATCCCTTCCACCCCGAGGACCGGGACACGATCTACCAGCTGGCCCGGGCGCGCCTGACCTCGGCCGCACGAGAGCTCGGCGTGCAGGAACACGCCCAGGCCGGCGCCCGCAACGTGCTCTCCGCGCTGTTCGCCTCCACGGGGTACGAGGTGGATGTGACATTCACCCCGCCGGGACGCGACCAGCCCGCCCCGCGATAGGGCCGGCTCCGGCTATCTTCCGTCCGGTCCTGACCTCATTTCCCCAGGCTCATGTCACCAGCCACCGACCTCACTGCCGCCTGCGCCGCCCACCGGGCCTCGGTGGACGAGTTTCTCCGCACCGCCCGCGATGTTCCCGCGTCCCGGTGGGAGGTGCCCCTGGGCGATCAGAAATGGTCACCCGCCCAGGTGGCAGAGCACCTGCGGCTGACCTATGAGGCGGTCCTGAGCGAAGCCGGCGGCGGGCCGGGGCTCCGGGTACGGACTTCCTGGTGGCTCCGGCCGCTGCTCCGGCTCCGCTATCTCGGCGCCATACTGAACCGGGGAGACATCCCCTCGGGGGCACGCGCCCCGCGGGAACTGCGGCCGGGCGCGGGACCGTTCGAGCGGGAGCAGGTTCTGGGCGCCCTCAAGGCGGAGGCCGATCGCGCCGAGGCGTCCTTCCTGTCCCCGGCCGCCGGCCCGCCCGGCTTCACGCACCACGTGTTCGGGCGACTGGACGCCAGCGATGCCCTCCGCTTCGCCACGGTCCACAACCAGCACCACGCCCGCCAGATCGCCGCACCATGACGGCACCCGGACTCCCCCCGCTTCCCTTCAGCCTCAAGGTTCCGAGCAGGGACAACCTGTCGGGGGAGGCGGTGATTTCCTGGACCGACTTCGCCTTCCACGGGCTGATGCGGTTCGACGGCGAGGTGCTGCAGATCGAGTGGAGCGGCACGGCTGCCACGGATGAGGTGGAGGGTGCAGCGGTCCGGTCCGAGATCCTCGCCCTGCCGGCTGAGGCGGTGGCGATCCCGCTGGAGCGGCTGCGCACGGTGAAGCTGGCCGGCGGCTGGTGGCGCCCTCGCCTGGAGATCACCGGCAACGACATGGCCGCCCTGGCCGAGGTGCCCAGCGAGGAGGGTGGCCGAGTCCGGTTCTGGCTCCGCCGTGGCGACCGGGCGCTGGCCGCCGAGCTGGTGTCCGCCATGCGTCAGGCAGCCCGTGAGCGGCCGAGCCTGGAACGGGGGGCGCGGCCGGCCCTGCCCCAGCCTCATACCCCGCCCGGCGGCGTATGACCACCAGGCCTACCGCCTCGGACGCGGTGACCCTGCGGCCCGCCGGCCTGGCGGACGAACCCGCGATCCACCGGCTGGCCGCGGAACTCGGCGCCTTTCCCGTACCTGCGTGGCGGACCCCGGAAGAGATCGCCACCGCGGACCACACCATCCTCCGACAGGCCCTCCAGTCCCCCGGTCCCGAGACACTGGTGCTGCTGGCCGAGGGGGCCCCCGGTGAGGCGCTGGGTGTGCTGTTCGTCTCAACACGGGCCGACTACTTCACGGGCCGTCCCCATGCCCACGTGGAGGTGGTGGCGCTTGACCGCGCCGCCCAGGGCCGCGGGCTGGGCCAGCGGCTGATGGCGGAGGCGGAGCGCTGGGCCCGGGAGCGCGGCTACGGCGCGATCACATTGAACGTGTTTGCCGCGAACCGCCGCGCCCTCGCCCTCTACGAGCGGCTCGGCTACCAGACCGAGACCCTGCATCTTCGGAAAGCGCTGTGATATCCCCTATCCCCGGTCCCTCGAACCCGCCCCTGGCATGAGAACCCCCCTTCGGCTCGCCGCGCTCTGCCTGCTCCTGGCCGCCTGCTCCGTGGAGAAGGCGGCGCCCCGTGCGGGGAGCTCCGCCAACCCCTCGGCCGAACTGGCCGAGTTCTGGGAGCGCTATGCGGCCGCCCAGCGGGCCGCCGACACCACCGCGTGGAAGGCGCTGCTCACCGAGGATGTCGTGTACGTCTTCACGGGTGCGCCGACCCTGCGAGGCCGCGACCAGGCTACCGCGCTCCTCGCCACCTTCCTCTCCCAGCACAAGGTGGCGGCCGTGCATGTGGCCAGTGAGGAGGTGACCCCGGCCGGTGACCGGGCCTTCCAGCTGGCCACGGTACACGAGGCCTACCAGCGAGCCGGGCAACCCGTCACCGAGGAGTTCGCGCGGATGGCGGCCTTCTTCGTCAAGTCGGGCGACGGGCGGTGGCTGCTCGATCGCGCCATGGTGATCGTTGACTCGACCATCACCCGCTGACCCGGCCCAGCCGGGCCGCGTGATCCTGCTGGCCGGTGGTACCGGCCTGGTCGGCGCCGCCTGCCTCCATCGCCTGGCCGCCGAGCCGGGGGTGGCCGAGGTACGTGCCCTGGTCCGGCGTCCGCTCCCCGCCGACACCCGCCTCCCGCGGATCACCGAGGTCGTGACCGACTTCGGCCGGCTGGAGGAGTCGCCGGCGCTCGAAGGGGTCCAGCAGGTGTTCTGCGCCCTCGGCACCACCATCCGGCAAGCAGGCTCGCAGGCGGCATTCCGCGTCGTGGATCACGACTATCCCCTCCGCCTGGCCCAGAGCGCCCTGGCCCGGGGCGCATCGCACTTCCTGCTGGTGAGCGCCGTGGGGGCGAGCGCCGCGTCGCCGGTGTTCTACAACCGGGTGAAGGGTGAGGTCGAGGCCGCCATCCTGGCGCTGGGATACCGGAGCGTGACCATCGTCCGCCCATCACTCCTGCTGGGTGAGCGGGGCGAGTTCCGCCTGGGGGAGAAGGTGGCCGGATGGTTCTCGTTCCTCATGCCGGGCAGGTACAAGCCGGTCCATGCCACCCAGGTGGCGGCAGCCCTGGTGGCGGCGGCGAGGGAGGACCGGCCGGGGGCGCGTATCATCGAGAACCGGGAGCTTCGGCTCGATCGCTAGGGACCGCGCTCGGTCCGGCCTTGCCCGCGCGTGCGCCGGTGGCCTAGCTTCGACAGGCTCGAATGGTCGCGTGCCGGTGTGCCCGCGGCCGCCGCCGGTTCGCCGCCTTCCAGGATCTGATCACCCAGCATGCCCAAAGCGCCCCACCCGCCCGTCCCCGCCGCCTTTGAACAGGCCCGTGCCCGGCTCGTCCCGCTATGCCAGGCCTACGGCTTCCGGCTGATTGTCCAGGAACTGCCGGAGCGCGGCCAGCCGCATGGGTTCGTCGAGTTCTCCCGTGGCGGGTGCCGCCTCCGCCTGGTCTGGGAGGGCGAGGAGAAGGCCCTTTGGCTCGAGGCCGCCCGCCAGGCGGGCGGCGAGGTGGTCAGCCGATGGACCGACATCGAGTGGAGCCTGGCCGGGGACCGCCTGCCGCTCGACCGGGACACGGGCGACGGCCGGCTCGACCGGCTCGAGTTCGCGCTGGCCGCCTTCGTCCTGCAGTCATTTCCACCGGCGCCGCCGGCATGACGGCCTCACCAGGGAGCGGCCCCCAGCTCGCCGAGGCCCTCGGCGGCCTGCTTGGCGCCGGCAGCACCCAGCTCCTGCCCGTGAGCGACGAGGCGTTCTTCGCCCCCCAAGGGGCCGCCTGGTCACCCGCCGAGCATGTCCGGCACCTGACCAAGTCGGCCCGGCCGCTGGTGATGGCGCTCGGCCTGCCACGGTGGATCCTGCGCCTCCGCTTCGGGAAGCCGCGCGCTTCGTCGCGCTCGTTCGAGGAGATGAAGCGAGTCTATCTCGGCCAGCTCGCCGCCGGTGCGACCGCCGGGCGCTACACGCCGCGCCCCGAGGAGCTACCCGCCGACCCTCAGGCCCGGCGGCGGCAGGTCATGGACGCATGGGCCCGGGTCACGGTTGAGCTGCAGAACGCAATCGGCCGGTGGCCCGAGGCCGCCCTCGACGACTACCTGCTGCCCCATCCGGTGCTCGGATTGCTGACCGTGCGGGAGATGCTCAACTTCACGGTCTACCACACCACACACCACCTTGGCCGCATCGCGGAGCGCCACTCGGCGGCCGGCGGGTGAGGCCGGATCCCATGCCCACGACCATGACCGATACTCTCCGTTGGCTCGCCGCGCTGTACCAGCGGGACCTGGCCGCCCTGCGCCGTGAGGTCGAGGCCTATCCCGATGAGGCTGGGCCCTGGCAGGAGGTGCCGGGGCTCACCAACTGCGGCGGCACACTCGTCCTCCACCTGGCCGGCAACCTCCAGCACTTCATCGGCGCCAAGCTGGGACAGACCGGCTACGTCCGCGACCGTCCCGCCGAGTTCTCCCGCCGTGGACTGCCGCGGGCCGAGCTGGTCGCGGTGGTGGATGCAGCACGGGACGCCGTAGGCCGGACGCTGGGAGCCCTTGATCCTGGGGCACTGTCCGCGCCCTACCCTGAGCCACTGGTCGGCCATCAGTTCACGACAGGGGACCTGCTGCTCCACCTGACGGTCCACCTCGGCTATCACCTCGGGCAGGTGGACTATCATCGCCGGGCGGTGACCGGGAGCGCGGTGACGGTCGGGGCCATGGCACTGCCGGAGCTGGCCAGCGCGCGCCCGGTCTGATGGCCAAGGCGGGAGCCACCCGGTGGGAGCGGGTGTATGCAGTCGTCCGGCGGATTCCCCGGGGACGGGTGGCAACATACGGGCAGGTCGCCGAGCTGGCCGGCCTGGGACGGCAGGCCCGGCAGGTGGGGTATGCGCTCCATGCCCTTCCCCGGGGGACCACGGTGCCGTGGCACCGGGTCATCAACAGCGCGGGCCGGCTGAGCCTTCCCCCCGACGCCGGCGGCGTCGAGCAGCGGCTGCGGCTCCTGGCCGAGGGAGTACCCGTCACCGAGGCGGGCCGGGTGCCGATCGCCCGGCTGCGCTGGAGCGCCAGGGCCCGGTCCCGAGGATAGACCATCGCCCGGTGGCGGATTAGCTTCGGCGTGCCCGGCACTCCCGCCGGGGTCACCTGGGGCCGCCATGTCACTCAGCGTACTGCTCGCGCTCGGCGCGCTTGGCCTCTACCTGATGATCGCCGGCTCGCGGCGCGAGCAGCGGGCCCGTGACGTGGACGCCACCACCCTCATGGAGCTGGCCGACGCCGGCTCGGACCTCCACCAGACTCATGAGGTGGAGTTCTTCTTCTACCTCCCCAGCGAGCAGGCGGCGCAGGCCGTGGCCGAGACCCTCCGCCAGGACGGGTATGCCATCCGGCTCGAGGCGGTGGACCCCGGGCACGACTGGCTCTGCCTGGGCAGCCGGGAAATGACGCCGGAACTCGGGGAACTCCGGCGTCTCAGATCTCGCTTCACCACCCTGGCCGAGTCGCACGGCGGCGCCTACGACGGCTGGGGCGCCACCGTGGTCCAGTCGGAGCCGCCCGGCCCGGCGTGACCCCGGCCGATCTCATCATCCGCCAGGCCCGGCCCGGCGAGGAGGCCCTCGTCTCGGCGCTGGCGACCCGGACCTTCCGGGATGCCTATGGCCCCGCCAATTCGCCGGCGGACCTCGCCCTCCACATTGAACAGCACTGCAGTGTGGCCTACTTCGCCCGCCGCCTGGCCGACCCGGCCAGCTGCGTGCTCCTGGCCGAGACCGGCGGCGCCGCGACGGGGTACGCGGAGCTGGCCAGGGGAACGACCCCGCCCGGCGTGCCGGAACCCGCCCGGCAGCTGGTCCGGTTCTACCTGGAGCAGGCCTGGATCGGCCGGGGCGTGTCCCAGCGGCTGATGGCGGCCACCGTGGCCGAGGCCCGCGGCCAGGGCGCCGACCACCTCTGGCTCACGGTGTGGGAGCAGGCACCCCGGCCCATCGCATTCTATGGCAAGTGCGGGTTTCGGCCGGCCGGCACGATCGGCTTTGCCGTTGGAGCGGATCTCCAGCGGGATATCCTGATGGTTCTGGACCTGCGCGGGTCGGCCTGACTTCCGGTCCGGCTGGCGCGATTCCGGTTTGGCCAGTATGATCGCCTGTACCCCCCCCCGCTGGAGGAGGCGACATGGCGACGGTGCGCGAGATCCTGGCACGGAAGGGCACGGAGGTTGTGACCGCCACGCCAGGCCAGACGGTCCTGGAAGCCGCCAAGCTGATGAACACCCGGAGTATCGGGGCGGTGGTGGTCACGGAGAATGGGGAGTTGCGCGGGATTTTCACCGAGCGGGATGTGCTGCGCCGGGTGGTGGCCGAGGCGCGCGAGCCCTCCACGACCCGGCTCGAGGAGGTCATGACCCGCTCCCTGGTGACGACGACCGCGGAGATGACGGTGGAAGAATGCGCCGAACTGATGACCCGCCGCCGGATAAGGCACCTGCCCGTCCTGCGTAGCGGTCAGCTGGCCGGGGTGGTGACCATCGGTGACCTGCTGGCCTACCAGCTGGCCGAACAGGCCACGACCATCGCCCACCTCAACAGCTACGTCTACGACAATCGCTAAGTGATCCACCCCCGGTCCTGCCGCGCCGCGTTCGGGCTCGCGGCGCTGCTGGGCCTGGCCCAGCCGCTGTCCGCCCAGCAGCCGGCGTCCCCGCTCCCCGCATGGATGGCCGGGTGCTGGCGCGAGGCCAGCGCCGGGCATGTCGTGGACGAGGTCTGGCTCTCCCCCGCGGGCGACGCGCTGACCGGCATGTCCCGGACGGTCCGGAACGATACCCTCCGCTCCTGGGAACAGCTCGTCATCCGGCGCGCCCCCGCCGGACTGGTACTCGAAGCCGCCCCTTCCAACCAGCCGCCGGCGAGCTTCCCGGCCACCCTGGCCAGCGACACGCTGGTGGTCTTCGAGAACCCCAGTCACGACTTTCCCCAGATCATCCGCTACCAGCGCCGCGGGCGTGACTCGCTGATTGCCACGGTCAGCGGCACCATCCGCGACCGCCAGCGCACCATCGAGTTCGACTATGCCCGGGTGGCCTGCCCCGGGCCCTGACCCCCGCCCCAATACCGCCGAGTGACGCTCCGCACCGCGAGGCTCCGACTCGTGCCGGCCACCCTCGGCCTGGCCCGCGCCGACCTGGCCGGCCGGTCCGAACTGGGCAGGGCACTGGGCGCCGAGGTGCCCGGCGACTGGCCCCCTGAGCTGTACGACCGCGCGGCGATCGAGTACTCGCTCTCCCAGATGGAACGCGGCGGCGCTGCTGCCGACTGGGCGTACTACTACCTCGTCCGGGAGGACCTCGGTCCGGACGGGCCCGTGGCAGTCGGGATTGCCGGATACAAGGGCCCGCCCGGAGCGGACGGCAGCGTCGAGGTGGGATACTCCGTCCTGCCCCGGCACCAGCGGCTGGGCCTCGCCAGTGAAGCGGTGGCCGCGCTGGTGGACCGGGCCTTCGAGGATCCAGTCGTGTCGCGCGTCCTGGCCGAGACCCTGCCCAGCCTGCTGCCATCAATCGCGGTGCTGGAAAAGGGCGGCTTCCACCTGGTCGGGGTGGGAAGCGAGCAGGGCGCGATCCGGTTTGAGCTCTCCCGCGCGGACTACGACGCAGGCCGGACCACCACGCCGCCGCACCTGCGGACGCTCTCGCGCCTGCTGAGCCACCTGCACTGGGCGGATGAGCTGGTTCGGGCCGCCCTGATCCGCCAGGCGCCACCCGATGCCGAGGCCTGGCGGCTGTACTGCCACGTGCTGTCGGCCGAGCTGCTGTGGCTGGCCCGGATCCGGGGGGACCCGCCGCCGCTGCCGGTCTGGCCCGATCTCGACCAGAGCGATGCCCTGGCCCTCTCGCTCCACCTGCGGGAGGATCTCCGCGCCACGCTCTGGCGGCAGGGACCCCGGGACCTGGGGCGGCTGGTCTGGTACCGCAACTCGGCGGGCGAGGATCACCAGAGCACGGTGGAGGACATCCTGCTGCACCTGTGCCTGCACGGGAGCTATCACCGGGGACAGATCGCGCGGCGGATGCGGGAGGCGGGATGCGTCCCCGCGCCGACCGACTACATTGGTTTCGTGCGCGGCGCACCCGCCGCGGTCATGCCCCCGCCACCACCGGGCAGCCCATGAGATCGGTGCTCGTGCCACTCGTCCTCCTCCTTGCGGCCTGTCCGGGGCCGTCGCACCAGGCAGGCACCCCAGAAGCCATGACCCACTTTCTCGGATTGCGGACGGCCAAGTACAGCGCCAGGGACCTCGGCGCCGCACGGGCCTGGTATGTGAAGGTGCTGGGGATCGAGCCGTACTTCGACCAGCCGTTCTATGTCGGTTTCAACGTCGGCGGCTACGAGCTGGGACTGGTGCCCGACGATTCCGCGGGCGCAACCCGGCCCGAGGCGGGCGTGGCGTACTGGGGTGTCGAGGACGCCGAGCGGGCCTACGCCCGGCTGCTCTCGCTCGGCGCCGTGGCGTTCGAGCCGGTGGCCGATGTCGGTGAGGGCATCAAGATCGGGGCGGTCCGCGACCCCTTCGGCAACATCCTGGGCGTCATCGAGAACCCCCACTTCGCCTTGCCGCCGGCGGCGAAGTGATTCTCTACTCTGTCACCGCCGAAGTGGAGGCCGGTGCCGCCCCGGAGTGGCTGGCGTGGATGCGCGAGCGCCATATCCCCGATGTGCTGGCCACGGGGTGCTTCACCGCCTGCCGGGCGGCGGAGCTGCGCGAGCCTGCACCCCCGCCAGGCTACATCACCTACGTGCTCGAGTACGAGGCGCCTGACCCCCAGGCGCTGGCCCGGTACCGGGAGCAGTTCGCCCCGGCGCTGCAGCGGGCCCACACCAGCCGCTACGGCAACAGGGTGCGGGCCCGCCGGAGCGTGCGGGCGGTGATCGAATGAACCCTTCCCCGCGAGCCGCTCCCTGATGCCGCTCCCCGACAGCGCCGCTCCCAGCCTGGCCTATCACCAGGTGGATGTGTTCTCGGCGGTGCCCTACCGCGGCAACGGACTCGCCGTGTTCCCGGATCGCGGAGCCCTGACCGACGGCCAGATGCAGACCATCACCCAGGAGCTGCGCCAGTTCGAGTCCATCTTCCTCGCCCGCGCCGGCGACGCCAACGAGGTCGGCGCCCGGATCTTCACCGTGGAGGAGGAGCTGCCCTTCGCCGGGCATCCGGTCCTGGGCGCCTCGGCGGTGCTTCACCACCTGGCCCGCCGCGCCGACGACCAGGCCGCGTGGCTGTTCCGCCTGGCCGCCCGTGACGTGCGAGTCACCACCTGGCTCATGCCGCATGGTTATCGCGCCAGCATGGACCAGGGAGCGGCGCACTTCGCCCCACCCCTGCCGCGCGGCAAGGTACGCCCCTTCCTCTCGGCCCTGGGCCTGACCCTGGCGGATCGCCACCCGGACCTGCCGGTCCAGGTGGTCAGCACCGGCCTGCCGTACCTGATAGTCCCGCTCCGCGCCGGCATTGACCGGGCCCGGATCCGGCATCCCGGCTTCGAGGCGCTGCTCGGGCAGGCCGGGGCAAAGTTCGTCTACGTCCTCGATCCGGCCGCGCCGGAGGGCCGGACCTGGGACAATGCCGGGCTGCTGGAGGATGTCGCCACCGGCAGCGCGGCCGGTCCCGCCGGCGCCTACCTGGTGGAACACGGGATTTCCGTCGAGGGCCAGACAATCACCGTGCGGCAGGGGGCGCGGGCCGGGCGGCCCTGTGAGCTGCGGGTCCGGGTCCGGCGCCAGCAGGGCGCACTCCATGCCGAGGTCGAGGGGGACGTGGTGCTGATCGGGCATGGTGCGCTGACCCGGCTACCGCCGCCTTGAGCGGCACCTTCGCCTGCATCCAACTTTCCCCCGCGCCATGCTATCTTGCCAGCGGCTGCCATGCCGGCCGCCGACCGCCTTCAGGAGCGCGTCATGACCTGGAAAGCCAAGCTGCAGGATGTGCTCGCCGACCTCGAGCGGGAGCGCGACGAACTCAAGCTCAAGTTGCACTTGGCCAGGGCCGAGGGCCGGGACGAGCTGGCCCGGATGGAGGAGAAGATCGCCGAACTCCGGTTCCGTGCCGGCGCCGCCGGCACCGAGGCCCGCGACGCCATGGGCGGCATCAACGAGGCGGCGTCCCGGCTGGCGGACGAGATCCGCGAGGGCTTCGCCCGGGTCCGCAAGACCTTCTGAGGAACCGATGACCGACACCGACCTGACCCAGGAAATCGCCACCCTCCGCGGCCAGCTGACCACGATTGACGCCCAGCTGGTCCGCAGCGCCTCGGCCCCGGAAGGCCTGGAGGATCTCAAGCGCGCGGTGGACAACCTGCGGACGAGCGTCTGGGCCGTGCTCTCCGCATCACGCAGCGCCAACTATCCCGGCTTCATCGCCCGGTTCCGGCTGCGCCGCGCCATAGACAGTCTCAAGGGCGTCCTGGCGGAGTGTGAAACCGAGGGCGGCCGGGTCGTGCACCCGGAACACTCGGAGCTGCAGATCACGATGGACCAGCTCAACGAGCGGATTGGCCGGCTGCGGACCCAGGGGCGCTAGCCGGCGCCTGCCCCCGTGCCTCCGTGACACCAACCACCTTTATGGAAACCTCGCGACGAGCGGCGGCCCCGCTGGTCCTGCTCCTGGCCGCCGCCTGCGGCGGCCACACCGACCGCAGCACGGCCGCGGCCGACAGCACTTTTCAGGACGTCCAGCGGCGCGGCGCGGCCGTGATGGGAGTGGACCAGGAGGCTTCCAGCCACGTCTTCGAGGACCTGCCTGACGGGGGGCGGATCGTGTTCACGATGAATGACCCCGCCGATTCGGCTGGGGCGGCCATCATCCGGGGGCACCTGCGGGCCGTCGCGGACAGCTTCCGGGCCGGGATCTTCTCGGCCCCCGCGCTGGTCCACGCGCAGGAGGTTCCTGGCACCGGGACGATGACCCGGCTGAAGGAGCAGATTCGCTACACCTATACCGACCGGCCCGCCGGCGGCGAACTCCGCCTCATGACCGCCAGCCCCGAGGCCCTGGTGGCGATCCGCGACTTCCTGGCCTTCCAGCGGCTGGACCACCGGGCCGCTGGGCACGAGGGCGGAGAGCACCAGCACTAGCTCCGGTGCCCTTGGGACCCCAGCACCGGGCCGGGCGCGAGTCGGGCGTCACCCAAAGGCGGCTCGCCCGCTGAGGCCGGGTGGCTGAGGGACCACGTTTCTGCGCCTGCTCACCCCACCGTGTCGGTGTCCTGCTGGCCGGTGAGGCGCCGGGTGATGTGCGACCAGGACATCCCCACCGCCAGGACCAGGGCCAGCGCGATCAGGCTCAGGTGGGTCACTGCCCGGCCGCTGGTGGGAGCGATGGCCCCGTAGTACACCAGTGCCCAGACGCCGCACCCCACAACCGCCAGGATGAGTGCCGCACCGCCCAAGCCCAGCGAACGGCGGGTGGCCTGCAGGAAGACCACCCAGGCCGCCAGCAGCCCGATGCCGGCCAGGGCCTTGAGCGGCGTGAATCCCGCCAGGTAGGCGCCCAGCCCCGTCTCGCCGGCCTTGGGCCGCAGCAGCCAGTGGAGGAAGGAATAGCCTTCCGGATTGTACGTGGCGTAGACCAGCAGGAACGCCGCCGCACAGCGGGCCAGGAACCCACCCCAGGAGAACGAGTCCGATGCCATCACGCCCCCACGCCAAGAGGAAACCGCTCAGGGCCGCCAAGGTACCCCGGTCGCGGGCCGCCCGCCAGCGGGAGCCGGACGAGTTGCAGGCCATCCCCGGGATTGGCCCCGCCATGGCCCAGGACCTCCGGGACCTGGGAATCCAGCGGGTGGCCCAGCTTCGCCGCCAGGACCCTGAACGACTCTATCGCCGGTTGATCGCCCTTCGGGGCGTGTACCAGGACCGCTGTGTGCTGTATGTGTTCCGATGTGCCGTCTATTTCGCCTCGACCGCCCGGCCCCGTCCCGCGCTCCTGCGCTGGTGGAACTGGAAGGACCGGCCCTGACCCCTTGCCAGTGGGTCCCGCGGGCTGCCAATTACTCGCCCCCGGGCCGACGGAGACCGTCCGCCCCGACGAGCTCACTCTTTTCCGGGACCAACCATGATCAAGTACGTGACGGAGTTCATCGGCACCCTGTTCCTGGTCCTGACCATCGGCCTGAGCGTCATCAGCCAGTCCCCCATGGCGCCGCTGGCCATCGGCCTGGGCCTGATGGCCATGGTCTACATGGGTGGCCACATCTCGGGAGCGCACTACAACCCGGCCGTTTCCGTGGCGTTCCTGCTCCGGGGAAAGCTGGCCGGCAGCGAGGTGGTCCCCTACATCGTCTCCCAGGTGCTGGGCGCGGTTGTGGCCGCCGTGATCACCTACGTGATCACCGGCCAGACCTTCGCGCCGGTGCCCGGTGCCAATGCGTCTCCAGTGGCCGTCCTGCTGGTCGAGATCCTGTTCACCTTCGCCCTGGCGCTGGTGATCCTCAACGTGGCCACCCATCCCAAGACCCGGGGCAACGCGTACTACGGCCTGGCCATTGGCATGACCGTGGCGGCCGGTGCCTTCGCGGGCGGCGGGATCTCGGGGGCGGCGTTCAACCCCGCCGTGGGGTTCGGCCCGACGGTGATCAACGCCATCCTGTCCGGCGGCTCCTTCGCCAGCCTGTGGTACTACCTGGTGGGCCCGCTGGCCGGCGCCGCACTCGCCGCCGTCGTGTACAAGGCGCAGGAGGAGGCCTGACCCCAGCGCAGGCGCCGGGCGCGACGGACGGCCTGGTTCGATGCCCGGACCTCCCCTGACCGTCCGGCTCCGGCCACTGGTCACGGCCGACTGGCCCGCCGTGCGGGCCATCTTCGAGGCGGGGATGGCCACGGGGCACGCGACCCTCGAGACCACGGCGCCCACCTGGGAGGCCTGGGACGCCGCCCACCACCCGGAGCCCAGGCTGGGAGCCACCGTGGAGGATGCGCTGGCCGGCTGGGCGGCGCTCTCCCCCGTGTCCCGGCGGCCGGTCTACCGCGGCGTCGCCGAGTTGAGTGTCTACGTGGCGGAACAGAGGCGGGGACAGGGCGTCGGGATCGCGCTGCTCGAGGCGCTGATCCTGGCCTCGGAACGGCACGGTTTCTGGACGCTGCAGGCCACCGTCCTGGTGGAGAATGCCGCCAGCCTGGCCCTCCACCGGCGCGCGGGGTTTCGGGTGGTCGGCACCCGGGAGCGGCTGGGGGAACGCGCCGGTGTCTGGCGCGACTCGGTGCTGCTCGAGCGCCGGAGCCGGACCGTGGGGTAGGACGGCCACCCTGCGACCCCGGCATCCGGTCCCCGCACCTCGAGTGCCGAAGTGTGCTCAGAGGGAATCCGCAGGGGGCCGGCGCATTCGTGCCCCTGCCTTCCCATCCAACCGCCACCCAGATCCTCCCCATGACCTCTGCACTGCTCCGCACCGCCGGCCTGCTGGTCCTGTCCAACGTCTTCATGACCTTTGCGTGGTACGCGCACCTCCGGGATCTGGCAGCCCGGCCCTGGTACGTGGCCGCCCTGGCCAGCTGGGGGATCGCCCTGTTCGAGTACCTGCTGCAGGTGCCGGCCAACCGGATCGGCTACACCGCCCTCTCGCTCGGGCAGCTCAAGATCCTGCAGGAAGTGATCACCCTGGCGGTGTTCGTTCCCTTTGCGGTGTTCTACATGCGCCAGCCGCTCAAGCTCGACTACCTCTATGCCGCCACCTGCATCCTCGGCGCGGTGTACTTCATCTTCCGGAAGGGCTGAGGCCGGCACGCCACCCACGGCCGCCTGCAAGGCGGCACCGGCACCGGGTTATATTCCGGCACCTTTCCACGGATTCGTCATGGCCAAACCGCTGGTCGGCATCGTGATGGGCAGCGACTCGGACTGGGCCGTCATGCAGCACGCGGCCCGGGAGCTCGCCGGGTTCGAGGTGCCGCATGAGTGCCGGGTGGTCTCCGCCCACCGCACGCCGGACCTGCTGTACCAGTACGCCGGGGAGGCCCACGGCCGCGGTCTCCAGTGCATCATCGCCGGCGCCGGGGGCGCCGCGCATCTTCCCGGCATGCTGGCTGCCAAGACCTCCCTGCCGGTCCTCGGGGTCCCGGTGCCATCAAAGCACCTCAACGGCCTGGATTCCCTGCTGTCCATCGTCCAGATGCCGGGCGGCATCCCGGTGGCGACTTTCGCCATCGGCGAGGCCGGCGCCCGGAATGCCGGGCTGTTCGCCGTGGCCCTGCTGGCCCGGCAGGACCCGGCGCTGGCCCAGCGCCTCGATGCCTTCCGCCGCACCCAGACGGACAAGGTCCTGGGCCTGACGCTGCCGGAGTCGCCGTGATCCTGCCGGGCCAGACCCTCGGACTCCTCGGCGGGGGCCAGCTCGGCCGGATGTTCACCCAGGCGGCGCAGCGAATGGGATTCGAGGTGATGGTCCTCGACCCCGATCCCGAGAGTCCCGCCGGCCGGATCGTCACCCGCCACCTGCAGGCGTCCTACCTCGACCAGACCGCGCTCGAGTCCCTCGGCCGGGGCTCGGCCGGCGTGACCACCGAGTTCGAGAACGTGCCGGCCGGCGCCCTCGGGTTCCTGGAGCGGTTCTGTCCGGTTCGGCCCGGGCCACGGGCGGTCGAGCTCACCCAGGACCGCATCGTCGAGAAGACCTTCGCCCGGGACCAGGGGCTGGCCACCGCCGACTTCCGCCCCGTCCTCAGCGATGCCGACGCCGCGGCCGCGTTCGCCGCCATCGGCGCCCCGGCGCTGATCAAGACCGCCCGTCTGGGGTATGACGGGAAGGGGCAGGCCGGGGTGGAATCGCCCCAGGACGTCCCGTCGGCGTTCGAGCGCTTCGGGCGCCAGCCCTGCATCCTCGAGCGCCGGGTGGATCTGGCCCTGGAGCTGTCGGTGGTGCTGACCCGGGCCGCCGACAGCACGGTGGTCACCTTTCCGGTAGCCGAGAACCGGCATGTCAACGGCATCCTGGATGTGTCGATCGTGCCGGCCCGGGTGGACACCGGGCTGGCGGAGCGGGCCTGTGAGGCGGCCATGAAGCTGGCGGCGGCGATGGATTACGTGGGCACGATGGCGGTGGAGTTCTTCGTGACCCGCGCGGGCGAGCTGCTGGTCAACGAGCTGGCCCCCCGCCCGCACAACAGCGGCCACTACACCCTGGACGCCTGCCCGACCGACCAGTTCGAGCAGCAGGTCCGGGCGCTGGCGGGACTGCCGCTGGGAGACACCACGCTCCTGTCTCCCGTCGCCATGGTCAACCTCCTGGGCGACCTGTGGGCCAGCGGCGTGCCCCGCTGGGAGCGGGCGCTGTCCGATCCGCGGGTCCACCTCCACCTGTATGGCAAGACCGAGGCTCGCCCCGGCCGCAAGATGGGGCACCTGAACGTCCTGGCCGATTCCCCCGAGGAAGCGCTGGCGGCCGCGTTCGCGGCCCGGGAGCGGCTGGTCCAGCGCTGAGTACCACCTGTTCCCCAACCCTTCAGAGGATTCCGATGCTGCTCTCCCTGCTCACCGCCACCCTGACGCTGGCGTCCTTCGATCCGGGCCAGCCCCAGGATCCGCTCGCGTGCCGCACCATGATGACCGATCGCATGCCCCTAGCCCGCCGGGCCAGCCCGCTCGACTCGATCTCCTTCACCGTCGGCACCGCCAGCGTCAAGGTGTGCTACGGCCGGCCCTCGGCCAAGGGCCGCACCATGATCGGCGGAGATGCGGTTCCCTTCGGCAAGCTCTGGCGCACTGGCGCCAACGAGCCCACGATGATCCATACCTCCGGCCCGATTACCGTGGCCGGCATCGCGGTACCGGCGGGCTCGTACTCGCTCTATACGATCCCCGGCGAGAAGGAGTGGCACGTCATCGTGAACCGTTCCATCAGCCAGTGGGGCCATGAGAGCCAGTACACCAATGAGGTCAAGGCCCAGGAGCTGCCCCATGGAATGGCCCGGGCCAGCGCCATCGCCACGCCGGTGGAGATGTTCACCATCCGCAGCGAGTCCCACGGCAGCATGGTGCACCTCTTCCTCGAGTGGGAGAAAACCCGGGTGGAGATTCCGGTCGGCGTCGGCAAGTAGCCCGCCGACGAGACAGGCCGGATGTGCAGCGACCCCCGGTCAGGCGGCCGGGGGTCGTTGGCGTTTCCGGGGTTGACTTGGGGAGGCGGCACCGATCCGGTAGCGCATCCCGGCCGTGTCGCGCGGCCGGCAGCTCTATTAACTGGAGTGACGCCTCCACGACTATCGGAGGTCGAGGGCGCCGTCGCGGGTCTGCAGGGTAGCCACCAGGACCGGCGCGGTTCCGGGGACGATGTCGAGCGCGATCTCCAGCACCCCCAACTGCGCCGTCACCGCGCCCGGATCCGGGTGCTCGGCGGACAGGCCGAGCAGCTCGGCCTCGGCCTCGCCCGTCGCCGCGGGATGCGGACCCCGCCCCCAGTCAATGAAAAACGGGACGAGGCCGCCGGCCCGTGGCTGCAGCGGATCGGTGAGCTGCCATGACAGCGCCGAGCCGTCGGGGCGCACCCGCCGCCCCTCGCTCACCTCGCCCAGTTCCACCCCCTTCCCCCGGGCGCTGGCCACCAGCGCGGCCAAGCCATTCCCCTTCGCCGCCCAGGTGACCAGCTTTGGCGCCGTCAGCCCGCCGATGCCGAAGATCTCGACCGGTACCGTCCGCGCCGCCTCCGGATCCGGCCCGATCACCTCGAGATAGGTCCTGTCGCTGAGCGGCAGGATGGCGTTTCGGGTGCCCCAGGCCGGGTGCGCCCCGCCAGGCAGCAGCCGCACGCCGAGCGCGTCTTCCAGTTCCGCCACGGCGGCCTGGAGATCGGGAACCGCGTAGACGAGGTGATCGAGCTGCGCCGGTATCTCGGGCATGGAGATCATGGTGGAAGTGGATGGCCACGTGACGGCACTGGGCGTGCCCCACATTTGACGGCAGGCGCACCGGACGGTAAGGTTGCCTCACGACCCCTTCCGGAGCGTCCCAATGTCCCGACTGATTGGTGCCGCGATGTTCGGTGTCCTGGCCGCGTGCGGAGGTTCCGGCTCCGACTCCGGATCGCTCCCGCCCGACGCCGAGGAGATGCAGGCCTATCTCAAGTCCGGGGTGACGGTCATCATGCCCAGGCTCGGCGGGGCCGGCGCGGTGCTGATCTTCGCCCTGAACCCGGCTTCGCCGGGCGCCGGTGGTATCCAGTTCGACCCCGATCCCGCCCCGGGCGCTCCCCCGAACTCCTACATCTTCAGCGGCACCCTCGATGGCGACGGCGACGGCAGCGCCGAGACCGTGATCTCGGGATCGGCCGCCTTCAACGGGGACCCCGCCTTCGCCGGCGACGGCTTCGGCGGCCACGTGGTCCTGACCATGGACACCGAGGACGGCCTGGGGACCCTCACTGGCGATCTCGACTTCGTGCTGAACGCCGTCGGCGGGGAGGTCTCCGGAACGGGGACATTTGTCGAGCTCGTCACCGGCAACGCCACCACGGTCACCGTGGACCCGGGCGCACCCCTGGACATCAAGATGGCCTCGGGGACCGCCAACTCGGTGGCCAATGCCTGCGCCTCGAGCCTCAACGGCAACCTGGCGATAGACGTCAACGGACCCACCGGCGCGATGAGCTCGACCTGGGGATTCCTCAACAGCCGGAAGACCGTGGCCGTCACCGGGGCGAGCTTCACCGACAACAACAACCAGACCACCGACATCCCCGACGCCAGCGTCACCATCCCGTGCGGGCAGAGCGCCCAGCTCAGCGACTGGACCGGGGAGTTCCTGCAGCACTGGGCCTGCATCCCGGTCGAGGATGGCAGCGCCACCCTGACCCTCGCCGTGGCCGGTGGCAGCAAGATCGGCATCACCGACGAGGACCCGCCCAGCTCCGGCGACTTCAACACCTACGAGGCCAGTGTGGTGTCGGGGAACCCGCACGTGATTCGCGGCTTCTTCATCAGCGGACCGGCGGGCAACACCTACCGCGAGGACTTCAGCTGGATCCTGGCCCCGGATGGGAACAGTTTCTCGCAGATCTCCTGGTACACCTACCAGGAAGGCCCCAACCAGGGATCGGGCGGGCTCTGCGGCGGCCAGGCCACCCGGGTGCCCTAGGCGGCCTGCACCGCGGCCTCGCTCCGCCGCCAGAGTTCCGCCGCCAGCGCCGCATCGTCCGCCAGCGGATTGGGCCGCGCCTCACGAGACTTGTCATAGTACCGGCCGCTCACGCCCGCCAGCTCCGGAGCGGTGGCGCAATAGAGCGGGGTGCGCGCCCCCTCCTCGTTGGAGAGCATGAACAGCTTGATGAACCACTGCACCGGGCCGGGCAGTGCCCGCCAGACGTTGGTGGCCACCGCGCCGGGGTGCACTGCGTAGGTGGTCACGGCGGTCCCTCCCAGGCGGCGGCTCAGTTCCTTGGCGTGCAGCACGTTCATCAGCTTGGTGGCGGCGTAGTCCCCGAACCCGCTCTCCCGGGCGGCGGCCCGCCGCTCCAGCATGGTCCAGTCAAGCTGCTTCGCCATCAGGCTTGCCTTGCTCGACACATTGACGATCCGCGCCGCCGGGGCTTGCCTGAGCCGGGGCAGGAGCAGGTTGGTCAGCAGGAATGGACCGAGATGGTTGGTGGCATAGGTCAGGTCGAACCCCTGGCGGCTCAGTGCCCGAGTGCCGGCGATCCCGGCATTGTTGACCAGCACATCGAGCCGCCTCCCGCCCGCCAGGAATCGCTCCGCCGCCGCCCGCACCGAGTCGAAGTCCGACACGTCGAGTGGCAGGTACTCCGCCCCGGCCCCGGGATGGGCCCGCCGGATGGCCTCGAGCACCGGCTGGGTGCGCTCCTCGGAGCGGCTGGCGAGGATCACCTGCCCGCCCTCCGCCGCCAGCGCCTCCACCATCGCGCGCCCGATGCCGGAGTTGGCCCCGGTGACCATGAAGGTGCGCCCTGCGATCATGAGGCCACCGCGCCGGCCGGGACCAGTGTCACCGGTGCGCCGGTACGCACCTCGCCCTCCGCCACCACCCGGCCATACCAGCCCCGCCGCCCCATCGTGGTCTTGAGGAAGGCTGGCCCCCGGTCCTGGCCCACATAGGAAAGCGCATAGAGGTTGGTACAGGGATCGCACGGCTTGGTCACTTCCACGGAGACCGGGCCGATCGTCAGGCGCACTCCCACGGCCAGCGCCGATTCGGGCACGCCCCGGAGGGTGAGGTTCTCGCCCAGGTCGCCGGGGTTCACCGGCCATCCTTCCGCCTGCAGCCGGGCGAGGAGATCCTCCGTCACCAGCAGCACCGCCTGGTCGGGATCGCCGCGCAGCTCGGTGGCCCGATAGTGGTTGTAGTCCCCCTCGGCCCCGGCGGCCGAGAACCTGAGGGTCGGGACCGCGGCCTTCGGGAGTCCGGGTTCCCCGGCCACCTTCGGCTTGATGGCCAGCCGGGACACCACTGCCGTCATGGGAGTCTCCATGTGAAGCACCCTCGGGACGCTGCCCGCCTGCGTTTCAGCCGGGAGGCGCCGGGCTCCAGCGGGCCAGCAGCTCGCGGTCGCGGTCATGATCCAGGGTGCGCTGCATTGTCCGGGTGCCGAACAGCGCATGCAGCAGAACCCTTCCGCGGGTCCAGAGCAGGCTCGCCGCCCGGAGGCCGTAGTAAGGATACACCAGCGCCGTCCCCGGGCGCAGGCCGTAGACCTGCTCCATCCTCGCGCGCTGCAGGAACACCGCGGCGGCCAGCCGTCGGACCCAGCCCCCGGGCGACACGTCCCGGGCCAGCGCCAGGAATACCGGTGGCAGCTCCGAATCGAGCATCAGGATGTAGCGCTCGGCCACTGCAACGACCTCTTCATCGGCGCGCACGTGCGGAAGCGCCGCGAGGAATTCGGCGGGCACCGGCGCCGCCATCACCTGGCGGGCGAGCATGAGCGAGGTGTACAGGTATCCCGACGCGCCCCACGCCGTGGCTCGTTCGGCCAGGACTGCCCAGTCGAGCTCGTGACCGTGCACCGCGACCACCGTCGCAATGTCCACCAGTCCCTTCAGGGCCGCCCGCTCGAAGCGGTGGTGATACGAAAGGTGCAGCGACAGGTGCAGGAGCAGGTCTTCCGGGGCAAGCAGCCGCACCGCCGCCCCGTCGAGCGTCCCTCCGCGCGAGCGCTGCCAGAGGCCGTCCAGGTCCACCCGGAACGGACTGGTGGGACGCTCGATGCTCCAGTGCAGTTCCACCACCGGCCCGCCCGGCTTCTCCAGCTTGGCCAGGTGGTTGGACCATGCGCACCGCGCGGCCAGGTCGGGCCGGGGCAGCGGCCCATACCCGCTGGCCAGAAAGACCCGCTCCGCCTCGGCGAGATGGTCGCGCGGCACCATGAGGTCCACATCGTGCATGCTGCGGAGGCCGGGCTCGGCATACACGAACCGGGCGAGGTGGATGCCCTTCAGCAGCATTACCGGAATGTCCCGGGCTGCGAGTTCCTTGACCAGCTGGCTGATCTGGCGGAAGTGGATCGCGTTCCGGGTCGCGGTGGCCACATAGAACGGCCGCAACTGCTCCTGAACCTCGGCCGGGACCTCGGCCGCCAAGGGGCTGTCGGCCAGGCGGCGGTAGGTGATCCCCCGGAGGTGGTGCCGCGTGGCCTCATCCGACAGGCGGAGCCACTCCGACCGGCTGAGCCGCCCGCCAGCCGGCGCCTCCCCCCGGAGAAGCGCCAGCCACAGGCGCTGGACGCCGGGACCCGAAGCGGCGGTATCCGCGCCGGTGGGCGATGTCATGGGAGCGACGGGGACGCTGGCGCGATGCGGTCAGGCAAACGAGGACACCACGGCATAGCGTTCCTCAAGCGGGCCGCCGGTGACGATCGTGCTGCCGGCCCGGACCCAGGCATGGGCATCGTAGCCCCTGGCGGGATCGGCCCCGAGATACAGGGTGCTCGGAATCCCCCGCCGCCGGAGCATCCACTGCGCCGTCACCGCCTGGGGGAGACAGACCGGCCGCCACGGAAGGTGCCGGGCCGCGGCCGCGACGGCCCACCCGACCCGGGCCACCTGGCTCTGCCGCTCGGCGCTCGATTCGGGCGGGCTCACCGCCATGTGGCGGCCCAGCCGCGGGGCAATCCGCCGAAAGGGAAGCAGCTTGAGCAGGACCCCCGCCAGAGTGCAGAGCAGGACCGCCTCGGCCAGGGTGCGCCGCTCAGGCGCCGGGAGGCGGAGGAAGCGAGCCAGGGGACGGATCATCGAAGCGAACGAGCCGCACCCGCTGCAGCTCCCGCAGAAAAGTGTGGACCTCGCGCCGGCACACCTCGGCGTCCACGGCAAACTCCTCCATCAGAGCCTCGCACAACTGGCGCACCGAGCGCGGGCGCTCCAGCAGTGCCCAGATCCGGGGGCCGGCGCCCTCAAGGCCGAAGTACATCCCCTGGTCCACGCTCATCATGACCACGCTCCGGTCCAGCTCCACCGCCACCGGCTCCTCGCTCCGGGTGACCATGGTGTCCGCACCAAGGGGCGATTCGGGGCTCACTCACTCCTCCGGGAGACGGGGTCACCTGCCACGGAATCCTGCTCGATCACGTCGGCCAGTGCCGGCAGGTACTCCAGGCCGCGCGGCCGGACCAGCCGCATGACCGGCAGGGACCGGGCCAGGTCGGTGGCCAGCCTGAAGACCTGTGGTGCCAGGCCGAGGGTGTGGGCGTAGGACAGGAAGTAGGTCTGGTCCACCAGGGCGGAGACCGCCTCCAGCCCAACCAGCCGTTCCACCCGCGGCGGGCCGTCGCCATCGGCCAGCAGGTACACCCGGTCGAGCCACACAGGCGAGGTGTGATCGAACCCGGCCTCGACGGGAAAGTGGTACTTCCCCCGGTTGCCACCCGCGGGTTCCAGGGCGGAGGCCGGAAGCGGGCTGGTGACCAGACCGGCCTGGTCCAGCTTGAGCCGCGGCGCGCCCGGCCAGACCCGGAGCCGTCCCGCCGCCGGCGGGGCCATGACGCAGAGATCGTCGCTCACGAACGCCGCGCCCCGCTGCACCAGCGCCGCCACCAGGGTGGACTTCCCCGCCCCCGACCGGCCGGCGAACGCCACCCCTGCCCCGCCGGGCAACGCCACACAGCTGGCATGCAGGGGAAAGGCGGCGCGCTGGTGCAGGATGATCCCCATCATCACGCCCGTCAAGTACAGCCGGACGTCCTCCCCCCGGGCTCCCGCGTCGGGGTCAACCCGAACCAGATTGCCGTCCCGCGCGGCGTAGCGGCCGACTCCACGGACCGTCAGCCGGAACTCACCACCCTCGATGGCGCTCTGTGCCGTGTAGGGCTCGCCATCCCACTCGGGGCCAGCGACCACATCCCGCTGGATGACAAGGTCCGGCTCGGCGCCGTCCGATTCGGGCCAGTCCGGAAGGGCCAGAGCGGAGCGGACCCGCAGTCCGTAGATCCAGAGGTCGCGACTGGTGGGGTCGGCCTTCGGGGAGGCGCCTTGCGGGGAGGCAAGCGAATGCCCCCCGGCAGCAGGCGCGTCGGGGGGCATCAAGTTCGTCCTCAGTGGAGGCCGCGGCAGCGGTTCTTCAGCTCCCGATTTCACCCACGGGCGGACCCTGGGTGAGCGTCTCGCTCACGGGCTTGCTGACCACCGCCGGGGTTTCCCACTGGCGCTTCTCGTTCTGGCTCATTGCTCCCCCTTTCAGGAAGGCGTGCGCGGGCCGCAGACTGCTACCAAATGTGAAGGTACCGCAAGAAATCCGCCAGTGGCCGGATTCGCTTTCTCCCGGGATCCAGGCCCCCGCCGGAGCGCCAAACCATGCTCTGCCAACACCTTGCCGGAGGGGCCCAGCCCGGTACAGAGGCCCCCGGCCCGCAAACCGATGCGGGCATGCCACACAACCTGAGGCCCGAATACCCGGCCAGAGGCGGGCCCGCGAGGGGCCCGGGCGGCCTATCCCGGGGAGAACCGCCGGAGACGGAGACTGTTGACGACCACGCTGACGCTGCTCAGGGCCATGGCCGCCGAGGCCATGGCCGGGTTGAGCCGCCAGCCCAGGACCGGATAGAGCGCCCCCGCGGCCACCGGTATCGCCACCAGGTTGTAGGCAAAGGCCCAGAACAGGTTCTGGCGAATCGTCGTGAGGGTCGCCCGGCTGAGCCCGAGCGCGGTGGCGACACCGCCGAGGTCCCCATTGACGATGGTCACGTGCCCAGCCTCCATGGCGGCGTCGCTTCCCGTCCCCAGCGCAATGCCCAGGTCGCCCCCGGCGAGGGCGGGCGCATCGTTGAGCCCGTCGCCCACCATCGCGACCACCCGCCCGGCCCCCTGCATCCGCCGGACCTCCTCGAGCTTCTCGCCCGGCAGGAGCCCGGCCCGGGTTGAGGTCACCCCGACCGCCTGGCCGACCCGCTCGGCAGTGCGGGCCTGGTCGCCGGTCAGCATGAGGACCTCGATGCCCCGGGCGCGGAGGCGGGCGATGGCCGGGGCACTGCCCGGCTTGATCGGATCCTGCACAAGGATCCTGCCGGCCAGGGTGCCATCCAGCGCCACGTGCACCTCGATGGCGCCGTCATGCGATGGCGGCATCGGTGCCAGCCCCAGCTGGCGCATCATCCGCTCGCCGCCCACCGCGACCTCCCGGCCATCCACCCGGCCACGAATCCCGATGCCCGGTTCGGCGGTGAAGGATTCCGGGTCGGACAGGCGCAGGCCCCGCTCGCGCGCCGCCCGCACGATGGCGTCCGCCAGCGGGTGCTCGCTCAGGCGCTCCAGGCAGGCGGCCAGCCGGAGCATCTCCTCCTCCCCACCAGACGCCGCCGCGACGCCGGTCACGCTCGGCCGGCCTTCGGTGATGGTTCCGGTCTTGTCGAGCACCACCGTGTCCACCCGGGCGGCGCGCTCCAGCATGTCACCCCGCTTGATGAGCACACCCAGCTCGGCCCCCCGTCCGGTGGCCACCATCACGGCCGTGGGCACCGCCAGGCCCATGGCGCAGGGGCAGGCGATGACCAGGACCGACACCGAGGCGATCACCGCATTGATGCCGCGGGGGTCAGGCCCCACCCACCACCAGGCCAGCAGGGTGCCGGCGGCCAGGACCAGCACGACGGGCACGAAGACCGCGGCGATGCGGTCGCTCAGCCGCTGGATCGGCGGCTTGAGCCCCTGCGCCTCCCGCACCAGCTGGAGGATACGGGCCAGCACGGTGTCGCGCCCGACGCGGAGCGCCCGGAAGCGGAGTGCGCCGTTGCCGTTGAGGGTGCCCCCGATGAGGCTGTCGCCGGGACGCCGCAGCACGGGGATCGGCTCACCGGTGAGCATGGATTCATCCACGGCGCTCGACCCGTCCACGATCACGCCATCCACCGGCACGCGCTGGCCGGGACGCACCAGCAGTTCATCACCCGGCAGGACGGACAGGATGGGGACCACCTCCTCCCGGCCCTCCCGCACCACCACCGCGTCGGCAGGCCGGAGACCGGCTAGCCGGCGCACCGCCGCCCCGGCCCGGTGCTTCGCACGGGCCTCGAGGTAGTTGCCCAGGAGCACGTAGCCAAGGATGAAGAGTACCGACTCGAAGTACACGTCGGGAACGATGCCCCGGAGCTCAAGGGCCCGGCTCCCGAGGGTGGTACCGGCGCTCAATCCCAGCGCCGCCAGGGTCCCCAGCGCAATCAGGGTATTCATGTTGGCCGAGCCGTGGCGCAGCGCCGCCCACGCGCTGCGGAAAAACCTCTCCCCCGACCACAGGGCGAGGGGCGGGACCACGGCCAGCATGCCGTAGCGCACCAAGTCCGGGTCGAGCTCCGCCAGCCCGGGTACCGCCCGGGCCAGGCCCACGCTCACCAGCATCATCGCCCGCGAGAAGGGATCGCCCAGGTCGTGCAGGATTGTGTTGAACATCAGCGGCACCGACAGGATCATGGCGACGGCCGCCGCCACCAGCGTCACGGCGCTCTTCCAGCCGATCTCCGCGGCCTCGCGCCGGTAGTGCTCCTCCTCCGCGTCCAGCTCCTCCTCGACCGACCGGTCCGGCGGCGGCAGGGCGGCGCCGTAGCCGGTCCGCACGATCGCCTCGGCCAGGTCCCTCGGCGAGACCAGGACGGGGTCGTAGACCACCCGCGCGGCGTGCGTCATCAGGTTGACGTTCGCTTCCCGGACGCCAGGGGTCTTTTCCAGTTGCCGCTGGACCCGCGCGCTGCAGGCGGCGCAGGTCATGCCGGCGACCGCCAGTTCGACCGTGGGGAGGTGGTCCTGAGCCGCGGGAGGATTGCTCATCGTGACCCGGGATAGTCCCCAGGTCGCCAGTCGAATGGGGAGTGTGGCAGTCGGAGAAGCATCGCGGAAGTGGAGTGGGTACGGACAAACCAAACCGGGTCGGTCGGAGCCGCCGAGCCTTCTTTTCAAGTCTAGCGGGGGGCCATCTGCCGGGCCATCGGCCACCCCCTCCCCCCCCCCACCCTGAGGCCTCCCATTAGTCGCCCAAGCGGCGGGCCGGGGGGGGGGCCTGGGCGGGCGTCCCCACTGACCGGTCCAGCCCCCACACCCTTCCCCCCGGCCACCCGCCTGAAGCGAGTGTCCCGCCGGCTTCAAGGCGCGGTTTGCGGGAATCGGTCCCGGCCTGTACCTTGGCGCCGCCGCAGGGCGTACGATGCGCCCTGGGGCACCATCCCTCACATGGAGTAGCTGATGCGCCGCCTAGCGCTGGTCCTCGGTGCCGTCGTCCTCACCAACTGCAGCAAGCCTGAAACGCCGCCGGCGGAGACTGCCCCTCCCGCCCTCACCATGGCGGACCTGGCTGGGACGTGGAACATGGAGGTCCGGGGCCTGAACAGCGACAGCGTGCTGACTACTTCCACCATGGTGTCGGATTCGACCGGGGCCTGGGTGACCAACCTGCCTGGCCGGCCGCCGCTCCCCACCCAGGTCACCATCTCCGGGGACAGCGTCATGACCTCGGCCGGGCCCTACGAGAGCGTGCTGCGCCCGGGCACCCAGGTGACCATCAACGGCGTGAGCCGGCTGGTGAATGGCCAGCTGGTGGGAACCATGGTGGCACACTACGCCACCGCCGGGGCCGACTCGGTGGTGAACCTGCGGACCAGCGCCACTCGCGCGCCCTGACCGGCCGGCGACGCCACCCGGTGATCGCCAGATCACTGGGTGGTGATCCGCCGCCGTTCCAGGGACCTGTCCGGCCTCTCATTCTCGCCTGCCAACGGCTCAGGGACCCACTCCCTCCACCAAAATCATTGAAGTTCGGGCGGTACGCTCCCGAATGGCCCGGATCGGCCGGTACTCCGGCGAGTTCCACCAGGCAAACGCCCGTTCGGCGCTGGGGAACGACAGGACCACCATGCGGTGGGGTGTCCACCCACCCTCCAGCACCCGGGCCGCCCCACCGCGAACCAGGTAGCGGCCGCCGAACGCGGCGAGGCTGGGGCCGGCGGCCTGCTTGTAGGCCTCACACCCCTTCGGATTGTGGATATCGCATCTCAGCGATGATGTAGGCTGACATGCCGGGGGGAGGGTGAGGGTCGCGCGGGTCAGGCTGGCGGTCGTACCGTCTCCGGCAGCAGCCGCCGGAACAGCAGCACGTGACTCGCGATGATCAGCGGCACCAGGAAGGTGGGCAGGAGCCCCAGGGGCAGCCGGAGCAACGGTTGCATGGACGCCGGGTCCGCCATGGCCAGCCGGGCGGCGGTGGCCACGACGAACAGGATATCCGCCAGCCCGGCCAGGTTCCATGCCATGATCCAGCCCCGGCGGGCCGGCAGGTCGGGTACCAGCAGCACGATTCCCAGGGCGGCCACCGCCACCACGATGTCTCCCCAGCCGCCCAGCACCGCGAAGGCGTAGGGCAGTTCTCCCCGGGAGTACAGCACCAGGAAGTAGATCCCCACGAACCGGGTCAGGTGAAGCGCCACGATCTGCCGCAGGTTGACCCCCGCAAGCCAGAGCCGGAAGCTGGGCCACGTGGTCCCACCCAGGACCAGCGCTACAGTCAGGAACAGCAGCAGGAGCTGGGGGGCGGGCGGCTCAAGGCGCGCCAGCTGGCCGGTGCCAGCGGACACCGCCGCGGCGGTGAACCAGAGCAGGAAGAGCCAGGGGATCAGTGCGGAACGCTTGGCGGTGGTCGCCACGAGGTCCTCCGGGGAGAATGGGGATCACGGAAGAGCCGGGAGAGGGGTGCCTGCGGGGGTCTGGCGGCCCCGCCACGGCGGGCGGGTGCGCCCACGTCCCCCCTCATACACTCGCGCCCCAGACCCGTGACCGCAACCGGGCCAGGCTGTTCCGCCCCGGGCCCGAAAAACCCCGGCCCCGGAGGATCGCTGCGATGCGATCCTTCGGGGCCGGGTGAGTACGCCGGGACTCAGCTGGCCTGGGCGAGCTCTCCCACCGCGCCGGCCAGCTTGTGCACCTTGGCCTGGTCGGAGGCCCGCGCGGCGTCGTTGTGCAGTTGGCTGGCCAGCGCCGAGAGGGCCGCTGTCCGGGCCTGCCCGGTGAGCCGCTCGGCCCGCGCCAGCTCGGCCCGAACCGCGGTGACCCGGTCGGGGGCGAGCCCCTTCGACCGCTCCAGCTGGTCGAGGTAGGCGCGCGGCACCGCGAAGCTGGCCGGCCAGACCAGCTTCGGCTGGCCCTGGGCGTTGAAGTAGTCCAGCTTCACCAGCCTGGCCGCGTCAATCTCGTTCTGGGACAGGTACGGGCTCGGGAGCAGCTCGAAGACATCCAGCCCGCGGCCGATCTCGGAGCTGTACATGTAGCCGTTGTACCAGTAGACCGACCACGAGCCGCCGTTGCCCATCTGGGTGGAATCCACAGGACCCCGGTCGTGGAAGGCGATCTCCTTCGGGTGCGCCGGGTCGGTCCAGTCGAACACCGAGATGCCGCCCTGATACCATGACTGCACCATGATGTCCCGCCCCGGCACCGGGATCAGCGACCCGTTGTGGGCCACGCAGTTCTCAAGCGAGGTCTGGGGCGCCAGCATCTTGTAGTAGCTGTGGAACTTCATCTTGCCGTCGGCGATGCTGAAGATCGCGTCGGCGCCCCACTCCGGCTTGTCGGTGGCGCGGCACTTGGGCCCACCGCCGCCGCCCCATTCATCCGAGAACAGGATCTTGGTGCCGTCGTTGTTGAAGGTGGCCGAGTGCCAGTAGGAGAAGTTGGAATCCGCCACGGCGTCAATGCGCCTGGGGTTGGCCACATCCCGGATGTCCAGCAGCAGGCCGTAGCCCTCGCAGGCGCCACCCGCCAGGCCGATCGCCGGATAGACCGTGATGTCATGGCACTGGGTGGGGCCGGGACGGGGCCCGTTGCCCGCCGGCGCCGAGGGCTGCCCGAAACGCCGCGCGATGATGTCGGGCAGCGCGGCCCGGAGGGCGGCGCTGTCGGCGGCGGTCGGCGCCCCGGTGCCCTGGCGGGCCCGGACGATGCTGTCCAGCATCGGCCGGGTGAATCCCGACGGCAGCGCGAACTCCCGGTCGCCCACCTTGGCGATGAAGGCCCCAGATGCCCGCGCCCGCTCCAGCGCCTCCCGCCGTGCCGCGATGTCCTCCGGCGCGTCCCCGTGCTCCGGCGGCTCCGTCAGGTCGTTGAAGATCCGCGGTGAACTGATGATCCGGGCCTGCTCCGGATGGGCCAGCGGCACCCGGATCACCTCGATCCGGAACAGGGCCGAGTTGGGGTCCTGGTCCGGCGCCAGCCGGGAGCAGCCCGGCAGCTCGCTGGGCGAGCGCACGCCGGCCGAGCCCGAGACGTAGATGTAGACGTTCTCCTTGTCCGAGGGATCCTCGACCACCGTGTGGGTGTGGGAGCCCCGGCAGGTCTGCACGTTGCCGACGTACTTCGGGTTGGCGATATCGCTGATCTCGAAGATGCGGATGCCGCGGAGGCGGTCCGGGCTCACGGTGTCGCGCACCCCCTGGGTGCCGCAGTCCAGCCGGCCGGAGTTCCCCTCTCCCGACACGAACAGGAGATGCTTGTAGACCGACACGTCGCTCTGCGAGGCCGGGCAGAGGTAGCCGATCTTGAGGGTCGGGCGGGCCGGGTTGGAGATGTCCCAGACCTGGAAGCCGTTGTAGTTGCCCTGGATGGCGTACTGCCCCGTGAAGGAGAGGTCAGAGTTGGTCACCCCGAGGAACTTCTCCGAGGGCCGGGTGGTCGAGACCACCCGCAGGTTGGAGACCGCCTCCTCGGCGTCCCACATGCCGGCCCGCAGGCCCACCCGCGGGTCCTGGCGCGGGGTGGCGGCCATGCTGGCCCCCGAGGTCGAGCCAGCCGAACCGGCACAGCCCATGGCGGCAAGCGAGCCCGCCGCGAGCATCATGGAGAGGAGTCCGGCCGCCCGTCGGGCGCCGGTCGGGCGATGATGATGGTCACGAACCATGGAGGAATCCTGTGGGAAAACGGTAACGGGTGACGTGCGTCGAAGTCTGGCGCGGTTCACGGCGTGGCCCCCGCCCCGGGGAGCGCCGCCAGCATGCCCTGCATGCGGCGAATCTCGGTGGTCTGGTCGGCGTAGACATCGGAGGCGAAGCGGAACACCGTCTCGTCCTGGCCGGCCCCCTGCGAGGCGAACAGCTGGTCCACCATGGTGATGGCCCCCTGGTGGTGGATGATCATGTACTCGAGGAACAGCCGGTCGAAGTCGGGCCCCCGCGCCTGGTCCAGCCGGGCCAGCTGCTCGGGAGTGAGCATCCCGGGCATCATCGCCGAATGATCCATCCCGTGCATGGCGTGCGCCGCCTCCGGGTTCGGGACCGGCTCCCGCCGGTCCCGCAGCCAGCGCGACGCCAGGGCGATCTCGTCCTGCTGGCCGACCACGATCCGCTCACACAGCGCCTGCAGCGACCGGCTGGCGCCGTGGGTCGGCGCCCACCCCGCGATCAGGACCGCCTGTGCGTGATGATGGATCATCCCCGACATGAACGCGACGTCGGCGGCCGTGTGCGGATAATCGACCTGGAAACCCACCGGCTCGGCCGGGGCGCCCGCCGGCGCCGCTCCACCCGCCGCCGCACTGCCGGTGGCCGCACCACACGACGCGATGGTCAGGCT
>CAZCVG010000012.1:0-5116 GCA_964501735.1 uncultured Gemmatimonadaceae bacterium | reverse complement strand
CTCCACCCGCCGCCGCACTGCCGGTGGCCGCACCACACGACGCGATGGTCAGGCTGAACAGGAGGACTGCGGAAGAGCGGGCGGGGAAGAACCGGATCATCACCATCCAGGGGTTGGAAGAACTGTTGAAGGTAAATCGGTCGGCCGGTGAAGGGGAGTTCCCGGTGCGGAATGCCCCATGCAACTCAGCCACCGGCCATGGCCCCGACCACGAGGAACGGCTCCTCCCCCCGGGCAACCACCTCCGGAAGCGGGGCATCAGGAGACTCGTGGGACAGGTCCCGCCGGCAGGCGAAGAAGCGTACGAAGGCACGGCGTTTTTGTGTCAGCTGGTCCCGGGTGGTGCCCCGGAGCGCGGGGAACCGGGCCTCGAGCGCGTCGAGCACCGCCCGCTGGGTCACCGGCCCGGCCACCTCCAGCGTCACCTCGCCCTCCACCCGGGCCAGGGTCCTGAGATGCGCCGGGAGCACCACCCGGATCACGGCAGCACCTGCACCTCGACCGACACCACCGCGGGGAGGTCCCGGACGATGGACGCCCAGTTGTCCCCGGCGTCCGCCGAGCCATACACCTGCCCGCCCGTGGTCCCGAAGTAGACCCCGCAGGGATCGAGCGAGTCCACGCACATCGCGTCCCGCAGGACGTTGACATAGCAGTCCTGCTGCGGCAGGCCACGGGTGAGCGCCTCCCAGTCGTTGCCCCCGGTGCGGCTGCGGTAGACCCGGAGCTTGCCCTCAGGCGGGTAGTGCTCCGAGTCGCTCTTGATGGGCACCACGTAGATGGTCTCGGGCTCGTGCGCGTGGACGTCGATCGGGAAGCCGAAGTCCGACGGCAGGTTGCCCCCGATGTCGTGCCACGAGTCCCCCGCGTCGTCGCTCCGCATCACGTCCCAGTGCTTCTGCATGAAGAGCGTCCCGGGCCGGGACCGGTGCATGGCGATCCGGTGCACGCAGTGCCCCACCTCGGCCTTGGGATCGGGCAGCTCGTACGGGGAGACCAGGCCCTTGTTGACCGGCCGCCAGGTGGCGCCCGCGTCATCGGACCGGAACGCCCCCGCGGCCGAGATGGCGATGAACATCCGGCGCCGGTCGGCAGGGTCGAGCAGGATGGTGTGCAGGCACATGCCGCCGGCGCCGGGCTGCCAGTAATTGCCGGAACCGTGGCCCCGCAGCCCGGGCAGCTCGGCCCAGGCCTGGCCGCCATCGGTGGAGCGGAACAGCGCCGCGTCCTCCACCCCGGCATAGACGGTGTCCGGATCATCCAGCGACGGCTCGAGATGCCACACCCGCTTGAACTCCCACGGATGGGGCGTGCCGTCGTACCACTGGTGGGTGCCGGGGACACCATCGTACGCGAAGCTGTTCCCCACCGGCTGCCAGGTCCGGCCACCATCATCGGAGCGCTGGATCTGCTGCCCGAACCAGCCGCTCGACTGCGAGGCGTAGATCCGGTCCGGGTCGGCGGGCGAGCCCTTGAGGTGGTACAGCTCCCAGCCGCCGAACAGCGGCCCCGACACCTCCCAGTGGCGCCGCTTGCCGTCGGAAGTCAGGATGAAGGCCCCTTTCCGGGTACCCACGAGCACGCGCACGGCGGTCATCGGCTGCTCCTGATGCTGGTGAGACAGCGGCGAACCCTGCGCCTTCGAGCCACGGGGACGTCCCCCCGCGTGCAGGGCGGCGCCCCGCTAACCTAGCCCGCACCGGCCGATGCGCAACAACACCGGGGCGGAGGCCGCGCGGCCCCCGCCCCGGCAATTGCTCACTGTCCGACAAGACTAGGGCAGGCCCGCGATGATGGTCCTGATTTCAGCCGCCGCCTGACTGGCCGCCGGGAAGTCCTGCGCGTTGGCGGCGGCGCGGAGATCGGCGATGGCCGAGTTCAGGGCGGTGGCATCGCCGGGGGCCAGGGTGTGGATGGCGCGGTCCCGCACCCACTCGGCCGTGGCCGCGTCGCCCGACACCCCGGCGGCATCGGCGGCGGCGGCATCCACCTCCGCCTGGCGCGCCCACAGCTCCAGCCGGGCCAGGTCAATGACCGCGGGCCCGAGGTGACGCAGCCGGAAGTCGTGCGCCGAGCGGGCCACCGCGATCGCCTCGCCCCGGGCCGGGCCGGCCTGCTGCGCGTTCACCGCGGCCGTGAGCGCGGCGAGGGCATCGTCCATCTGGCCCTCGAGCAGCGGCGGGACCCCGCCGGCCTGGTAGGTGTTCCACGCCGAGGTGACCGCGGTGAGCCCGCTGCCGGCCTTGGTCCAGTCCCCGGCAAGGGCCGCGTCGAAGACGCTGTCTGCCCCGTCGAGGATGGCCTGCAGTTCGGCCGGCGGGCCGCCCGCCAGCGCGTCAATCGGCACCGCGATGGCCATGGACTCGTTGTCGCCGGGGAAGCCGGTGGTGAACTCACCGTATCCCGGCGCGAAGGTCTTGTCCTCGTACATGCCGTCCTGGTGCAGCTCGGTGACCTCGATGGCCCCGTTCACCGGCCCGGTGGGGCCGCTGACGGTGACACCCGTGGCCGTCACCACCACCTCCTCGAACACCACCCCACAGATGTTCTCGGGACGATAGACGTTCCCGACGGCCGGGTTGCCCGGCATGATCATCGCAGCCGGCCCGTCCCGGCCCGCCTGCCAGGTCCCGTCGTTGTCGGCGACCACCCCGTCCGCGTAGTTGAAGACGTCCTCCCCGAAATACCAGACCGAGCCGTCGTCCGCCTGGGCGTACCAGTCAATCGCGGTCTCATGCAGGCGGCCACCGAGGAACGCCATGTATTGCGACTGGATCACCTCGACCGGCTGCCCCTTCCAGGTGATGGTCCGGGTGGTGGGGAGCAGGGTCACCTCGGCCCGGAACGGCTGGCCGTCCACCGTGCCGAGCTGCAGGTATGAGGTCAGTTGGTCAACCGGGAAGAGCGGGTTGGTGCCGGTCGTGGGATTGGTGAAGACCGGCGTGCCGCGGTCCACCCTAAGGCTCTCGGGGTGGAGCGGCAGCGGGTTGCCCGCCTCGTCGAGGCAGCCCCGGCGCGGCGCAGTGCTGTCGCCGCAGGCGGCGAGGACGGTCAACGTGGTAATGACCAGGACGGGGAAATGCCACCGGGTTGCAGGAACTGACATGGTCGCCTCCGCGGGTCGGCCGGAAGAAGGAATCCGGCCAAGGAACCCGCGGGGCCCGGCGGTTGTGACAGCGGCCCCGGGGCCGGGGCCGGCCGCCTAGCCCAGGCGCCGGAACAGCTGACGGTTGCCGGGCTTCCAGGTCCGGCCGCCGTCGGTGCTGTATTCCATCCGGGACCGGAAGCCGTCAGGCGTCACCTCATATCGGGTGAACCGCAGCTCCAGCGCGCTCCCGTCCGGCATGGTCTTGGGCAGGGTGCTCCGGGTCTCTCCCCCGATGGGACCGGTCATGACCCAGAGGTCCCCATCGGCGCCGACCGAGACCATCTCGATGATCCCCTGGGCATCGCTGACATAGAACAGGATGCCCGAGCGCTGGCCCAGCGCCGGAATCTCGGACTGACCGGCCACGACCCGGTCCGTCACGACCCACTCGAACCGATAGGTGCCTTCCACGGTGCGGGCCGCGGTCCCGTCCTCGCGCAGGAACTCGGTCGTGGTGGCCCAGCCGCCGATCACGTGGCGGAGCTGCTCCACCCCCCGGGCCACACTGTCGGCGTGACTCGTTTGAGCCGAGGACGGAGCAGGCAGCGCTGCGAGGAGCAGCCCGGTGAGCGCTGCCGTCGGGCGAAGGAGGCGCATGGTCACCCCTGGTGGAAGTGGTGTCAGGCCGCAGCCGGCGGCACCAGCTGCCGGCGGTGATGCCGGGTGTGAATTGCCTGGAACCGCACGTAGTCCTCGAGCGTGACCCGCCCGAACACCGTGGAGTCGAGCCGCCCAGCATTCGCTCCCCGGTCCTGCGCGGCCTGCTCCAGCTGCTGCAGCGCCCTTTCCACCCGGCCACGCGCCTCGTCCGGAGTGGCCGGCCCCGACGCCGGGTCCAGCGGGCGGTTGGTCTTGAGCCCGCCGGGGAAGCTCCCATTGCGGAGGATCTTGTCGAAGAAAAACACCCGGAGCAGCGGCCGGAGGAGCCGCGGAATCCGGGGGAAGTCGGCGGGCCGCCCGGCGATGACATGGGCGGACTGCTCCAGGGCGCAGGCCACATGCTCCACCACCTGGGCCGGCGACCATTTGCCCGGCGCCCGCGGCGTGGTCCAAGTAGTACTGACCCGTTCCGACGCGGCGAGGAGTTCCTCCACCGCCACCCGATTCTGCTGGAGTACCTCGGCAAGATCGCCCATGACTCGCCTCCTGAACGGGGGGCCGGCGTGCTGGTGACGCCTGCCCCCGGGTGAACCCGCACCGCGGCGCGGCCGGGGAATGGGACCAGGCTCAGCCATCAAGCGTAGCCGGCCGTTCGGGCCGCTTGCCCTGCTCCACGAACGGCTTGAGGCAGCTCACCAGCAGGAACTGCCACCCCTCCTGCAGTCCCTTGAGGGCCCCGTCGCTGAGCAGGCCAAAGGGCGTGTCCCGGAACGAGACCACCGTGGACTTCCCGTCCGCCGCGGGCTTGAGGACGAAGGTGGTCACCGATCGCGCCGGGCCGCCGTAATCGGCCGACATGTCCCCGGCCCATTGCAGCATCCGGTTCTGCTCGTAGGCGGTGACCGTGCCGAACAGCGCCCCCTCGCCATCGCCCCAGTCCTCGAACACCCGCCCCCCCACGTGGGGCTCGATGGCGAATCGCTTGGGCGCCGTGCCCACGTAGAACGCCTTGGGCCACCACTCCCCGATCCCGGCGGTCAGCGAGCGCCACACCACCTCCGCGGGCCGCGCGATTTCCAGGTCCAGCTTGATGTCCAGCGCGCGAAACTCGGCCTTGCCGCTCATGGCTGCCTCACTTTCGGATTCCGCATGAAGTTTGAGCCGCATGAGCCGGTCGGCGGCAGGCGTCTCGAAGGGCCGGATCCAGCGACGATAGATCTGGTGGATCGGCATGGGATTGAGCTCGTTCCAGCGCTGACGACCCTCGCGCCGGACCACCACCAGCCCGGCCTCCACCAGGACACCGAGGTGCTTCATGACCCCGAAGCGGGAGAGGTCGAACTCGTGGGCCAGGTCCCCCGTGGTGCG
>CAZCVG010000011.1:13986-35443 GCA_964501735.1 uncultured Gemmatimonadaceae bacterium | reverse complement strand
GTGACCCTGGAGGATGCCCCGGTCCTGCCGGCCCGCGAGACGCCGCGGCTCGACTCCGACCTCCGGCAGCGGCTGGCGCGGGCCATCGAGGCGCTGGCGGAAGGGTACCGGGCGGTGTTCGTGCTGCACGATGTCGAGGGCTACACCCACGAGGAGATCGGCCAGATGCTGGGAGTCACGGCCGGCACCTCCAAGGCCCAGCTGCACCGGGCCCGTGGCAAGCTCCGGGAGGCCCTCTCGGCGTATGCCTGACAAGGAGAAGGAGACGCGCCCGATGGACCACGACGAACTCGAACCCGGGCTCCGCACCATGGCCGCGGAGTATCACCGCCCCCCCGCTCCCGAGCGGGAGGCGATGTGGCGGGCGATCCAGGCCCGGCGGCAGGCAGCCCCGGGCCGGGCGGTGGTGGTGCCCCTGCCCCGGCGGCGCTGGGTCCTTCCGGTCGGCCTGGCGGCGCTGCTGGCCCTGGGCTTCGGGCTGGGACGCTGGACGGCCGGTCCCGCTCCCGTGGTGGTGACGGGGGAGGCCCGGGAGGACCTGGTGCATCAGGTGGCGGCGGCGGACTACCTGGGCCGGGTGGAGGTGTTCCTGACCGACTTCCGCGCCGCCGGGCAGGCCGGCCCAGCGGACTCCGCGGTGGCCACTCAGGCCCGCCGGCTTCTCGGCACCACCCGCCTGCTGCTGGACACTCCGGCCGGTGACGACCGGCGCCTCCGCCCGCTGCTGGAGGAACTGGAGCTGGTGCTGGCGCAGATCGCCCAGCTGCCGGCCGGCCCCGCGGGCGAGCTGGACCTCATCAACGAAGGGCTCGAGCGCCAGGGCACCCTGGCCCGGCTCAGATCAAGGGTCACCGCGGGCCCGCTGCCCGCGATCTCACAAGGAGCGCTGTAATGACTCGCTGGATGCTCAGTTTCGTCACCGCCGCCACGCTGGCCGGTGGCTCGACCTTCCCGGTGGACACCGCGCCGACCGGCGGGTGGACGCTGGACGCCCCGGTCCCGGCGCCCTGGCTGGCGGAGGACCCGGCCGACTCGCTCTACCGGCTGGCCCGTGAGGCGCTCAACCGCAACCAGTATCGCCGGGCGGTGGAGCTGTTCGCCGAACTCAGCCGCGCCTATCCCCAGTCGGGCTATGCCGCCGACGCGCTCTACTGGGAGGCGTTTGCCCGCTACCGGGCCGGCGGGGCCGAGGGCCTGCGGACGGCGCTGGCCCGCCTGGAGGACCAGAAGCGGCGCTTCCCCCGGGCCGCCACCGCCGGCGACGCCGAGGCGCTGGCCACCCGGATCCGGGGCGAGCTGGCCCGCCAGGGGGACGCGTCCGCGGCCCAGGACATCATGCGGGAAGCCACCGTCGCGGGGGAGGGCCGGCGGGGCGAGCGGCAGGACTGCGACGAGGACTCCGACGTGAAGCTGGCGGCGCTCAACGCGGTGCTCCAGATGGACGCCGAGCGGGCCATGCCGCTCCTGACCCGGGTGCTGGCCCGCCGGGATCCGGGCTCGGTCTGCCTGCGCCGGAAGGCGGTGTTCCTGGTGGCGCAGAAGCGCACCGACTCCACCGAGGCGGTCCTGCTCAACTCGCTTCGGACCGACCCCGATCCCGAGGTGCGCGAGCAGGTGGTCTTCTGGCTGAGCCAGGTGCCCGGCCCCCGCGCGGCCGCGGTGCTGGACTCGCTGGTGCGGCACTCCAGCGACCCCGAGCTGCAGGAGCGGGCGGTGTTCGCCCTGTCGCAGCAGAGCGACCCCCGGGCGGCCGATGCCCTGCGGGCGCTGGCCGAGCGCCGGGATGCCCCGGTGGCGGTGCGGGAGAAGGCGATCTTCTGGCTGGGCCAGTCGAAGAGCGGCGGCCCCGAGTACCTCCGGAACCTCTTCCCCCGGCTGGACAACGACGAGCTGCGGGAGAAGGCGATCTTCGCCATCGCCCAGTCGAAGCGCGCCGAGGACCAGCGCTGGCTGCTGGACATGGCGCGCGACACCCGGACCACGCTCGACCTCCGCAAGCAGGCCATCTTCTGGTCCTCCCAGGGCGGGGCCGGCGCCACCGAGCTCGACGCGCTGTACCGCAGCCTGAAGGAGCGCGAGCTCCGGGAGCAGGTGATCTTCGCCCTGGCCCAGTCCCGGGACCCGGCGGCGCTGGACAAGCTGATCGCCATCGCGAAGACCGACACCGACACCGAACTCCGCAAGCGGGCGCTGTTCTGGCTGGGCCAGTCGCGCGACCCGCGCGTGGCTGATGTCCTCGAACAGATGCTCCAGGAATAGGAGGCGCCATGCGACCGAAGTCCGGGAGTCCCACGATGCTGGCCGCGCTGCTCGCGCTGGCGGCGCCGGTGGAGGCCCAGTCCATCGCGCAGCAGGTGGATCGGGTGCGGGACGGCACCGTCCGGCTGAGCTTCGCCGCCCGTCCGGGGGTCTGCGGCAACGGCCGGAGCATCAGCACCCACAGCGACGGCCAGCACGACGAGTGGTCCTCGGAGTGCCAGGACGGGCCGGTCCGCCTGGTGGTGGAACGGAAGAATGGCCGCACCACCGACATTCGCGCCTACGTCGGCGGGCGGTGGCGCGGCTCGGCCGAGGCCGATCTGGGCCAGGTGCCGGCGTGCCAGGCCGGGGAATGGCTGCTCGCCCAGGCGGAAGCCGGCGGACCCGCAGCCAAGGATGCGGTCTTCCCGGCTACGCTGGCGGACAGCATGGAGGCGTGGCCCGGGCTGCTGCGGATCGCCCGGAGCGGCCAGGCGGAGCGGGAGACCCGGAAGTCGGCGGTGTTCTGGCTGGGCCAGGCCGCTGCGGTCGCGGCCACCCGGGGCCTGGATTCGCTGGCCGAAGACGACCGGGAGGATCGCGAGGTGCGGGAGGCGGCCATCTTCGCGCTGTCCCAGCGCCCGAAGTCGGAAGGCATCCCGGTGCTGATCCGGATCGCGCGGTCCAGCCGGGACCCCGAGCTCCGCCGCAAGGCGCTTTTCTGGCTGGGCCAGAGCGAGGATCCGGCGGCGATCCGGCTGTTCGAGGAGTTGTTGAGCGGAAGCTGAGCGGGCGTGGGTCGCGGGTGACGGCGATCCGCGGGACCGGATACAGTGAATAGGCGGCGGGTGTGCAGCGCCGGGTTACGGAAGCACCGCCAGCCCCAGGGGGACCGCCCGGAGGCCGGGCCAGGTGCGGGGCCCGCTCCGGGGGTCACGTACCATGAGCTGGGCCGAGATGCCCCCGTCCAGGGCCACCGCCGTGCGGCAACCGAGCGACGCCATCACCGCGGCCGTCTCGGAAACCGTCAGGCCGAAGGGCAGCACGCCGAGGGCCTCGCCGAGCGCATCGAACCGGCTGAGGGCGATCACCACCCGCCCGCCCGCGTCGGCGCCGATCGCGATGCGGGCATCGCGGTGCCCCACCCTGGTGCCGGTGCCCGGCACCATGACCCCGTCCCGGATGAGGGCGGGATAGGACTGGAACGCCTCCCGGACGCCCGCCAGCCCGCCCCCGCGCCGCAGCGCAAGCTCGCTGTCATCCCAGAAATGCACCCCGCCTGACGAGTCCACCACCACCGCCAGCGCCAGGGGCCCGGTGCCGGGCGGCCGGTATTCGATCCCATCGTGCACCACCCACCCCCAGGCGCCGTTGCCAAGGAACTGGCCGGCATTGAGCGCCACCAGGGCGTTATCGGGCGCCCGGCTCACCGCCCAGGTGGGCACCCCACCGCCGGGGCCCATGCCGTTCTGCAGCTCGAGTCGCACCCGGGCCGGATCGAAGCGCACCGCCACCACCCGGGTGCGGCGGGCCTCCACCCGGCCCTCCAGCTCCAGTTCGGCCCATTCCACGCCGGCGTCCACCGGCCGCCAGCCGGCCCGGGCCGCGAGGACCGTGTCACCCCGGGCCCAGCGGCCCTCCGCCTGGCCCGCCCGCCAGATGACGGTACGCTCCCCGTCGTGGCGCAGCACCAGGTCGGCCGGCCGGGCGGCGTGGTTTCCGCCGAACCCGAGCCCGGCGACCACCACCAGCAGCAGCCGGGGCGCTACTGGTAGCACTTCTGCTGCTCCTGGGCCATGAGCATGCCGAGCCGCATCAGGGCCTGAGTGTCCCCCTTCTCGTTGGCCTGGGCGAACTCCGCCTTGTGCTTGGCCATGAACTCACCGCCCACCCGGGTGGCGCAGGCCTGCTCCGGGCCGACCTGGCTCTCGTAGGCGCGCTGGTTGGCCAGGCTGTCCTCCCGGGCGATCTGCCGCCGCTCGGCCTCGGTCTGGTAGGGTAGCTCGAGCACCCGGGCGAGGTCGGGCACACGGGCCTTCAGGGCGGCCACCTCAGCCTTGGTCCCGCGCTGGAGCGCGGTCTGCTCTCCCTCCGCGCTCCCGTCCATCAGGCTGTAGGCCATGTGCGGCACGCGTTCCACGATCCCGTTGGTCCAGTCGCACTCGGAGAACCCCCCGGCGTCCCGCTGGGCCTTGTCGGCACGGTGGTTCCCCTGCTGCTGGGTCTCCCAGCCGAGGTCCGGCAATTCGACCCGGTTCGGGTTCAGCTCCTCCGCCAGGGCCTGCTGTTCCTGCAGGGCCGCGGCGTCGCCGGTCATGAGACGGGCATGCAGCGCCCGGAACTTCTGGTAGTCGGGACCGCGATGCAGGTCGTATTCGCGCTTGCGGCGCTCGATCTCCCGCCGCTTGAGCCAGGCGGTCCAGTACCGCCCGGTCTCGCCCGGCTCGCGGGCGAGGCGGGTCAGCTCGGCATCCCGGGCGGTGAACGACTTGATGTAGCGGTCCACCACATCGGCGGTGATCACCAGGCCGCTGGCATCGCAGGCCTTGGCCTTGGTGGTGGTGTCGGTCCGGCCGGTCACCCGGTCGGTCACCCGCTTCTTGATGCCGCCCAGCTGGGCGGAGACGGGGGCGGGGTGCAGCAGGGCGACGGCGAGCAGGACGGCGAGGTAGCGCATGGGGACGGCCGGTGAGGGGTACTCGAAGCTCGGCCCCGGGACCGGGGGTGTCAACCGGCGTGGCGGCCACTCCGGGAGCGGGGTCTTCTCCGCGTAAGGATTGGGGCCCGTCGAATGCCCGGCGCGTGCTGGAGCAGGCGGGATGCGCCGGTCAGGCGGGAGAGGTCCTGGTGCGCCACCCCACCATCGCGGGCAGGACCAGGAGCGCGCCCACGGTGCCGGCCACCGTCCCGCCCACCAGCGCGAGGGCGATGGCCCCGAAGAGGTCGTCGGCCCCGGCCCCGAGCGCCAGGGGGAGAGGGCTCGCCAGGGTGGTGAGGGTCACCAGGGTGATCATCCCGACCCGGTCCCGGCAGGCGGCGAGGGTGCGGGCGGCGCCGGTCCGAAGCCCCACTGTCCCTGGCCGGCGCGACGCCGCCAGCACGCCGTCCACCAGCAGGATGGACTGGTTCACCGCCAGGCCGATCACCAGGATCACGCCCACCGCGGCCTCCCGGGTGAACGCCGAACCCGTCGCCCAGAACGCCACCACCACGCCCCCCAGCGCCACCGGCAGGCTCAGGAACACCATCCACGCGGCCCAGGCGGAGTTGAACACCATGGCCACGGCGAGCAGCACCAGCGCCAGCCCCACGGCGAAGACCAGCCAGAGTCCCTGCTGGCTCCGGTCGTCCACCCAGCCGAAGTACTCGTCGCTCACCGTGTAGCCGGCCGGCACGGTGATGGACCGCATGAACGCCTCGTGGGTGCGGTTGGCGAGCTTGGCGGGGCCGCGGAAGTCGTAGCTCAGGATCCGGACGTACTGCTGGTCCTCCCGGCTGATGCGGGACAGCGCCTCCCGCTCGCTCACCGTGGCCAGGTCGGCCACCCGCACCGGTGCCCCGCTGGCGGCCGGCACGCGTGCCTCACGGAGCTGCTCCAGGGTGCGCTCGCGGGCGCCCCGGGTCTTGAGCGAGAGCCAGAGTTCCTCGTCGCCCAGCAGCAGCCGCTGCCGGCCGGCGGCGCCACCCACCTCGCGGTTCACCTGGGCGGCGAAGTCCCGGCTGGTGAGGCCGTAGCTGGCCAGGACGGCGCGGTCGGGCTCGAGGGTGATGTCCCGGGCCCGCTCCCCGCCGAACCAGAACCCGGCGGCGTTGATGTCCACGCCGCGCACCCTTGGCACCCGCTCCAGCCGGGCCTTGAGGTCCAGCGCCAGCTGCTCGACCCCGCGGAACGAGTACCCCAGGATCTTGACCCGGAAGGTCTGCAGGGCAACCGACGACCCTCCGCTCGCGAAGCCCGGGCCGTAGCCCTGCACACCCACCGCCGCCCCGCCGATGAGCACCGCCCGCTCGGTGAGCGCCTCCTGCAGCTGGTAAGGCAGCGCCGACCTGGCGTAGTCGTCCTCGAAGACCACCCGGAGATAGCCGCCGTCCGGCATGCCCTGCGACTGCACCAGCTCGACGCCCGGCACCCCGACCACCAGCCGCTCCAACTCGCGGATGCTCTGGTCCACGCTGGCGGGATCGGACCCGCTGGGAAACTCCACCCGGGCCGAGAGGGTGGTCCGCTGCCCGAACCAGCCGCTGAAACTGGAGCGGGGCACCTTGGTGGCGAATACCCAGCCCAGCCCGGCCAGCGCCACCACCGTCGCGCCGATGGTGGCCCAGCGCCAGCGCAGCAGGCGGATCACGAGGTGCAGGTACCCCCGCCGGAGCCGGGGCCAGCGGACCTGGTGCATGCCGTGATGGGCGCCGATGGCCGGCAGCATCACCAGCGAGGTGAGCACCGAGCAGCCGAGGGCCAGCGCGAAGGCCGTGGCGAAAGGCGCAAACGCCGCCCGGGCGTCCCCCTGCAGGTACAGGAACGGGATCAGGACGACGGCGGTGGTCAGGGTGGACCCCACCACCGCCGGGCTGATGCGCCGCCCCGCCTCGGCCCGGGCCGCAGCCGTGTCAGGCACGGTCCGGAAGCGGTCCACCACCACCAGCCCGTTCTGTACCAGGATCCCGATGCCCATGCCCAGCCCCGCCAGAGTCAGGAGGTTGGCGGGCACGCCGAGGAGGTAGAGCCCGAGCGTGGTGCCGGCGACCGCCACCGCGGCGCTGAGCAGGACCAGCAGCACCCCCCACGGCGCCTGCAGCGTCAGCGCCAGCACCAGCAGCACCCCGGCGGCCGCCATGGCGCCCCGGCGCCCGAGGTTGTCGAGCTGCTCGCCGAGGCGGACGCTTTCGTCGGCCATGACCTGGAAGCGGACGCCGGGCGGGAGCTGGCCGGCCAGCCCGGCGAGGGTCTCCTTGACCCGGGTGGCGGTCTTGATGGCGTCGGCGCCGGGCAGCCGGGCCACCTGCAGGACCACGGCGGGGCGTCCGTTGACCCGGAAGAAGCGGTCCTGGTTGTCCTCCTCACGGCGGATGGTGGCCAGCTCATCGAGCCGGTGCAGCGTCCCGGCCGGGCCGGCCACCGGGAGCGCACCCAGCGCCTCGAGCGCATCCGGCGTATCCCGGAGCACCACCTGCCGCTGGCTCGCCCCGGCATCCTGCAGGCCGAGGACCTGCACCCGGCGGGCATCGTTGAGCGCGTCGTTGAGCTGCGCCGGTGTCAGGCCGAGCTGCCGCAGGCGCTCAGGGTCGTAGGCCACCGCCACGCCGACCAGCGCCCCGCCCTGGGCGGCCACACCCGCCACCCCTGGGACCGCGGCCAGCCGTGGCTCGATGACCCGGTTGGCCAGCTCCTCCAGCGCCCCCGCCGTGTAGGGCCCATACACCGAGTAGCTGAGCAGCGGTTCTTCCTCGAGCCCGGCCGGCACGTAGTTGCTGACCTGGAGATCCGAGGCGCCGGGCGGGAACTCGCGCCGCAGCAGCTCCAGCCGCTCCAGGATGGCCAGCCGGGCCAGCTGCACATTGGCCCTGGGCTCGAGCTCCACATCGAGCTGCAGGTAGCCGCTGCCCGATTCGCTCTCGATGCTCTTCACCCCGCGGACCGACTGCACCGAGGCCTCGATGGGGCTGCCAAGGTAGGTCTCCACCAGCTCGGCGGAGGCGCCCGGCCAGTTCATGGTGACCATGAGCCGCGGCAGCTCCACGAAGGGCCGCGTGGCCAGCGCCAGGCGCGAGAAGGCGATCCCGCCCGCCAGGAGGATCGCGGCGGCGGCGGCCCAGACCACCGCGGGCCGGCGGGCCGACCAGGCGATCACGACTCGGCCACCCGGTGGCTGGGTGACTCGGCGATGCCGCGTTCCGGCGCTTCCGCAGCCTGTCGCCGGGCCTTCCAGGCCTCGACCTCGGCATAAGCGGTGGGCAGCAGGAAGAAGGTCACCAGCGTGGCCGTGACCGACCCGCCGATGACGCCGGCGGCCAGCGGCTGGTACAGCTCGCCGCCGCTGCCCCACCCGAAGACCAGTGGCAGGACCCCCACGATGGTGGTCAGCGAGGTCATCGCGATGGCCCGGAGCCGCTGCCGCCCGCCCAGCAGCACCGCCTCCCGCACCGGGTGGCCCTCGGCCCGGAAGCGGCGGATGGCGTCGAGCTTGACCACCGCGTCGTTGTCGGCCAGGCCGATCATCACCACCATGCCGATGAGCGAGACGGCGTTGAGGCTCTGCCCGGTGAGCCAGAGCACCACGATGCCGCCCACCGCCGCCAGCGGCACGGTGAGCATCACGATGAGCGGGGTGGTGAACGAGGCGAACTCCCCGGCCAGCACCAGGAACACCAGCGCGATGGAGAGCGCCGCCACCACCGTCATCTCCTCCAGCGTGCGCCGCTGCTCCACGTCGGCGCCGGCGATGGCCCACGTGAGCCCACCCGGCAGCGGCTCAGCGCTTAACAGGGATTCGATCCGGGCCACGGCCCGGGCGGTGCCGCCCCGCTCCACCGCCGCCTCCACCACCTGCACCGGCCGCTGGTTGATGCGCACCACTTCCACCGGATCGCGCACCTCGCGCACCGTCACCAGCTGCCCCACGGGGACGCCCCGCACCGTGGCGGCCAGGGCGGTGGCCAGGTCCTCGTTGGCGCCCCCGGCGTAGCGCACCCGGATCGGGGTGCGGCGGTCCGCTTCCCGGAGTTCGCTGGCCTCCACGCCGCCCAGCCCGCCGGCCAGCGTCCCGGCCACTTCGTCAATTGTCAGGCCGTGGCGGGCGATGCGGTCGCGCACCAGGCCGATCTCGATCACCGGCTGGGTGCCGGCATAGGCGTCACGCACATCGGTCAACCCGGGCACCGTGCGGAGCCGCTCCCGGATGCCGGCGGCCCACTCGGCCGCCACCGCCGGCTGGGCGGCGCTGGCCTCCACCCGGAGCAGGCGCCCCTCCCGGCCGATCAGGCTGCCGAACTCCGACTGGCCGGCGAGATCAATGGCCAGGGCGCCGGAGGCGAGATCCGGCACCCGGACCCGGAGCGCCTCGGCGAAGGCGGCTGCCGTCATCCGCCCGGGCACCGGCAGCAGCAGCTGGGCAAAGGCGGCTCCCCCCGCCTCGGCGCCCGCCACCAGTTCCTCGTCGGTGGCCGACCCGATGCGGGCATAGATGCCCCGGGCGCCGAGCCCCCGGGCGGCCGACTCCAGCCGGGCGGCCTGACGCGCCGTTTCTTCTATAGCAGTGCCTTCCGGCAGCCGCAGTGTGGCGATCGCCATCCCCTCGTCCACTTGGGGCAGGATCTCCCGCGGAAGGCGCATCGCCAGCCACCCCGCGATCGCCGTGGCGGCGGCCGCCGTCACGAACACCGTCCTGGGCCGGTCCAGGCACCAGGTCATGCCGCGCTCGTACAACTCCGCCAGCCGGTGACCGAGCCTCCGGGTCGCCGAGTCAGCGGGCCGCCCGGTGTCCCCGCGCGGCCGGATTGCCGAGCCGCCCAGCATCACCGGCATCAGGGTGAGCGCCAGCACCAGCGAGGCGGCCAGCGACGTCACCACCGCCAGGGAGAGATCACGGAATAGCGCCGCCGACAGGCCGCGGACGAAGACGATCGGCCCGAACACCAGGATGGTGGTGAGCGTGCCAGCCAAGAGCGGGCCGGCCACCTCGTCCGCCGCCTGGCCCGCCGCGGCGAGCCGCCCCACGCCCTGCTCCCGTAGCCGGCCGCTGGCCTCGGAGACCACGATGGCCTGGTCCACCAGCAGCCCGACGCCCAGCGCCAGGCCGCCGAGGGAGAGCACGTTGATGGTGACGCCTAGCAGTTGCAAGGCGGTGAGCGACACCAGCACCGACAGCGGGACGATCACCCCGATGGCCAGGGCGCTCCGCCAGTCGCCCAGGAAGAGCATGATGACCAGCAGGCAGAGCGCGCCGCCGAGGACGATCTCCTGGGTAAGGTTGGCGAGGGCGTCATTGACGAACCGGGCCTGGGCGGCGATCACCTGGATGCGGAGCTCGGGGAACTCGGCCCCCAGCTGGGCCACCGCGTCTTCCATCTGCCGGGTCACGGCCACGGTATTGGCGCCGGCGTCCTTATAGGCCACCATGCCGATCCCCGGGCTGCCATCCAGCCGGGTGAGTGTCCGTGGATCGGCGATGGCCAGCGCCACCGTCCCCACATCTTCGAGTCGGACCGACGGACCGACGGACCGACGGACCGGGATGGCGGCGAAGTCCTCGATGGTCCGGAGTTCGGTGAGAGCCCGCACCGAGAAGCGGAACTGGCCCCGGCGGATGGTGCCGCCCGGCGCGCTGGCGTTGGCCGCCTGCACCGCGGTGACCACATCGGTCGGTGTGAGGCCGAGGGCCCGGAGCCGGGCGGGGTCCAGCTCCACCCGGATTTCCTCTTCCGGGGCCCCGGTCACCGCGACGCTGGCCACGCCGTCGAGCTGCTCCAGCCGCCGGGCCAGCACCTGCTCAGCCAGGCGGGCGGTCACCCGGAGATCCTGGGGGCCGGAGACGCCGAGGACGGCGATGGGCCGCTGGCCGGGATCGCTGGTGAGCAGCGTCGGCCGTTCGGCGGTTTCCGGCAGCCGGGCCCGGGCATTGTCGAGGCGCTCGCGCACCGTCAGCACCGTCCCCGCCATGTCGGTGCCCCAGGCGAAGCGGGCGGTGGTGGTCACCTCGCCGTTGCGGCTCACGGAGCGAAGCTCCACCAGGCCCGGCGTCGCGGCGATGGCCTCCTCCACCGGCTCGGCCACGAAGCGCGAGGCCTCGCTGGCGGCCGAGCCGGGGTAGAGTGTCCGGATGGTGAGGACGGGCAGCGTGATGTCAGGCAGCAGCGACACCGGGAGGCGGCCGAGGGAGACCGCTCCCAGCAGCACCAGGGCGAGCACGGCGGAGACGGTGGTGACGGGGCGGCGGAGGGCCGCGGTGGAGAGCGACATGCCGGGGCTGGGCGGCGGGTGGCGGCTTGGCGCGGAGGAGCTACCGCTCCGGCGCCGCCTCGGCCAGCACCCGCACCGGGGCGTCGTGGGTCAGGGTGAGGTGTCCCTCGACCAGCACGGTGTCACCCACGGCCACCGGGATTTCCCCCGAGGAGGAATCGGGCAGGACCTCGGTGTCCACGCCGTTGGACCGGCCGGGGAGGATGTACACCCACTGGGCCCGGCCGCCCTTCGCCACGAAGACCAGCGGGCGGCCATCGCGCTCGATCACGGCCCGGGCCGGCACCAGGATGCGGCCGGGGAGGCGGGTCGCCTCGAGCTTGAGGTCGGCATACATCCCGGGACGGAGCGTGGCCGGCCCGGCCTGGCCGATGCGCACCGCGACCACCACGGTCCCGGCGCGGGCCGCGGTATCCACCAGCGGGAGCACCGCGCTCACCCGGCCGGGAATGGGCTGGGCCCGGCCGGGCGTGGCTACGAAGGCTTCCGCGCCCACCCGCACGAACGGCAGGTCGTGCTCCAGCACCTGGGCCTCGACCCGGAGGTTGGTCACGTCCACGATGGTGGCGATGCTCTCGCCGGCGGCGAGCCGGCTCCCGGCGGCGACGTCCACCCGTTCCACCACGCCATCGAACGGCGTCACGATGACCGCCCGCTCGCGATCCAGCTCGGCGCGCTCCAGCCGCACCTGGGCGGCGGGCACGCCGGAGAGAGTCAGCGCGTTCTGGCGCCGCTGGCCCTCCTGGCCGGGGCCGAGCAGGATGGAATCGGAGGCGAGGTTGCCCTGGTAGCGGATATTGGCCTCGGCGAGGGCGGCCTCGGCCTCGCGGACGGCCAGGTCGAAGGGGCGGCTGTCGAGCCGAACCAGCGGTTCACCTCGGTGGACCGCCTGCCCCGGCCGAACCAGCACCTCGGTGACGGTGCCGTTGGTCTCGGCCTTGAGCTGGGCCACTGCGGCGGAACGGACCTGACCGGTGGTGGTGATGGTGAGGACCAGGTCTCCCCGGCGCACGGGCTCGCCGGCCACGGGCAGGGAGAGGTTGCCGGGGTCGCCGGCCTCGGCGCTGTCCGCGCCGGGGCCGTCACTCGCCTCGGCCGCCTTGTCCTTGCAGCCCGCGAGGAGCAGCGGGAGCAGGGCCCAGAGCAGCGGGGAGCGCGGGAAGTGCCCGCGGGCGGGGGGGCAGCGCACCGGCATGGGGTATCCTGTGGTGGTCTCTCAAGATGCTTGGGATGCGCGGAGGGGGGTAGGGGTCGCGGGGAGGGCCTACTCGGGCGACACGACGGTCGGGACCCCCGGCGCAGAGCGAAACCTGTATTCCCCAGTCGGTTGCAGGTCTTCCTAATCCTCGGGAGAGCATTCGCACACGTGACACTCAGGGCCGGGACCGCAGAGCCACCTTTCGCTACTGACCGACCATCCCGTGCTTGACCCGGAAGATCTTGATCTGAGGGGCAGGGTCAAGTTGTACGCAGACGCACGCCTCACGAACCATCGTGAAGGCGTGGCAAACCTCCGGCAGCAGGAGCGATTCGAGGTACCTGCCCGATGCCAAGGCATAGACATCCAGGGTACGGAAGCTGGGGGAAGCCGCATTACCCACCAGTACGAACACACGCTCGCCACTTTGCGCGATCGCGATACCACCCGTCACGTTGGAGGGATCGGGGCGTACACCTCCCACAGTCGTGCCATCAGGGGTTCTGATGGTGGCGGCCTGTGTCTTGGGGAATTCCATGGGTTGGACGCCCCGGAGCGCCATGACCGTGTCCCGCTGCATGTTGACGAAGTAGAGGCGGTCCGTGTACACCGAGGACCATACTACCCACGGGTGTGCAGAAACGCCGGCTCGCAGGCGAGCCTGTATCATGTCCCGACCACGAAACTCGGCCGGCGCTGGTAGTCGTCGAATTTCGGATCCCAGGGAATCATACAGTACGAGGAATGGTGACTTGACGAAGGTCTGTGCCAGAAACCGGCCACCGGTCAGTGGGGCAAGTCCGCCCGGCAGCATCGGATGGGGCATCGAGAACTGGCGTCGGACCTGCCCGTCGGAAGCGAGGATCGTGATGCGGGCGTTTCCGTGGTCGTAGGCCCAGAGTGCGCCCTCGGCGCCGAGCGCCAGCGAGAGTACGTTGCGGAACTCACCCGGGCCTGAGCCAATACGACCGTGGGTCCAGAGTCGCCGGCCCGACCACGAGAACGCCTTGATCTGATAGTCGCCAGCATCGTACACGTAGACTGCCCGATCGTCCGCGGTCAGTCCAGTTGGGTTGAGCAGGAGCGTGTCCTGTGGCGGGACGGCACCGACCGTTTCCCAGGTCACGTCGCGAATGCGCCGTGCCTGCGCAGTGGCAGCTGTGGCCGCCCAGGTGGTCAGGGTACCGATCACCAACAGACTAGCTGGGTGCCACGGACTGCGAGATCGTCCCGAAAAGAACCGGCAGAAGCTCATGCAACCTCTCGAGTCCAGCACCGGAGAATACTGCGGCCAAGCGGCCATGACGGAACACCAGCACCGCCGGAATACGAAGCCCGGCGTTGGTGATCGCCTCCGCCAGGATCTCGGAGGCGACTGCGTGAGGGAGGAGAAGCCCGGCCCGCCGCAGCTCGCCCTCGATGTCAGTCCCCTCGCCCGCGGGCTGGAGTGTCACGATCTTCCCGCCAATACCGGGCGTGGTGCTTACGGACTCCAAGGCGGCGACAATACGCGTGGAGATCTCACATGACGGAGCAAAAAGTAGTACGACTCCGTTCATCGCCCCAAGGGCCTGCCGCCCTTCCCGCTCCAAACTTCCGCCGGGTTCCGCGTCCCGGTTGCTGATTCCAGGCGCCGCTGCAAGGACCGCCGCCAAGATCAAGGCGGCACCCACCCAGACGCGCCCTCGTGTAGCGGCCATTGCGAGAGAGGGGTTCGGATCGTGGAGTGCACCAGGCAGGGGTGTTGCGCTAGTTTTCGGGGCGGGTGCAGATGTAGTAACCGTTCCACGCAACGAAGCAAATTGCGTTGCCCGGAGTGGGACAGCCGTTCCACTGGCAGGTCGTGGGGTAGTCCGTAGCGGCTGAGATGGAGGCCTCCGACGACGAAACCGCCAAACCCAGTGCGGCAACCGCGGCAACCAGCAGCTTCTTTCGCAACGACATGTCACACCTCCACTGTGAGTGAACGGGCGTCTCCGCCGACGGGGCGGCGAGGTCCCAAGTAGCACGCGCCTTCGCTCCCTGACCCGCCCACCCAGGGGAGAGCGGGTGCGACTCACGATGGATCGACGATTGCCCGATCCTTCCGAAGTCGCCGAAGGCCGCAATGAGTTGTCACCGGGCTCTCCAGTGCGGCTGCCCCCAATGCCGTCATTGCGTGCCCAAGGATGCAGGTCTTGGTATTGCCTGTCCATACACCCACGTCCCGCTCGCGCAACATTCGCCCACGAAGTCCCCCGGAACCCCGCCAGGACGGGCATCCACCGCCCCGAACCCCGAACATCCACCGCACCCGCTCCGCCCGCCTCACACCAGGATGGCTGGCTCGGCCGGCCCCTTGCCTTTCGGGGGGGGGGGGGCGCTACCTTTCCCTTCCCCCTGCCTGACATCAGCCGGACCCGTCAGCGCCCTCGGCCAGCCGTCCGGGGAGCTCCGGATTGTAAGGGAGGCCGTCGTGCGTGGCTGGGTGCTCGTTCCCAAGGGCCGCGAACTCACCCCCGTCCCCAGCGGCGACCTGCCCCTGGGGAGCACGCTCGTGGTGCCCGTCCCGACCGGCCTGGCCCGCGAACTCCCCGGTGAACTGAGTGACCGGCGCTTCCTCCCGTGGTGCGCCTGCTGTCTGGTCCTCACCGATCCCAGGGTCGAGCCGGAACTCCTCGCCGCCCTGCACCACGGCCGCCGGCAGGTGGCCCGCCTGGTGCTCCGCCAGGGCGCCGCGCCCGATGCCGATGGCGTCCGCGCTGCCGTCCGCCAGCGGGACCTCCCCAATCACTTCACCCTGACGGCCTACGTCGCCCGGCGAAGCGGTGCGGAGCCGGACATCCGGGACGCGCTCGAGTATTGCCTCAACACCGACGCCAGCGCCGACGGGCTCTCCCGGAGCGCCCTGAGCCGCCGCCTGCACCACTTCGGCCGGTGGACCGCCCGGGACTGGCGAACCCTGGCCCGGCTGATCCGGATCCTGCACTACGCCGAGGGGAGCATGGATGCGGTGGGCTGGCAGGCGGGGATGGACCCCCGCACCCTGCGCGAACAGTGCGCCCGCTACCTCGACGCCTCGCCGTCGCAGGCGCTGGGGCTGCCGGGCTGGGAATGGAAACTGGAGGCGGCACTCAGGAAGGGCGGCTGCGTACCGGGCGGGCCGATTCCGGCCGAGCGCCACTCCGACGACCAGCAACTCGTCTAGGATTCCCCCGAGGACACCTCCCCGGCCCACCCCCGGGCCCGTCAGGCACCCTCCCATCCCCTCACCGCCCGGCCGGAACCCAGGTCAGGCGATCCACCCGCGGCTCGGGATCGTCGTACAGCGCCACGATCTGCCACTCCCCCACCCCGGCCACCGCAATGGGCCGGCCCGGGAGCCGCAGGCTGCCCAGATAGGCGGCGGTGGTGCCGTGGTAGCTGTCAATCAGGCGCCCGGCATCCTTGCCGCTCCCGATAAACAGCACCCAGATCTGGCTGCCCACCGCGGTGACGCTCAGGGCTGCCCATGTCGCCCCCGGCGACACCCGGGAGATAGTGATCTCCCCCTCCTTGGCAGCATAGCCCTTGTAGGAGATCGTGGCGGGGAAGTCCAGCCGCTCGGGGCCGCGGCCCGATGCGGTCGCCCGGCCCTGGTCATCGAGGACCAGCAGCCAGTCGGACCACCGGAAGGCCACCACATTCCGCCCGGGACCGAGCACCGCGTTCACCGGCTCGGTCACAAGGTGGCCCAGGCCGGTGAGCGGCGCCGGCACCGGAGCCGACCCGAGCCGGTTCCCCGCCGCGTCAAACCGATCCCAGTGCGGCCCGCTCCCGACCGCGCCGAGGAATCCGCCATCCGCGCCCGGCAGGATTCGCCGGATCGGGAGGCGCACCGGAACCATGCGGAGCGGAGTACCGGCAGGGTCCAGCACCGTGACCCGGCTGTTGGCGTGATCGGCGATGTACACTCCGCCCGCCGGGGTGAGCTGCAGGTCGGACGGCGCGGAGAGTTCCCAGGGTCCCTGGCCCAGCCGGCCGAACTGCCACAGCGGCCGCCCCTGGAGCGAGAACGCCTTGACCTGGGTGTCGCCGTAATCGAGGAGCACCACCCTGCCGCCCGCCGCCCGGAGCAGCAGCGGCTCGAGCAGGACGTCGCCCTGGATGATGGTCTCCGTGGTCCAGCTGCCCTGGAGCAGGGTGCGCCGCTGAGGGGCCGGGGCGGTCTGCCCGCCGGCCGGCGGTGCCAGGCCGGCGAGGGCCAGCAGAATCATGACTGAACGAAGTGGCGCGCTCATGCACCGGCTCCCAGGGTTTGCAGCCAGAGTTCGGCCAGGGAAATGGCGCCCGGACCCGCGAGCACCGCAACGGGGCGGCGGTGACGCCAGATGGTGACCACCGGCCCGGCCCCGCCGAGCGCAGCGACCAGTCGGGCCTGCTCACCGGTGGAGTCACCGGAGAGTGGGAAGCCGAGACCGAAGTCCTTCACCACCGCCGGCAACTCGGAGGGATGGACAGGACCGAGGAGGATCGTGCCCGACAGCGACATGGCCACATGAGATGTCAGGCTGTCCAGCCGCTCGAAGTCCCGCCGGTAAAGCTGGCAGTCCATCGCGTGGAACACCAAGTGGACCGCCCCGCGCGGCCCCTCCCTGACCCCGGTGGGGGGAATCCGGCCGGGCGGAGCACCGGTGCAGGCGAGGGCGAGGACCAGCACCGCGGCTCGGCTGGCCGGCCATCGTGTCATTGGATCACCACCGGGTCCGCATAGCAGTCGCGGGAGCCCGGATTCGGTCCGCCCCAGCGGTACGTCCCGCACAGGTAGGCGCGGCCGTGGCAGCCGATCCCCTGGCAGCTGGTGATGTAGGTGGTTGCCGCGGCGGCCGAGGGCCGGGCAGTGAGCGCCAGGCCGGTCAGCGCCAGGGCCAGGGCCAGGCCACAAGCCCAAATGCGCCGAGTCATGATGTTCCGCATGCGGACCTCCGGATTCGAGTGGGCGAACTTCGACCGGGAATTCAGTTGCCCTGGCCGGGCAGGCGGTTGGTGTAGCAGTCCCGCGAGCCCGGTGCCGGTCCGCCCCAGCCGTAGCTGCCGCAGTAGAAGTACCGCCCTCCGCACCCGATGGCCTCGCAGGTGGTGATGGTGCCGCGGGTCTGTCCGCTGGCGATGGCCGCGGTCAGGAGGAGCGCAAGGACGAGCGCCCCGCGGATCACGGTGAGGTGGCCGAGAACGGTTGAACGGACGGGCATGGAAGTCTCCTGCTTGACGGGTGGACACCGGCTGGACTCCCACGGAATCTCGCCCGGGACCGTCAACGAAGCGTCAACTGATGCGGAGGACCGCCCCGAGGCCCGCGGTCGTTGTCAACGACAAAGGCACCTCACCGGCCCATCCCGGCAAGGTGCCCTGTCTACCAGCGCGCCGCGGGGGCCGGCGGCGCTACCCCTCCACCCGGTACTTCACCAGGATCGGCACGTCGAACGGATCGCCCTCGACGCCCCAGAGGGTGCGGCGATCCGCCTCCAGGAGCCGGAAGCTGGGCGCAGTGGTCACCCGGGCGATCTCCCGCCCATCACGGCCAAGCGCCAGCCACTCGGCCCGTGAGGCGGGACCTGTGGCGGCCACGACCTTGAGCCAGACCACCCCGTCCTGGCCCACGATGACCCGTTCCACCGGCGGGAAGTAGCGGGGCCGGTAGAGCTTGCGCCGGAGCGAGTCGGCGGTGAGCGGGGTGCGGGGCCAGTTGGGATCCACCGGCTCCACGAACATCCGGATCACGCTGTCCACCGCCCGGGCCGGCAGCGCCCGGGGCCGGTAGGTCACCTGCCGGGAATACACCGGGGTCCGGCCGTTCCGCATCAGGCTGACGGTGAAGTGCCCGGTCCCACTGCCCTGAGCGGCGTCGCGGTACACCAGGGCGAAGTACTGCCCGTCGGCGGAAAAGGCCGCCATCGGATCGTCACTGAAGGGCTGGTTGAGGTGAGCCTCGCCCTCCCGGAAGCGGAAGTGCATGGCCCGGTGGGCGAACGAGATGCTGGCCACCGTGTCCTCGACCTCGAGCTGGCGGCTGGTCCGGAGGATCAGCGCGTGGGTGGCCCCGGCGGCGGGATTCTCCCGGGAGACCACCGCCTCTTCCACCAGGAACCCGCCGTCAGGCAGGAGCGCCAGCGGCAGGCCGGCCCGGGTGCGCGGAAGGGTCGAGGCGGGGAGCTCCCGGGCCATGGGCCCGAAGGGGATGGTGATCACCCCCTGTCCGCCGGTGGGGAAGAGCGACACCCGCACCCGGCCTGGGTCGAGCGCCCACATCGAGTCCCCCCGGACGCCAACCTGCATCACGGCGTGGAACTCGCCGGGGCCGGCCCCGCTCCGCCCGATGATCCGGCGGAGGGCGCCCGAGGGCTCCAGCTGCAGCACCGCGGGGAAGCGGTGATCGGCGAGGTAGAGGCTCCCGTCAGGCGCCCGGGCGATGTCATCCACCGAGGAGAGCTGGACCAGCACGCTGTCCGGCACGACGAACGCGGGGTCGGGCCGGAGATCCCGGCGCACCAGCTCGCCCGCCGGGATGGCAGCGCCGCCGAGCAGGACTGCTGCAAGGCCGGCGCGCAGGAATGAGAGAGGCATGGACGGGTCCGGGACCTGGGCTCAGAGGGAAAGCGACTCGGTCTGTGTCCGGACGCCTGCAATCTGCGCTGGCGTCTGGTATCGCGCCACTACCACCCCGTCACAATTCCGCCTGACGGGGTCGCCGGCCTCGGCCAGCGCCTGGCTGACGCCCGCCGCGGTCCCGCGGGAGACGTACTGGGTGGCCCCGTCGAGGTCCACCGGCAGGGCGGCGCCCGCCCCGCAGCCCGGGCTGGTGGGGGTGCAGCCCAGGATCGTGTACGTGCAGTTCCAGTACCCGGGGACCTGGCCCCCGGCGCAGTACATCCCCATCACCGAGCCGAGACAGGCCCAGCACCCGGGGTCGGGACGCAGCGAGACACTGGTGGCCGACGGCAGGGCCGCGGCCAGTGAGGCAACAACCTGGGATTGGGCGGGGGCGGTGCCGAAAATCAGGCAGGCGGCCAGGGCCGCACCCGCGCGCGAAAGAATGCGTGACATCAGAGACTCCTTCATTGTGGGGGATTGGCCAGGTCCCGGACCCAGCGCCACGAGTACCACACCAGTTCCAGCTCGCCGGCCCGCCGCGCGGCCAGCAGCGAGGTCTCGCCCAGCGCCGCCACCATCCCGAGCGGCGCCTCGAGCGGCGTCAGGCGCACCAGCCGGCCGGCGGCGTCGTAGCGGGCCAGCATCCGGCGGTCGCCCTGCAGGTCGGCGAGGGTGAGCAGCACCGCGCAGTCGAGCGCCACCGCGGGGAGCGCCCGCCAGAGGGAGAGCGAGTCCCCCGGGATCAGGCTCGCCGCCGGAGGTGCCATCACCGGCGCCAGGGTGTCGGCCCGGCCGGTGGCCGGGTCCACCCGCACCACCCGGAACGGGGCCATCACCTCGGTAACCAGGACCGCGCGACCGGCCGGCGAGAGCTGCAGCCGCCGGAGCTCGCCCCGGGTGGCCGAGGGGGCGGCGCGGTACTCCGCCCGCGAGCCGGCGGCGCGGATCACCAGCGCCCCGGTGGCCACCTCGCGCAGGGCCACGATCCAGGTATCGGCGGTCCACACCGCCTGCTCCAGCAGCACGTCCGCCCCCAGGGCCACCCCACCTCCCGTGCGCTGGACCCGCCCCTCCACCACCCGGAACTCGTGGCCGCTTCCCAGGTCGAGGAAGCGGAGGGTATCGCCGGAGAGGGCCAGGCCAGCCGGGGTCAGGGTGTCGGGGAGGCGAGTCCGGGCCAGGGACCGCCCGGCATCAATGGCGAGGAGCTCACCCGCCACCGACCAGAGGGCCACGGCGCCCCTGCCGTCCGCGGCCCAGCCCTGTATGCCGAAGGTGGACGGCAGGGGGAGGGCGGCGGACTCGGCCAGGGAGAGGCGCCCGGCGCCACAGGCCTGGGAATACGCCGGCCGGGCGAGGAGCAGGGGGGTGATTGTGAGGCAGGCGACGATGCGCCATGCGGCGCCGGCAACGGCGAGGCGAACTGGCATGCGGTGACGATAGGAACGGGAATGCCGCCGGGCCATGCAGCATCAGGCCATCCGCGGCGGGATCACGCTCCCCGGGGTCACAAGTCACCCTCCCGGGCTGAGGTTGACGTCGGCCCCCCGGAGTGCACTCTATCAGTCCCCCTGCCTGCCTGCCCCGGATGATCCGGGGCCCGGGAGTGCCTTCGTGACCCTACTCCAGATGGAGCCCGCTTCCGAGCGGATCGTCCCCGCTGCCTCAACCCCGCAGCTTGGTGCCCTCCTCATCGCCGATCTCGGCCCGGGCATCCCCGCCCTGGCCGAGGCGCTGGCCAGCCTTGGCGCCGCCCCCTGGTGCCCGCTGGTCCTCCTGGTGCCCGACCGGCGCATCGCCGGGCGGGTGCTGGCCACGTTCGAGCCGGTCCCGGGCATCTTCGCCACTCTCTACGCCGCGGACCGCCCGGCGCTGCCGCTGGCCCAGCGGTCCCTGGCGGCGGTTCGGCGGCGCCCGGTGCCGCAACTGGGCATCATCGCCACCTGGATCGAACGCCGGCTGGGCCGTGCCGGCGTGGCCAGCGCGCTCACGGCCTGCTTCCACTGTGAGGCGGAGGTCCAGCCCCCCCGCACCCTCACCCGCCGCGTCCATGAACTGGGCCCGTTCGAGGTGCGGGACTGGCGCGGCCTGGCCCGGCTGGCCCAGCTGCTGGCGGCCCGGGGCCACTGGCCCGCAGCCTCCCTGGAGTCTGCCGCGCTGGAATCGGGGATAGACCCGCGCACCCTGCGGCGCTGGCTCCGGCTGGCAACGGAGCTCTCCTGGCCGGAGGCGACCCGCCGGCCGGGGTGGGAATGGGCCGTGGAGTCGGCGCTCCGGGCGGGCGGTTATATGGAAAGGGAAACGCCATCCCAGCGGGAGCTTCGCCGCACCGTCGCGGTGGCGGGATGACAAACGGGCCCGCGTGGGCGGGCCCGTGCAGAATCGGCGAAGCGACGCTGGACGCTACGGCTGCTTGAACGCCAGCAGGTACTGCAGGCCGTCCTCGTCGGTCC
>CAZCVG010000011.1:0-13886 GCA_964501735.1 uncultured Gemmatimonadaceae bacterium | reverse complement strand
GGACGCTACGGCTGCTTGAACGCCAGCAGGTACTGCAGGCCGTCCTCGTCGGTCCGGGTGGCGAGGACCACGCCCGGGCCGAAGCCCACTACCCGGTGGGCCGGCGGAAGCGTGGCCACCGCGATGCGGGCGCCGGTGTGGTCGAAGACATCGTAGGTCCGGCCGGTCACCCGGGCCGGCTGCGAGCGCATGACCCACAGCCGGTTGCCCGGAGCCGCGAGCACCGCACGCGAGCTGAACGGCGGCATGTACTCGGGCCATTCCATATCATCGGCGCTGGGCTCCGGCGGCCGGGCATCGGGGGCGCCGCGGCCGGGCCCGCCTGACGTGACCACCACCCGGTTGCGGGGATTTCGCATGACGGCCAGGATGGCCTCCTTCTCCGCCACACCGACCCGCACCCGCTCGTGGCGCACCGGCGCGCCGCGAACCGGGCGGCCGTCCCCCAGCCACTCGACGTGGTAGTCGCCCTCGCGCACCACGCCCACCTGGCCCCGGTCGCCGACCACCCAGCCGTCGGCGGGAGCATACGGCTGGCTCCGCATCATGACCATCCGGCTATTCTCGCCCCCGGAGACCTGCATCGTCATGGCGGGGATCCGCACCCGGCCCACGGTGTCCACCTTGCCGCTGCCGGTGTCCCACCTGAGAATCGCCACCGTGTCAGGCAGCGAGGCCGGCATCGCGGTCTCGCCGGGCTCACCCCGGAAGGGGCTCCCCTGGAGGTAGACCCGCCCGCTCCGGTCGGCGCCTCGCGCGTCCGGCAGCCCGCCGAGCCCTTCAGGGTATGGCAGGGTCCGGCCCAGCTTGCCCTCCGGGGTGACCACCAGCAGCCGGCGGCTGGCGCGGTCGGCCAGGAGCAGACTGTCCCCCCGCCAGGGCAGGAGGTCACCGGGGAACTGGTACTCCCCCGGGCCCTGCCCCTGCCGGCCCACCGCACTGCGTTGTCCGCTCCTGGGATCCACGTGGTACACCTGCCGCCCACCGACGTCGGTCACGATCAGTCGCCCTGACCGCAGGGCCTGCACGCTGGCCACCGAGTCGTAGTCCTCCTCCAGCTCCCACAGCGGCTGGGCCAGCTTCCAGTCGGCCACCTGGGCCTGGGCGGAGCCGGCGAGGAGGACACTCAACGCGCTCAAACGCAGGAAGGGATGCACGGAAGCTCCGGGTCGGGTGAAACGTTGAAACGTCGGAACGGTACCGGTCTGGATGCGCGCGCCGCCGGGTCGGTCGCAACCTGAATCCAACCCTGGGAAGCATGCGTCTGTCAGACCGTCATCCTGAACGCCTGGAGTCGGTATGATGCTCGCCACCGCGGGCCTGGCCACCCTGCTGATGCAGACCGCCAGCACCGCCATCAACCCTGCGGCGCTCACCAGCGCCAGCGCCGTGCAGGCAGTCCGGCTGGAATCGCCCATCACTCTCGATGGCGCGCTCACCGACCCGGCCTGGGCCCGCGCCGAGGTGGTGACCGGATTCCGCCAGCGCGATCCTGATGAGGGCCAGCCCGCCAGCCTGCCCACCGAGGTGCGCCTGGTCTACGACGATGCCGCGCTGTACGTCGGCGCCCGCCTCTACGACACTGCGCCCGATTCCATCGTGGCCCGCCTGGCCCGGCGGGACAACTGGATCACCAGCGACCGGTTCGTGGTGTTCATTGACTCCTACCTCGACCGCCGGACCGGGTTCTTCTTCGGCGTGAATGCCGCCGGCACGCTGTACGACGGCACCATGATGAACGACGACTGGGACGACGACACCTGGGACGGGATCTGGGACGCCAAGGTGCAGCGGGACTCGGCCGGCTGGACGGCCGAGATGCGGATTCCTTACAGCCAGCTGCGGTTCCGCCGGGCGGACCGGATGACCTGGGGCATCAACTTCAAGCGCGAGGTGGCCCGCCGCAACGAGTCGAGCTACCTGGCCTACCCCTCGCGGAGCGAGAGCGGCTTCGTCTCCCGGTTCCCGACGATGACGGGGCTGGAGAACATCCGGCCGCCGCGCCGGCTGGAACTTACGCCCTATGTGACCAGCAAGGCCGAGTTCCTGCAGCATGCGGATGGCGATCCCTTCAACGATGGGTCCCGCTTCCGGGGCACCGCCGGGGTGGACCTCAAGCTGGGCCTGGGGAGCAACCTGACGCTGGACGCGACGGTGAATCCCGACTTCGGGCAGGTCGAGGTGGACCCCGCCGTGGTCAACCTCAGCGACGTCGAGACCTTCTACCCCGAGAAGCGGCCCTTCTTCATCGAGGGCTCAAGCATCTTCGACTTCGGGTTCGGCGGGGCCAACAACTACTGGGGCTTCAACTGGCCCGGCCCCGACTTCTTCTACAGCCGCCGCATCGGCCGGCCGCCCCAGGGGGACCTGCCGGCCGCCGACCACGCCGATGTCCCCGAAGGCGCCACCATTCTCGGCGCCGCCAAGCTGTCGGGCAAGCTGGCCGGCACCAACGTGGGCGTCCTCAGCGCGCTGACCGACCGGGAACAGGCCCGGCTCTCCGGTCCGGGCGGGCGGTTCGAGGCAGAGGTCGAGCCGCTCACCAGCTACAACGTGCTGCGGGCCCAGCGGGAGTTCGCCGGGGGACGGCGGAGCATCGGGGTCCTGGCCACGGGGATGCACCGGGACCTCGGCGACCCGGGCCTCCGGGACCAGCTCAACCAGGACGCGTTCAGCCTGGGCGCGGACGGGTGGACCTTCCTGGACAAGGACAAGGCCTGGGTCATCACCGGGTGGACCGGCGCCACCCACGTGCGGGGAAGCCGGGCCCGGATCACCAGCCTGCAGCAGAACTCGACCCACTACTTCCAGCGCCCTGGCGCCAGCCACGTCTCGGTGGATGACGACGCCACCAGCCTCGACGGCTGGGCCGGCCGGATGAGCCTCAACAAGCAGCACGGCGACTGGCAGATGAACGCCGCGATCGGGGCCATCAGTCCCGGATTCGAAACCAACGACATGGGGTTCCTGTCGCGGACCGACGTGATCAACGGGCACCTGGTGGGCACCCGGCGCTGGAACACCCCTGGCAAGGTGTTCCGCTTCGCCCGGCTCAACACCGGATACTTCCGTTCCCACGACTTCGGCGGCCTGCGCACCGGTGAAGGGGTGTTCCTGAGCGGCGGCGCCACGATGCACAACTACCACGGGTTCGGTGGCTTCTTCGCGGCCAACCCCGACCGGTACAACGCCCGGCAGACCCGCGGCGGCCCCGCCATGCTGTCCCCGGGGGGATGGGAGGGAAACGTGGACTACGAAACCGACAGCCGGAAGCCGGTGATCCTGTCGGCCTTTGGCTACCACGGCTCCTACGCCCGGGGAAGCAGCGACAGCTGGAGCCTGGGCATGGGCATCGAGTGGAAACCGGCCTCGACGGTGTCGCTCCGCCTGTCCCCCTCACTGGAGTGGAGCGAGGCCGGGGCCCAGTATGTCGGCGCCTACGGCGATGCCCTGGCCACCCGGACATACGGCCAGCGCTACGTCTTCGCCACCCTCAAGCAGACCACGGTCAGCTCCAGCGTGCGCCTCAACTGGACCTTCTCTCCCACGCTGAGCCTGGAGCTGTACGCCCAGCCGCTGGTGTCCTCGGGGGACTACCGCCAGCTCAAGGAGCTGAGCCGGCCGAAGAGCTTCGATTTCCTTACCTACGGCGAGGACGGCTCCACCATCACGCCGGTCACCGACAGCCGCGGCCGGGTCACTGGCTACACCGCCGATCCTGACGGCCCGGGGGCGGCCCCGGCCCTGGACCTGCCCAACCTCGACTTCAGCTTCGCCTCGCTCCGGGGCAACGCGGTGCTCCGGTGGGAGTACCTGCCCGGGTCCACGCTGTTCCTGGTCTGGACCCAGGACCGTTCCGATTTCATCGGCGACGGGGAGTTCTCCCTCGGGCGGTCGCTCCGGCGGCTGGGCGAGGCCTCGGGCAACCACATCCTCGCCGTGAAGCTGAGCTACTGGTGGCATCCCTAGGGGCCGCCGCCCGGGGGTGACTGCCGGCGGCACCTCTGCCAGGTCCATGGCTGGTGCCGCGATGGGCCGGGGGATGCTCCGGCCCTTGTCGTCGCCGGTCCCCACTCCCCCTCGGACTCCGGCGGCGCCGGATGGCGGGTTAGATTCACCCCCCATGTTCTCCCCCCGCTCCTCCCGCGTGGCTCTGCTGCTGGCCGGCGGGCTTGGCCTGACCGCCTGCCCCGGTCCGCGCCAGCCGGTGCCGTCGCTGCCCTTCGTGGCCACCGGCGACACCCTGGTCGTGGCGCTCGAGGAGGTGGTGGACGGCGCGTGGCTGGACGGAAACCGCTGGGCCATCCTGTCCCCGCTGGACCGGGCCGTACTGGTGGCGGACCTGGACCGGGGCCGGGTCGCGCCGCTGGGCGGGCCCCGCGCGCGGGAAATCGAACAGCCCTTTCACCTCTTCCGCGATGGCGAAACCATCTGGGTGGCCGACTGGCAGCGCCGCCGCGCCACCCAGTGGTCCCTCGATGGCAGGCTGGTGGCCGAGATCCCCGGCGCCGATGGGCTCCGGGGCGCGCTGCCCCGGGCCCGGGACCAGGGCGGGGCCTGGCTGTTCGAGCTGCGCTCGGCACCGGGCCGTGACGGGAGCGGCAACCGCGACTCCGCCGTCATCGCCCGCCTGTCAGGCGCCCGGGTGGACACCCTCGCCCGGCTGGCGCCGTTCGACCTCGCCGAGGTGGTGGCCGACGGACGCACCCGGCTGGAGCGCCGCCTGCTCTCGGGCCAGGACCGCTGGGGGATCACGCCGGGTGGCCAGGTGTGGATCGCCCGGGTGGACAAGAACCGGGTGGACTGGATCACCGCCGGCGGCCAGTTGGTGCGGGGCGAGCAACTGCCCGACCGGGTGCTGCCCGTCACCCAGAACGACCGCGACCTGTTCCTGAACCGGTTCGAGCCGGGACTCCGCCCCACGGTGGAGGCCATCCCGTTCGCCGCCATCAAGCCGCCGTTCGAGTTCGCCCAGACCGGCCCCGGCGAGACCGCCTGGCTCACCAAGAGCCGCGCCGTGGGAGACACCACCCGGTTCTACCAGGTGGTCGGCGCCGACGGCCGGCTGGTGGCCGAACTCTCCCATCCCGGGCTGGGGCGGGTGGTGGCCGTGGGCGGCGGCCTGGCGCTGGTGGCCGAGACCATCGAGGCCGGCGTGCGGCTGATCGTCTACCGCGTCCCGGAGCCCGGACCACCCGGTGGTGCCTGACGACCGGCGGCGGACCGCCTGCCGGCCGGCATTGCCTATTCACCGACCTGACCCCATGGAGTCCCGATGGTGTTCCTGAACCGAGGCCTGGTCCTCGCCGCGACCCTGCCGCTGGCCGCCTGCGGCAGCGACAAGACCACTCTGCTGGTGCTGGACCAGCCCGAGGCCACGCTGGGCCGGACCTTCCAGCAGGTGAGCAACGTCGTGGAACTGGGCGACGGCCGCATCGCCCTGGCCGAGCTGCGCGACCGGACCTTCCTGTTCGCCGACTTCGCCACCGGCGAGGCCACCCCGGTCGGTGTCCACGCCGACACCATCGCGAAGCCGGACTCGGCCCCGGGGATCCACAAGTATCCGGGCTATGTCCTGCGGTTCGGCGGGGACACGATCGGCCTGGTGGACTTTGCCGCCGAGCGCACGACGCTCTGGAACGAGCGGGGGGAAGCGTTAGGCGTGGTGGGCGGGAGGATGGTGGGGGGCCAGAACCAGCCGCTCCACTATGACGCCCGCGGCAACGGCTACAAGGAGGATGTCCGCGGCGTCCTGGGCGGGCTGGAGCCGGGCGATGAACTCAAGTTCGACAGCCTGAACCTGCTCCGGATCATTCCCGGGGACACCGTGGCCGACACGGTGGCCAGGCTCAAGCTGCCGGCCTGGGGCCGGGGGCGCTTCGGGGAGCAGATGAAGATCGTCTCCACGATCTTCTCGGGCCGGGACCTGTTCGGCGTCCTGCCGGACGGCTCCATCTGGGTGGCCCGCGCGGCGGACAACTCGGTGGACTGGAAGGCGCCCACGGGCGAGTGGACCAGGGGTGCGGCGCGCTCCTGGGTGCGGGTGCCGGTGAGCCAGCAGGAGAAGGACATCTTCCTCGAGCGCCTGCGGCAGCAGATGGCCCAGATGGGCGCCCCGGCCGGCATCGAGCTGTCCTATCCGTTTGCCGACGAGAAGCCGCCCTTCGTGGCCGGCGCCACCAATCCGGCGGGCGAGGTGTGGCTGCAGCGCTCCCGCGCGCTGGAGGACTCGGTGCCGGTCTATGATGTGGTTGACCGCCGAGGCGCGCTGGTCCGCACGGTGCAGTTCCCCCGGGGTGCCTCACTGGCGGGGTTCGGGCGGGACGGCCGGCTGTACCTGATCCTGCGCGAGGGGGACCGGCAGGTGATCGGGCGCTACGTGGTGAAGTAGGCGGCGGCTACTCGCCGGCCTCCTCCCCCGCCGGCGGCGGCGGCTCAGGGGGATCGCCGGCCCGGCGGTTGCGGCGGCGGCCCTCGTCATACCAGCGGCGGGTCATGTCGCCGGCCAGGCGCCGGTTGCCCAGCCCGAAGGCCAGGCCGGCCGCCAGGGCGATGGAGCCCAGGATCAGGGTGAAGGCCGCGGTGACGATCTCCTCGCTGACGCCCACCTGCTGCAGCGCCATGAACACCGCGATCATCACCATCGCCCCCTTGGTGAGCTTGGCCACGGTGACCACGCCCTCCACCGCCCCCGCGGATGCCACGATCAGGGCCCGGACGAACTCACCCACGATCATGCCGAGGATGACGATCACGGTGCCCGAGATCAGGGTCGGGATGAACGACAGCATCCGGCTGAACATCTCGCGCACGTTCTCGAGCCCCAGCGCCGAACTCGCCAGCAGCACCGCCACCAGCATGCTCAGCCAGAACACCAGCTTGCCCACGGCCCGCACCGGGTCCATCCGGACCCGGCCGGCGGCCTCGGTGAGGCCGCCGGCGTCGGCCAGGCGCTTGAATTCCAGCCGCTCGAGGGTGCGGTCAATCCAGCGCTGGAGCTGCCGGGCGACGAAATACCCGGCCAGCATGATGACCGCGGCGGCCACCAGCCCAGGCAGCACGTCCATCAGCTCGCTCCAGCCGATCAGCAGGCGATCCCACAGTTCACTCATGCCGCCACCTCGATGGTGATCTTGCCCAGTTGTTCCCCGCGGGCGAGCCGGGCAAACGCCTCCGGCGCCTCCGCCAAGGGGTAGCTCCGGTCCAGCTCCGGCCGGAGCCGGCCCTGCCCCGCCAGCCGCGCGATGGCGGCGAACTCGGCCTCACTGCCCATGGTCGAGCCCAGGATGCTCCACTGGTACCAGAACAGCTTGCGCACATCGGTCGTGACCATCGGTCCCGAGGTCCCGCCGCAGGTCACCAGCCGGCCCTGGCGCGCCAGGCAGCGGAGCGACTGTTCCCAGGTCTCGGCGCCCACGGTTTCGACCACCACCTCCACCCCCCGCCGCCCGGTGAGGGCGCGAACCTCCTTGGAGAGGTCCTGACCGGTGTGGTGGAGCGTGTGGTCGGCGCCCAGCGCCCGGGCCCGGGCCAGCTTGGCCTCCGACCGGCTGGTGACGATCACCCGGGCACCCGCCAGCCTGGCAATGGCGAGCGCCGCGTGCGCCACCCCGCCGCCGATGCCCCAGATCAGCACCGTTTCTCCCGGCTGCAGCCGGGCCCTGGTCATCAACATCCGCCACGCCGTCAGGGTGGCAAGGGGGAAGGCGGCCGCCTCGGCCCAGGAGTACCCGGCCGGCACCGGAAGCAGGTTCCTCGCGGGCACCACCACGTATTCGGCCAGGGTGCCGGGCCGGTGCTCGCCCAGGACCCCGAAGCTGGGGCAGAGCGGCTGGTCCCCGGCGCGACACCAGTCGCAGGCGCCGCAGGAGACGCCGGGGTTGATCATGACCCGGTCGCCCGGCGACAGGCCGGGTGCCGCCGGGCCGGCGGAGACCACGACCCCGGCGCCATCGGCGCCGAGGATGTGAGGAAACTGGTAGCGGATACCGGGCAGTCCCTCCACCACCCAGAGGTCGAGGCGATTGAGCGCCGCCGCGTGGATGCGGACGAGGACGTCGTCGGCGGCCACCGGCACGGGGTCCGGGCGGTCCTGCAGGACGACGTGCCCGAGCCCGCCGGTGGCGGTGAGGGTCAGCGCTTTCAAAAGGAAGGGCTCGTGATCCGTTCTCCGGGGAGCAGCCGCACGACGGTCTCGGCGCCGCTGGCCAGCGAGCGCCACTGGAATGTAAACTCGACGCGGTTGCGATCGGTCCGGCTGCCGATCCAGGCGATGCGGGACCCGTCCACGGCGATGGCCACGTCGCTCACCGCCAGTTCGGTGGAGACCAGCGGCACCGGGCCACCAGTGGAGGCCTGGCGCACCACCTGGTCGGGATCGCGCTTGTCCCGCCGCCGCTGCACCCAAGTCAGTTCACCGTTGGGCAGGTAGGCGGGCCGGCTCTCGTGCCGGTCGGGCGTCTCGGTCACCGGCCGGGCGGGGCCTCCGGCCAGGGGCACCGCGTAGATGTCGGCCGCCTGGTCCCGGCCACGGGGGAAGCCGGTAAACACCACCGTGGCGCCATCGGGCGAGAGCGCCGGATCCTCCGCCCCCCCGGTCACCGCCGTCAGCTCCCGCATCGTGGTGCCATCGGCGGCCAGCAGGTAGAGCTGGCGGCTCCCGGTGCGGCCCGAGCTGATCACCAGCGAGCGGCCATCCGGGGTCCACACCGGCTGCAGGTCCACGGCGGGGTCGGTGGTGAGCCGGACCGGGTTGCGCCCGTCGGCGTCCGCCACGAACACATCGTAGTTCCCGAAGCGATCCGACACATACGCCAGCCGGGTGCGATCGGGCGAATAGGTCCCGTGCAGGTAATTGGCGAAGCTGTCCGCCAGGACGGGCTGGAAGGTATCGGGCGAGCCGGCCACCGCGTACAGGCCGAACTTGCCGCCCCGGGTGGAGGCCAGGAGCAGGTCCCCCGTCACCAGCACCGTCACCTGTGCCGGGGTGCCGCCCGGCGGCTCGGCGGTGATCACCGCGCGCCCGAGGGCCACCGCCTCGATGGTACCCTCGGGCGTGACCCGGGCCACCTCGGGATTGCCGCTGGACCACTGGAGCCCGCTGGCCCGGCCCATCGGGCGAAGCTCGTCGTCGAGGTAGTTCACCACCGGGGTGTGCGCCTCGCCGGGCCGGAGCGCCAGCCGGGGGCGGTCGAAGCCGACCGTGCCGGGCAGCACCTCGACGGTCCAGCTCTTGGGCACGTAGCCGCGCACCGCAAAGCTGAGCGTGGTGGTGCCGGCGCGGCGGGCGGTGAGCACGCCGGTGGCGGGATCGAACCGGGCCATGGCGGTGTCACCCACCGTCCAGGTGACCGGGACACCCTCGATGGGAAGCGAATCGGCGGTCTGCGGGATGAGCGTGATCTCGCGGCTGCCGTTGAGCGGCAGCCGGATCGGCTCGGCCAGGCGGGGCGCGGCCAGGAAGTGGGCGATGCGCCGGTACACCTGCACATCCACCCGGCGCTCCTGCAGGAACCCGCGCACCACGATCTCCGCCCGCCCGGCCGCCACGGTGCGGAGCGAGCCGTCGCCGGCCACTTCGACCACGGCCGGGTCCGAGCTGCTCCACAGCAGATCCTCGGGCCGCAGCGGCCGGTTTCCCTGCGCCGGCACGGTCACCACCAGGGTATCACGCTCCTGCGGCGCCAGCACAAGCCGGGTCCGGTCCAGCGCGATTTCCGCCAGAGCCACCGACACCGGGATCCGGACCGCCGCCCCGCTGGCGGCTGTCACCTGGATCACCGCCTGCCCGGACGAGTGCGCGGTGATGCTGCCGAGTGAATCGTTGGCCGACGCCACTTCGGGGCGAAGGGATGCCCAGGTCAGACGGCCGGAGGGGATCACCGAGCCGTCGGCCCGAGCGGCGCGCATAATCACCCGGGCGTGTTCAGTGGGCAGCAGGCTCAGCGCGGCCGGTTCGGCCAGCAGCAGCGCCACGTCGGCGCCGGTCGCCGGCTCCGGCGGCAGGGCCACGCTGGCGGCCACGCCGCCAGCCACCACCACGGGAATGGACCGGCTCTTCCGGCCCGCGGTTACCGTCACCTCGGTCCGCCCGGCCCTGACAGCGGTCACGGAGCCGTTGGCGGCCACATGGGCGATGGTGCTGTCGGCCGAACGGTAGCGGAAGGACACAATGGCGTTGCCGGCGTCATCGAACGCCTGGACCGTCAGGCCCTGACGCCGGCCCGCCTCCAGGCGAATCGTGTCGGGCGAAACGTAAAGCTCCGTGACCGCCTGCCCCGCGAGGGGAGACGCCAGGGCCAGCCCGCCAACCAGGAGGCTGAAGGAGAGGAGATCGAGGGGCCGGGCCGGGTGTCGCATTGCGGGCAGTCCTGGGGCGGAAACATCCGACTTAGGAGCAATCGGCAGACCACCAGCGGGCGAGACTTAAACCATTGTGGGACAACGTGTTGGAACGCTGTGGCCGAGCGGCCGGTGCCGCCCGGCCTGCAAACAGGCGCAGGGTGCAGCAGGATGAGAGAATCCGCCGGAGCCCCTGGCAGCGCACCCCGGAGGGGGTGAGCCACGCTTGCCGTGTGCGGCTGCTCTCGTGGCTTGCAGAAGCAGGGAAGAAGTGCATCTTAAGCAAGATTCTCGTCACGGGCGCACGTGCCCGTGCACCTGCGGCGGGTGTCGCGCCGCGGCAGTATCTGGAGGAGCCCATGGCCGAGCAGCATGATATGGAAATGAGCTGGACGGACTCGGGGTGGATGGATCCCGCACCGACGCCGATGGAGCCGATCGTTCCGCCGCCCGCCCCCGCGTCCATGGCGCCGGCGCCGGCCGCGCCGAAGCCAGCGGCCATGCGTGCTGCGCCGAAGAAGAAGGCGGCCAAGCAGAAACCCGCCAAGAAGAAGGCGGCCAAGAAGAAGCCCGCCAAGAATAAGGCCGCCAGGAAGGCGGCGAAGAAGAAGGCCGCCAAGAAGAAGCCCGCCAGGAAGAAGGCGGCGCGGAAGCCGGCCCGGAAGGCAGCCAAGAAGGCCGTGAAGAAGAAGGCCGCGAAGAAGGGCGGCAAGAAGAAGGCTGGCAAGAAGAAGCGGAGATAGCGGCCGGACCGGCCGCTCACACCAGGTCCCCGCTCCACCCGCCGACGGTCGTCCGCGCGTCTCGAGCGCGACAGCCGTCGGCGGTGTCGTTCTCGCGATTCACCCTGATGCTGCCAGCCGGAAGGATGGAGGTTCCCGCATGATCATGCCTCATCGGACCGACCCGAAGGGCCCCCGCCGGCAGTGGCGCCTCATGTGGGGGCTCCTCGCGGGCCTCGCCGTGGCGGCCTGCGGCAAGACCGAGAAGGATCGCGTGGCCCTGGTCGGCGGCAATATCATCACGGGAGCGGGCGACCCGGTGCAGCGGGACATGGTCATCGTGATCCGGCAGGGGCGGATCGAGACCGTGGCCCCCCGGGAGGGCTTCTCCATTCCGGGCAGCGCTGAAGAGGTGGACGTGACCGGCCTCTTCATCCTCCCGGGCTTCATTGACGGCCACGGCCATGTCGAGCGCTGGGCCCTGTCGCGTTACCTCGCCGCCGGAGTGACCAGCGTCCGGGACGTGCATGGGCCCCAGGATTCCATCCTCGCCATCCGGGAGGAGGTGAGTCTCGGCGGGCTGGTGGCGCCCCGGGTGTACAGCGCCGGCGCCATGCTCGACGGCGGGCCTCCGACGTATCCCAGCGCCACGGTGATCAGCAACGGCACCGAGGCCCGGCGGGCGGTGGACGCCCTCGCCGTGGCGGGCGCGGACTACATCAAGATCTACACCCGGATCACGCCCGACCTGCTCAAGCCGCTGCTGGACGAAGCGGCCACCTTCAACCTGCGGGTGACGGCGCACCTCGGCCTGATTGACGCGCTGACCGCGGCCCGGCTCGGGGTCTCGTCCATCGAGCACATGAGCGGCATCCCCGAGGCGGCAAGCACCACGCCGGAGAAGTTCTACGCCGAGCACCGGGCCTCGTTCTTCCGGGGCTGGAACTACTTCGAGCGGAGCTGGGCGTCCCTCGACAGCGCCGCCCTGACCCGGGTGGCCCAGACCCTGGCCGAGCAGCGGGTGGCCGTCATCCCGACGCTGGTGCTGCACGAGACCTTCAGCCGCCTGGACGATCCCGCCATCCTGACCCAGGCCGACCTCCGCTTCATGCCCGATTCCGAGATCGCCCGGTGGGACGTGCCGGGCCTCAAGGCGCGGGCCGGATGGACCGAGGCCGACTTCGCCGCCTTCCGGGCTTCCCGGCCCAACCAGGATCTCTTCCTCCGGGCCTTTCGCGCCGCCGGCGGCCGCATCATCGCGGGGACGGATGCCAACAACCAGCTGATCGTGCCGGGCTGGAGCCTCCACACCGAGCTCGAGCTGCTGGTGCAGGCCGGGCTCACACCCGCCGACGCGATCGCCACCGCCACCTTCAACACCGCCCAGCTGCTCGGCGCAGATTCGCTGGGCCTGGTGGCACCCGGCAAAGTGGCCGACCTGGTCCTGCTCAGTGCCAACCCGCTGACCGACATCCGGAACAGCCGTGAGGTCGCCAAGGTAATGATCCGCGGCCAGCTGTATGACGCGGCCTCGCTCGGCGGAGACGACTGACCGGTGGCCTTCGGGAGGGTGGCCGCCGGGTGGGCGGCGGTGCTGGTGGTTTTCCTGGTCTGGAGCGCGCTGGAGCACAAGGCACAGTCCCGCCCCGAGCCGGTGGGACTTCACCTGCGCCGGGCCGCCGGGCGGCTGGGCATCGAAGCGGGCGTCCTGGCGCTGCTGGCCGGGCTCTGGTTCGCCAGCCTGGGGAGCGGAAGCGGCTGGCTGGTGTTTCTCCTGGTTGGGCTGCTGCTTGAACTGCCCCAGGCCCTGCGGACCCGGGCCGAGACCTCGGCACCGATCCAGTGGACGCCGCTGGCCGGGCGGGTCGGGAGGATCGTCGTGGCAGGTGTGGCCGCCGGGCTGGTCATGACCCGGTAGGGGTCACGGCGCTGCAACCCGGCGGGCCGCCGGACTAAATTGCCGGAGCACCCCACCCGCCCAGATCCTCCTTCATCACCCCCGCAAGCGCCCACCGACCATGCTCGATGCCATCCGCGCCTTTGCCGCCCGCCGGCTCCAGCCACCGCCTGATGCCGCTCCCAAGGCCGGCCGCGCCACCCTCCAACTGGCGGCGTGCGCCCTGCTGCTCGAGCTGGCCCACGCCGACGGCGAGTTTACCGAAGCGGAGCAGCGCCAGATCGAGGGGGCGCTGGCCCGCCACTTCGACCTCGATGCCGGGACCACCGCGGAGCTGCTTGCGCTGGCCGAGGCCGAGCGCCGGCAGTCCATTGATCACTTCCAGTTCACCCGGCTGATCAACGAGCAGTACGACCTCGGCCAGAAGATGGTGCTGGCGGAGGTGATGTGGGGTGTCATCATGGCCGACGGGACCATCGCCGAGCACGAGTCGTACCTGGTCCGCAAGCTGGCGAACCTGCTCAACCTCGAGCCCGGCTACCTCAGCCAGGCCCGCCGGGCGGCCCAGGACCGGTCCCCCGCGCCGCCAGAGCGGTAACCGGGCCTTTCTCGGCGGAGCCAAGCGAGGCACCGTGGCGTTCCAGGACCACTATTCAGCGTACGCGGCAGACTACCTGATGCACCGGCCGGTGTATCCGGCGCCGCTCTTTGATTTCCTGGCCTCCCTCGCGCCGGCGAGGGACCTCGCCTGGGATGCGGGGACGGGGAGCGGGCAGGCCGCCACGGGGCTGGCCCGGCACTTCGCCGCGGTGCAGGCCACCGACCCGAGCGGGGAGCAACTGGCCCTGGCGCCGCCGCACCCCCGGGTGATATACCGGCGGGGCGATGAAGGCGAGAGCGGCCTGCCGGGGGCCAGCTGCGACCTC
>CAZCVG010000010.1:9328-36629 GCA_964501735.1 uncultured Gemmatimonadaceae bacterium | reverse complement strand
GCGACGTGATCGCCGCCTTCGGCAACGCGGTGATCGGCGGCAACTTCATCGTGGGCCTGGTGATCTTCCTCATCCTGGTGGTGATCAACTTCATGGTGATCACCAAGGGCGCCGGCCGGGTGGCCGAGGTGGCGGCCCGGTTCACCCTCGACGCCATGCCGGGCCGCCAGATGAGCATCGACGCCGACCTCGGCGCCGGGCTCATTGACGAGGCCGAGGCCCGCCGCCGGCGGGAGGAAATCCAGCGCTACGCCGACTTCTACGGCGCCATGGACGGCTCGGCCAAGTTCGTCCGGGGCGACGCCATCGCCGGGGTGCTCATCACCGGCATCAACCTGGTCGGCGGGTTCCTCATCGGCATCACCCAGCAGGGGATGACCGCCGGCGAGGCCATGGCCACCTTCACCAGCCTCTCGGTGGGCGACGGCCTCGTCACCCAGATCCCCGCGCTCATCGTCAGCACCGCCGCCGGCATCATCGTCACCTACGGTTCCAAGAGCCCGGCCATCGGGCCGGCGATCGCCAGCCAGCTCACCCGGCACCAGGGCGCGCTCTGGATGGCCTCGGCGATCCTGGCGCTGCTCGGCCTCGCTCCCGGGTTCCCCCTGCTCCCGTTCCTGCTCCTCGCCGCCATCCTGGCCGCGGCCGCGCTGGTGGCCCGGGCCGAGGAGGAGCGCCGCCGCCCGCCGGTGGCGGTGGTCCAGGCGGCGCCGCAGGCCCAGGGCACCGCCGTGCCGATCAAGGATCTCCTGCAGGTGGAGCCGCTCGAGGTCGAGGTGGGCTACGCCCTGGTGCCCCTGGTGGATGAGGCCCAGAAGGGGGACCTGCTGCAGCGGATCGGCCTGATGCGCAAGCAGCTGGCGGTCGAGCTGGGCATGATCGTGCCGCCGGCCCGCATCCGGGACAACATCCAGCTGCCCGCCACCGAGTACGCCATCAAGCTGCGGGGCGTCCGGGTGGCCGGGGGCGAAGTGCTGCCGCGCTACCTGCTGGCGCTTGACACCACCGGGGCGGCGGCGCCGGTGGACGGCATCCGCACCACCGATCCCAGCTTCGGGCTGCCCGCCATCTGGATTACCCACGAGCGGCGGGTGGAGGCCGAGGCCAACGGGTACAGCGTGGTGGAGCCGCAGACCGTGCTGTCCACGCACCTGATGGAAACGATCAAGCGCCACTCGGCGGAACTGCTCTCCCGCCAGAACGTGCGGGAGCTGCTCGACGGGGTGAAGGAGACCCATCCCGCGCTGGTGGACGACACCATTCCCGGCAAGCTCTCCCTCGGCACCGTCCACCGGGTGCTGCAGCGGCTGCTCCGGGAAGGCATCCCGATCCGCGACCTGCCGCTCATCCTGGAGACCCTGGCCGACGCCGCCGAGATCACCAAGGACCCCGAGGCGCTGACCGAACAGGTCCGCCGGACCCTGAGTTCCGTGCTGGTCCAGATGTTCGACGACGGCGATGGCGCCATCAGCGGCATCACCATGGGGCCGCGCCTGGAGACCGCCCTCATGGGGCTGTTCTCCCCGCGGCCCGCCCGGGAGGGCGGCCGGGTGCTGGAGCCGGAGGATCTCACCGGGGCCCTGCGCCAGCTCAATGACCTGATGGACGCCCACAAGCGGGACGGGCAGTTCCGTCCCCTGATCACCCCGCCGGCGCTTCGGGTCGGCGTCCGGCGGCTGGTCGAGCCGGTGCTTCCCCACCTGCCGGTGCTCTCGCTGGGCGAGCTGCCCGCCCAGACCCCCATTCACAGCCTAGCCACCTGGGAGCTCACCCGTGCCGCTTGAGTCCTTCACCGGGACCGCGGTGGATGCGCTGCTGGCCCGCGTCCGCCGGAGTCTCGGTCCCGAGGCGGAAGTCATCGCCCTGCGGACCCACCGGGCCGCTGATGGCAGCCCCTGCTACGAAATGCTGGCCGTGGACGGCGCCGGCGCCGCCGACGAGCGGCGCCGCATGGCGCCCGACGGCGGCAGCCACCCGCTGCTCAAGGCGGCGCCGGGCGAGGGGGATTTCGCCCGGCGGCGCGAGCCCGAGACCGCCCCGCGGGTGGTCGCCTTCGTGGGGCCGACGGGGGTGGGCAAGACGACCACCATCGCCAAGCTGGCGACCCACCCCGAGTTCTTCCGCCGCCAGCGGGTGGGCTTCCTCTGTCTCGACACCTACCGGGTCGGGGCGGTGGAGCAGATCCGCACCTATGCCGAGATCGCCGGGTTGCCGCTGGAGGTGGTGTACGAGTCGAGCGATATCCCCCTGGCGCTCCGGAAACTGGCCGACCGGGACCTGATCCTGGTGGATACTCCCGGCCGTGGCCCGCGCCACCATGCCGACAGCCAGCAGGTGCGCCAGTGGCTGCTGCAGATCTCGCCCAGCGAGACCCACCTGGTGCTGCCCGCGGGGCTGCAGGCCGAGCTGGTGCGGCGCACCGTCTCGGCCTACCGCGACCACGGGATCACCCACCTGGCGGCGACCAAGCTGGATGAGGCGCCTGACGACTGGACCCTGTTCGACGCCGCGGCGGCGACCCGGCTCCCCATGCGCTGGCTCTCCGACGGCCAGGAGGTGCCGCGCGACCTGCGGGCGGCCGCGCCCCGGCTGCTCGCCGCCGTCGCCGCCCTGCGCCTGCAGGGCGCCCGCCCGGTCGAGGTGCCGGCATGATGGACCAGGCGGCGGCCCTGCGCGCCATGATGGCCGGGCGCGAGCCTCTCCCCGCCGGGGAACCGGCGGGCCCGCCCACCCTCGTGGTGGGCAGCGGCAAGGGCGGGGTGGGGAAGTCGGTGGTGTCGGTGCTCCTGGCCGAGCGGCTCACCCGCGACGGCCGCCGGGTGCTGCTGGTGGACGGGGACCAGAACATGGGGAACCTGCATGTCCTCCTCGGCCTGAGCCGGGCGGCCCGGCTGGAGCACGTGCTCACCGAGGCCGCGGCGCCCCGGGACCTGCTGACCCCGGTCACCGACCGCATCTGGCTGCTCCCGGCCGACAGCGGGGCCGAGACGCTGTACTCGCTGGGGTCGGTGGACCGGGCCCGGCTGCACCATCGCCTGAGCGCGCTCTACGACGACTTCGACGTCGTGGTGGTGGACGCCGGGCCCGGCCTCGAGAGCGTGGTGCGGGTGGCCACGATGCGGGCCACCCGGCTGCTGGTGGTCACCGCCCCGGAGCCCGCGGCGCTCACCGATGCGTACGCCACGATCAAGATCGTGCACGCCCAGCTGCGCGACCTGCCGGTGGACATCCTGGTCAACCGGGTGGTGGACGATCGCGAGGGCCCGCAGACCTTCGACCGCCTGGCCACCGCGGCCGACCGGTTCCTGCATCGCGGGCTCCGCTACCTCGGCGCGCTCGCCGAGGACGAGGCGATTCGCCGGGCGGTCCGGGTTCCGGGCCGGCTGGCCCTGGGCCTCGAACCGGGACCCAATTCCGATGTGCTCACGACGGTGTGCGAGCGGCTCGACCTGCCGGCTCCCGCGCGCCTGGCTGGCTGAGGCTACGGCAACCGAGAGGATCATGATGACGACGCAGACGACCACGATGACCGACGCCCTGTGGCTCCGCTATCGCGGCACCGGCGACCCGGCGGCCCGGTCCCAGCTGCTGGACCGCTACCTCGGCCTGGTGCACCACGTCGCCCGCCAGGTGGCGGCCCGGGTCTCCGACATGGTGGAGGTGGACGACCTGGTGAGCGCCGGCACTCTCGGTCTGGTCCAGGCCCTGGAAAGCTTCGACCTCTCGCGCGGGCTGGCCTTCAGCACCTTCGCGATGCGGCGGATCCGCGGCTCCATCCTCGACGAGCTCCGCAGCCGTGACTGGGTGCCGCGCTCGGTACGCTCCAAGGGCCGGCAGCTTGCCACCGCGGTGGCCCAGCTCGAGGGCCGGCTGGGCCGGGCTCCCGAGCCGCAGGAGGTGGCCACGGCCCTGTCGCTTGACATGGCGACCTACTGGCGGTGGCGCGAGGAAGTGGATGGCGCGGTGCTGGTCTCGCTGGACGGCTCGGTCACCCTGGACCAGGCCGAGGCGAACCCGCTCGAGGAGACCCTGTGCGACCCCAATGCCCCGGTGCCGGGCGAGCAGCTGGCCCAGGAGGAGACCGTGGCCAGCCTCAAGCTCGCCATCGGCATGCTCCCGCCCAAGGAGCGCACCGTGCTCGCGCTCTACTACTACGAGGAACTCAACCTGCGGCAGATCGCCGAGGTGCTGCACGTCACCGAATCACGAGTCTCCCAGATCCGCACCCAGGCGCTCAAGCGGCTGCGGCAGCGGATGGCCCCGGCCGGGGAGGGCGCATGAGCCCCCGCCTGCTGCGCCTGCTGGCCGGCTTCCTCGCGGCCTTCGTGCTGGTGGCCAACGCCCCGGCCATCGCCGAGTCCGCGCGTGGCCTGTCGCTTCCCGGTCTCATCAACATCAGCTGGCGGGGCGATGACGGCCTGGGTGCCGCCCTCGCGCTCTGCCTGGCCCTGCTCCTCGTGGCGCGGCGCCGCCGGCCCGCGACCAGGCCCTCTCGTCCCGCGGCACGCCCGGTGGCGGCCTCACCGGCGGGCGGCCTGCTCATCGAGTTGCGCCGGTCGGCGGAGCTGGGGGAACGGGTCCCCGCGCTGGCGCGACGGTACCGGCTGTCCCAGGACGCGGTCCGGGTGGCCGTGGGACGAAGCCCGTCGTCGTCTGCCGCCAGGGCGGAAAGAGTTTCCCGGGCCCGGCAGCGGGCGCTGCCTGCCCCGGTCCCGGCGGTGCATCCCCGGCCCAGCTCGTCGCGCCGAACGCCTTACCAGGCAACCACTTAGCCCAAGCCGTCCAAGCCAGGCGGCGGGGCACAGCGATTGCCCTTCAGGCGGCGAACTCCTTGAGGTGACCCATGGGCCTGAACGCCATCAAGAGCACCGCGCGGACCCTGAGCTACTACACCCGGCTCCAGGCACTGACCGCCAACAACCTCGCCAATAGCGACACCGAGGGCTTCAAGGCCGACGTGATGGCCGCCCGGCTGGCGGGGGATGCCACCTGGCCGGTGCCGGTGACGCGGATTGACCTCTCCCAGAGCACCCTCACGGCCACCGGCCGGCCGCTCGACGTGGCCCTCGATGGGCCGGGCTTCCTGGTGCTTCAGACCGGGCAGGGCGAGCGCCTCACACGGGGCGGGGGGCTGGCCCTCGATGCGGCCAACCGGCTCAGCGACCGTCACGGCAACCTGCTGCTGGGCCAGGAGGGGCCGATCGCCGTGCCGCTGCGCTACTCGGCGCTGGAGATCCAGGCCGACGGCGACGTGGTGGTGGACGGCGTGCGGCTCGACCGGCTCCGGATGGAGACGGTGGAGGATCCCGCCACCCTGATGAAGGAAGGGGCGGGGCGCTTCGTCGCCCAGGGCCCCACCATCCCGGTGGACACCGCCACCACGGTGGTGCGCCAGGGCGAGATCGAGGACAGCAACCAGGACACGCTCAAGGGCGTGGTGGACCTGGTCACCATCCAGCGGGCCTACGCGGCCAACGTGGATTCGCTCAAGGCGCTGGACTCGGTGCTGGGCACGGTGGTCAACGATGTCGGCCGGGTGGGCTGACCCCGGGCATCCCGGCGGTGACCTCACACGGATGAGCTTGCGGCACCCACGTCAGGAGACGGACTCATGAATCCAGGCCTTCGCGCTTCCGCCAGCGGCATGCGGGCACAGCAGACCCGCATTGACGCCATCGCCAACAACCTGGCGAACGTCAACACCACCTCCTTCAAGCGGAGCCGCACCAACTTCGAGGACATGCTGTACGAGACCCTCCAGGGCTCGCAGCTGGTCCGCTACCAGGGCACCGAGACGCTCGCGCCCATCCAGATCGGCCGCGGGGTCCGGCTGGCGGACATCCAGCGGCTCCACACCCAGGGCGCGTTCGAGGTGACCAACAATCCCTTCGACTTCGCCATCGAGGGCGAGGGCTTCTTCCAGGTCCAGCTGCCCAACGGCAGCACCGGCTACACCCGGGACGGCACGTTCACCCGCTCCGCCGACACGGGCGCCCTGGTGACCCACGCCGGCCACCTCCTCATGCCGGAGATCAACGTGCCGCCGGAGGCGGTGCAGGTGAGCGTCTCCCCGACCGGCAACGTCAGCGCCATCCTGGGCACCTCGGGCGAGCAGGTGGAGCTGGGCCAGCTCGAGCTGGCGCGCTTCGCCAATCCCAGCGGGCTGCTCTCCCTCGGCGGCAACCTCTACCAGCAGACGCCGGCCTCGGGGGACGCGATGACGGGCGTGCCGATGGAGGACGGGTTCGGGCAGGTGGTGCAGGGGTCGCTGGAGTCTTCCAACGTCGAGATCGTGCAGGAGATGGTGGACATGATCACCGCCCAGCGGGCCTACGAGGTCAACTCCAAGGCGATCAAGACCGCCGAGGAGATGATCCAGACCGTGACCAACGAGCTGATCCGCTGATGCCCCGGACGCTGGCGCTGCTCTCGCTCGTGGCCCTGGTGCCGCCCGCGCCCTCCATGGCGCAGGCGGCCGCCGCCGTGCCGCCGGGACTCGAAGCCCGGATCGGGGCGGCGGTGGCCCGCGGCTGGGGCGTGGACAGCGCCGGCCTGGTGCTCTCGTGGGGCAGTGGCTCGCTTGCCGGGCTGCCCGAGGCCAGCCCATTCCGGCTGCTCGGCGGCGGGGAGGGCGGCTGGTTCGCGCTGCTGGTGGAACCGGACGGCGCCGCCCCCGTGGCCATGCGGCTCCGGGCGGGCCTGCCCACCCGGCAGCGGGTGGCGGCCCGCGCGGTGGCCTCCGGCCAATCGCTGGAGGCGGCCGATATCCGCGAGGAGACCGTGGTGCGCTGGGGCCCGCCGGGCCCGCCCGCACCGGCGGTCGAACCCGGCTGGGTGGCGCGCCGGCGCATGGCGCCCGGCGCCCTGCTCGATGCCGCCCACGTCGCGCCGGCTCCGGCGGTGAGCGCCGGACAGCCGGTCCGGGTGCACTGGCGTGAGGGCGGCGTCTCGGTCGCCCTCGACGGCGTGGCCCTGCACGATGCGGCGCTCGGTGCGCCGGTCCGGGTGCGCACCGGCCGCTCGCGCGGCGTGGTGCGGGCCACGGTCATCGCCCCTGGCGAAGCGAGGATGAACTGATGCGATCGCATACCCTGTCTCTCCTGCTGGCCGGCCTCACGGCCGGGGCGCTGCCCGCCCAGGGCACCCCCGCGGCCCCGGCAGCCACCCAGGCGCCGGCCCCGGCCGGCCAGGCGGCACTCCAGAGCGGCCCCCCGGTGAGCCGGGCAGGCTGGTTCAGCGACAAGCGCCCGCTCCGGGTCGGCGACATCGTCACGATCGTGGTGGACGAGACCGCCTACGCCCATGAGCGCCAGTCCGAGAACGGCAGCAAGAAGCGCTCGAACGAGATGGGGCTCAACCTGAACGTCGGCACCGACATCGCCGTCGGGCCCCAGAAGGGGTTCCAGAGCGGCCTGAGCCAGGGCTCGCGGGCCGACGGGGAGGCGCGGCGCACCGGCGACCTCACCGCGGTCATCAGCGTCCGGGTGGTGTCCATCGAACCGACCGGCATGGCCCGCCTCAAGGGCGAGAAGACCGTCGGCGTGGACGGCCGCAACCAGGTGATCCAGGTCGAGGGCGTGGTGCGCCCCGAGGACGTCTCTTCCCAGAACACCGTGGCGTCTTCGCGCATCGCCGAGTCCGTCATCACCTACAAGGGCAAGAAGATCGGCCCCGCCAAGGGGATCCTTGGCAGCATCATCTCGATTTTCTGGCCATGAGATTCCCGACTGGTCTTCCCGGCGCGTCCGGGCGCTCTCTCGTGATGATGGCACTCCTCTCCGCCCTGGCGGTGCCGCCGCTCGCCGCCCAGGCCACCGAGCGGGTGGGCGACCTGGTCACCACACCGGGCAACGTGCCTCGTCGGCTGATTGGCTACGGGCTGGTCATCGGCCTCGAGGGCACCGGGGATCGCTCCTTCGGCAACGCCACCGGGGGCACCCAGACGGTGCGCTCCATCGCCAATGCGCTGCGGCGGTTCGGGCTGGAGGTCCCGGCGGAACGGCTCCGGCCCCGCAACGTGGCGGCGGTCATCGTGACCGCGGAGGCTTCGCCCTATCTCCGGGCGGGCGGCCGGTTCGAGGTGCAGGTGAGTTCCATCGGCGACGCGACCAGCCTGCGCGGCGGCGTCCTGTGGGTCACCCCGCTGCTGACCGATGTGGACCAGGCACCGGTGGCCACGGCCCAGGGGGCCCTGCTTGGCGCCGACGAGGATGTCCGTCAGGCGGGGCGCCGGGGCAACTCGGCCCGGATCCCCGAGGGCGGGGTGCTGGAGATTGATCCCCCCCAGGTGGCGGGGCTCACCCCCAGGCTGCTGCTCCGCAAGCCGGGCCTGGCCCAGGCCCAGCGGGTGGCGGCTGCCATCAACACGGCGCTCGGCGACAGTGTCGCGAAAGTTGACGACCCGGGATCTATCACCCTCAATCCCGGTGGCCAGGCGGGCGATAATCTGATCAACCTCCTGGCCGCGATTGATACTATCCCGGTCCGGATGGTCCCGGATGCCCGGGTCATGATTGACGCCCGGAGCGGCACGGTGGTAAGCGGGGGGACCGCGCGGGTGGCGGCCGCCGTGCTGAGCCACAAGGGGCTCACCCTCCGGATCGGCGGGACCACGCCCGCGGCGGGCGACAGCGCCGCCGCCGGCCTGCTTACGGTGGGCGAGGGCGCCACGGTGCAGGAGGTGGCCGCCGGGCTGCATGCCGCCGGGGCCAGGCCCCAGGAGATCGCCGCGATGTTCCTGGCGCTCCGGGACGTGGGGGCGCTCAGCGCCGAGGTGGTGGTGCGATGAGCGACGTCGGCGGGGTGCAGGGGCCAGCCGGCCGGAATGCCGGAGCGGAGGCCCATGCCCGCCTCCGGCAGGCGGCCCACGACCTCGAGGCGGTGTTCGTCAACGAGCTGTTCAAGGCCATGCGGCAGGCCGCGCCGAGCCAGGGCATCCTGTCCCAGGACGCCGGGCAGGAGCTGTTCACCGGCATGCTGGATGAACGCCTGTCCCGAATCCAGGCCGAGCGCGCCGACAGCGCGCTGAGCCGGGCGCTGTACCGCCAGTTGAGCCGCCGCCTCCCGGACCCCGGTCCGGCCACAGGAGCCCCATGATCGCGCACGGGCATCAGGAGTTCATTCCAGCGGATCCGGCCTCCTCCGAGCGGCTGGCCGACCTCGCCGACGCCCTCCTGTACGAGGCCAACGTGATCGAGGAATTGCGCCAGGCGCTGCTCCGCCAGCGGGCGGGGGTGGCGGCGGACGATGCCGCGATGATTGAATCAAGCCTCCATGCCATGGGCCGGACCCTGCTCACACTGGACGAGGCCAAGCGGCGCCGGGCGGCGCTCACCGCGCTGATCGCCGGTGGCGAGGCCACTCCGCTCGAGGGGCTGGAGCGCCTCCTCGGGGGAGGCCTGCCGGCGGAAGTCGAGGAGGCCCGGGCCATGGTCAAGCGGTCGGCGCTCCTGGCGGCCCAGGACCTGGCCATCAACCAGCATATTCTCCGGCGCGCCATGGAGGCGGGGGACGTCTTCCTGCAGCGCCTGTTCTCGATGGCGGGGGACCCTGTGGCCGGCTATCAGCGCGGCGAGCGGCCCACCGAGCCGTCCCCGCCGAGCGGGCTGATCCTCAACCGGACTGCCTGACCATGGGTCTTTCCAGCCTCCTCAGCATCGCGCGGTCGGCGCTGATCACCCACCAGCGCGCCCTGGACACCACCGGGCACAACATCGCCAACGCGAGCACCGAAGGCTACAGCCGGCAGCGGCTCAACCTGAGCCCCCTCACGCCGCTGCAGACTACGATCGGCCAGCTGGGGCGCGGGGTGACCGCGGACAGCATCGACCGCATGCGCAACCAGGTCCTGGACGCGTCCTATCGCCGGCAGAACGGCGAGCTGGGCAGTTTCAGCACGCTCAAGGACTCGCTCGCGCAGGTGGAGGGCATCTTCGGGGAACCCAGCGACCTCGGCCTCGGGGCGGGTATTGACCAGCTCTTCTCCGCCTTCGGCGACCTCGCCAACGACCCGGCCGGCAAGACGCCCCGCCAGCTGGTGCGCCAGGCCGCCGAGACCCTCAGCGGGCGGTTCCGGGCGGCGGACCAGCGCCTGGGTGAGCTTGCCGCGGACACGCAGACCCGGATGCAGGGGGTGCTGGCGGAGGTGAATGCCATTGCCCGGGAGATCGCCGATCTCAACGTGCAGATCCGGGCCGGCACCTCGGGGGACCGCGGCGCCCCGGACGTGATGGACCGCCGGGATGTCCTGGTGGACCGGCTGTCCGGCTTCATCGGGGTGCGGGTGGTGGACCGGGGCGACGGGACCATCGGCGTGCTGGCGGGCGATGCGATGCTGGTGGATGCGGCCCAGTCCACGCCGCTGGAACTCCGGAGCCTGGGCAACGGGGCCTACGCCGTGGCCTCAGCCAACGGGTCCGCCACCCTGAACCTGCAGGGCGGTGAGCTGGCGGCGCTGGTGGACCTGTCCACCAATACCATCCCGGGAGTGCGGGCCCGGCTGGACCAGCTGGCGGCCGGCATCGTCACCGAGGTGAACGCCCTCCATCGGGCCGGCCGGAACCTGGCGGGGGCCACCGGCATCGACTTCTTCGACCCCGCCGGCACCAGCGCGCAGGGGCTGGCCCTCAGCCAGGCCGTGGCCCTGAGCACTGACAACATCGCGGCCGGCGTGAGCGGCGGGGCGGGTGACAATACGGTGGCCCTCGCCCTCGCCGCCCTGCGGACCAGCGGCGTGGCCAGCTTCGGGGGCGACACCATCGGGGTGAGCTACCAGCGCCTTGTGGCCGACATCGGCGTGGCCCTGCGCGACGCCAGCCAGCGCCACGAGGCGCAGGAAGTCATCGTGCAGCACTCCGACACCCTCCGCCAGAGCATCAGCGGCGTGTCGGTGGATGAGGAACTCACCCACATGATTGCCCAGCAGAACGCCTTCGCGGCCGCCGCCCGGCTGGTGTCGGTGGCCGACGAGATGATGCAGGATGTCCTGGGGATGGTGCGCTAGGCTGGCGCCGCGCGCGCAAGGAGAGCCGTGCTGATACTCAGCCGTCGCCAGGGAGAGGCGATCATCATCGAGGGCGGGATCCGCATCGTCGTGCTGTCGAGCGACCGGCGCGGGGCCCGCATCGGGATCGAGGCGCCCGCCAGTGTCAATATCCAGCGGGAAGAACTGGTCTCGCGCGTCGCCGAGGAGAACCGGCGCGCCAATGCCCGGTCCACCGGCACCGACTGGCTCGACAGCCTGCCCCTCAAGAAGCCCTAGCCCGGCCGGGCTCCCTAGCCCCGGCGCCAGACGGGCAGGGTGATGGTCGCCCGGATTCCGGTGGGCTGGACGCCCGACAGTTCCACCGAGCCGCCCTGCCGGGACGCGAGCCAGCGGGCCACCGTGAGCCCGAGCCCGAGGTGGTCCGGGCGGGTGGAGAAGAACGGCTCGAACGCCCGTCGCTTGGCCTCCGGGGCCAGCCCGGCGCCGGCATCCTCCACGGAGAGCACCACCACGCCATCCCCCGCCTGCGCATCCAGCACGATCCGGGGGTCCTCCTGCCCGGCCATCGCTTCCTTGGCGTTGATGACGAGGCTGAGCAGGAGGTGCCGCAGGGCGCCTTCGAGGCCGCGCACCGGGGGAAGGCCGCCGGCCAGCCGGATATCCACCTCCGCCGCCGGCAGGCCCCGCTGGTAGCGCTGCAGGTCCGTCACGTAGCTCAGCACATCGTCCACGATGAGGGGCGCGGGCTCGGTCTCGGGCCGGGCGTACAGCTGCCCGAACCGGTCAATGGTCTCGGCCAGGTGCTGGATCGAGTCGCTGATGGCCCCGCGGAGGCGCCCGCCGTCGCCCTGCGACAGCAGGTCGGCGTGGGGGTCAATGAACAGGTTGAGGGTCTGGAGCGGGCCGCGGAGGTCGTGCGCCATGCCGCGCGCGAGGGTCGCCACCACGGTGGCGCGGTCGGCGCGAATCAGGGCTTCCTGGAGTTGGGGCGAGACCTGCACCGGCTCTGCTGGGACGGACACCGTGGTCACGTTGGGGTCTCCCGGGGGCAGGGGAAGCTTACCCGAACGGACCGGGGGCGCGCAACGGCTGGCGGCTAGCGCCGGGTCACCCAGACCCCGTCAATGATCGGGTCGGCCAGGTTGCGCCGCTCGATCACCTCCAGGATGCTGGGGGTGATCACCGCGCCCTTCGAGAGGAGCTTGACCCCCGCGCTGGTGCAGAGATCGGCGGCCAGGACCATCCCGGCCTGGAGCTGGTCGGCGCCGACATGCCGGCGGGTGGCCTCCCACTCCTCGCGCGGCCGGTCCAGCACCACCGACTCGAGGTGGCGGATCGCCAGGGGGTCGTACCGGGTGCCCATGTGATCCGCCAGTTCGGCGATGGCCTCGGCCGGGGTGCGGGGCCGTCCGGCATCACCGGAAACCAGCCGGTCGAAGTCAATGGCCACCCGGAGCACTCGCGCGCGGAGCGGAATCTGGCCCGACACGAAATGGCCGGGCATGCCGGTCCCATCCCAGTTCTCGTAGATGCCGCCGATCAGCTCCCCGGCGCCGCGGAACCGCTCGACCTGGTCGAGAAGGGTTCCCGAGACCACCGCATAGTGCCAGTCGGGGTAGGCCTCGGTGCCGCCCTGCTGGTGGGCCGCGTCCACCACCCGCCCGATCTCGTGGAGCTGGGCGGCCAGGTCGAGGTCCCCGAGCAGGTCGGCCGGGATCTCGAAGCGCTCGGCGATCCGCCCCGCCAGCAGGCGAAGCCGCTGACCGCGCTCGGCGGCCCCGGGGAGGCCGAGGTCCACCAGGTGAATGAGCAGCTTGAGCAGCTGGTCGAAGCTCCGGCCCAGCTCGCCATGGAGCGTCTCGATCTGGTCCCGGTCCTTCCGCAGCTGGTCCTGCAGCCCCTTGATGCGCAGGCTGGCCCGGACCCGGGCGAGCAGCTCCGCCACCTCGATCGGCTTGGTGAGGTAATCATCCACGCCGATGTCCAGCCCCCGCACCTTGAGGGCGGTGTCGCTGAAGCCGCTCAGCACGACGAACATGCAGCCCGCCAGGACGGGATCGGCCCGCACCTGGCGGCAGAACTCGAAGCCGTCCATCTCCGGCATCCGGTAGTCGGAGATAATGAGATCGGGGCGAAGCCGCCGGGCCAACTGGAGGCCTTCGAGGCCGTTGACCGCGGTGGCCACCCGGAGCTCGGGCTCGTGGCTCAGCGCGGCCTGGAAATGGGTGAGCGTGAGCGGGTCGTCATCCACCAGCAGGACGGTGCGTCCGCCGGCGCTCACAGGGCCCCCACCACGCGCGGCAGGCTGTCCGGGGTGCCCGGCAGCCCCGCCAGCGAATCGGCCGCCGTGGCCGGCGGCAGGAGCATGGTCACGGTGACCCGGCGGTTGACGTCGGCCTCCGGGTGATCCGCTTCCCGCAGGCGGCGGTCAGCCCAGCCCCGCACCTGCTGGACCTGGGCCTCGTTCAGCCCGCCCGCCAGGAGGATTCGGCGGGCCGCGTTGGCGCGATCCACGCTGAGTTCCCAGTTGGAGTACCCGTCGGCCCGGCGGTAGGGCCGGGCGTCGGTGTGCCCCTCGATCACCACCGCATGCGGCAGGCTGCCCAGTTCGCGGCCCAGAAAGCGCAGCAGGATGGCCCCGGGCCCCTTCGGGGTGGCGTTGCCGGTCTCAAAGAACACGCCTGCGGAGTCCTCCAGCAGCTGGATCCGGAGGCCCTCCTCGGTGACCTCGACCTCCACGTGCTCGGCCAGCGAAGCAAGGGCCGGCACCTCACGGATCTGCTGCCGGATCTGCTCGGCCATCTGGCGGAGGCGGTCGCGGCGGAGGTCAATGACCTGGCTCGGCGCCATGATGCGCGGGCTCTGGGACTGGGCGCCTTCGCCCTCCATGATGGAACTGCCGAACTCGCTGGCCCGGCCCAGCGGGTCCTGGAAGTACCCCGCGATGGCCGACTTGACGTCACTCGACTGGCCCACGATCCAGAGCACCAGGAACATGGCGAACATCGCCGTCATGAAGTCGGCGAAGGCCACCTTCCAGGCCCCGCCGTGATGGGCGTGCCCGTGGGCCTTCTTCTTGATGATGATGATCGGCTGCTCGCGGGCCTTGTTCATGGGCTACTTCCCCGGCTTGGCGGCCTGCTTGCAGGCCGTCTCCATCTCCTGGAACGTCGGCCGGCTGGCGGAGAAGATGGCCCGGCGGGCGAACTCCACCGCCACGATCGGGGCGAATCCCTTGGCAAAGGCCACCACGCTGGCCTTGAAGAAGGCGAAGAAGCGGGATTCCTCGGAGTTGGCGTGCTCGATCGCCGTGGACAGCGGCCCGAAGAATCCGTAGGCCAGGAGCACGCCGAGGAAGGTGCCGGTCAGGGCCGCGGCGACCTTCTCGCCGATGATCTCCACCGGCCCCGAGATGGCGGCCATGGTCACCACGATGCCGAGCACCGCCGCCACGATACCGATGCCGGGTAGCGCGTCGCCGACCTTCTGGAGCGCCCCGGCCGGCTTGCCGGCCTCCTCGTGATGCACGTCCATCTCGCCGTCCATCAGGGCGTCGAGGTCATGCGGCGGGACGCTGCCCACCAGCACCAGCCGGAGCGAATCGCAGAGGAACTCCATGGCATGGTGCTCATGGAGGACCTTGGGGTACTTCTTGAAGATCGAGCTTTTCTGGGGGTCCTCGATGTGGCTCTCGATGGCCACCAGCCCGTCCTTCCTGGCCACCTGGAACAGCTCGTAGAGCATCTTCAGCGCGTCGAGATACAGCGCCCGGCTGAACCGGCTGCCCTTGAACACCGCCCCCAGCTTGCCGCCCAGCGCCTTGAGGACCGCCCCCGGCGTGGAGATCAGGACCGTGCCGAAGGCGATCCCCACGATGGTGACGATCTCGGAGATGTGGAACAGGGCCGCGAGATGCCCCCCGGCGATGGAGAATCCCCCCGCCACCGAGGCGATCACGATCAGGAGGCCGATAATTGCGATCATGGGTGCGCCATCCCTTGCATGGCTGAAGTATCGGTGACGCCTGCCGATACCTTGAGAATCCGCGGGGGGACTGGCGGCGGTCCTGCACAGGGGGGAACAGGCGTGGCGTACATCATCACCGGGATGCGCGAACTGCTGGCCAAGGGGGAGAACCTGCCCACCCTGCCAACGGTCGTGTTCCACCTGCACCGGGTCCTGGACGACGAGCGGGCCGGGGCGGCGGAGGTGGCCGCGATCATCGAGCGCGACCCGTCCCTCACCGCGCGGCTGCTGCGGGCGGCCAACTCGGCGGCGTTCTCCCGGCCGGGGGAGCGGATCGCGTCGGTCCATGCCGCCGTGGCCCGGCTGGGCATCAACCAGGTCCGGGCGGTCTGCATCGTTCTGGCGGTGGTAAAGGCGTTCCGGTCGCGGCAAGGGGGGCTCGACCACCAGGCCTTCTGGGTCCACTCGGCCGCGGTTGGCATGGTCGCCCGGCGGCTGTGGGAACGCTTCGGGGCGGACAGCTCCATCAGCGGCGATGACATGTACGTGGCGGGATTGCTCCATGACGCGGGGCTGCTGATCCTGGAACAGCACTTTCCCAAGGACTTCCTCGAGGTCCTCTCGGTGAGGTCAGCGCACGGGGGGCATCTCTGGCAGGCTGAGGAAGCCCACCTGGGGATGGACCACGGGGCGGTGGGCGGCCTGCTGATGGGACGGTGGGCGCTGCCACCCTTCCTCGCCGAAGCAGTGACCAACCACCATCATCCGCATCAGGCCGACGAACACCTGCAGGGGATCGCCCGGGTGGTGCAGGCGGCCGAGGTGCTCTGCACCGAGGCCGGGGTGGGGCTCCCCGAGGAGGGTGGGGCGGACTGCTCGGCGTCGGATGTCCTGACCGAAATGGGGGCCGATGAGGCGGGTATCGCGGCCATCCTGGAGGAAATCCCCGGCCTGGCCGAACGGGCACGCCTGTTCCTCGCCTGATTCCGCCGCTGGTTCAGCAACGCAACAGGGGCGGCCCGGAAGGCCGCCCCTGTGCTCCGTGTGGATGTCCGTCCGACGCCGGTGCGCTCAGGCGGTCCGGCGCTGGAAGCGCTGCACCAGCCGGGCGGCGTACTCGTTGCTCAGCACGATCATCACGAACAAGGCTTTGAGCATTCCTGCCTCCTTTGTCCGGCACCACTGCCGTCATCCTGTTAGACACCTCTAAGCATGATTAGTGCCATGTCGCAGAGTGAAGCGTCAGGGATCGGCGCGTAGCCTCCAAGCCGTTCCGCCACAGCGGCTTGCGTCGGCCAGGCAGGGTCCCTCAAGGGTGGGTGCCACACCACAGCTGTGGGACGTCCGGGTGCGGCGGCAGCACGACGCAGGGTCCCCGAACCTTCCACTTATATGTGGCTGGAGCGGGCGTACCTGGCCGGGATAGGCCACCGAACCCTGGCATGAGGAGGGGTCCGGTCCTGCCGTCGGACCCGGGTGGTTAGTCCAGCCGCTGGCAAGCACCAAGGCCTGCGGGGCGGGGCACGGAAGCGGTGGGGATCTTGGCCCGGAGGGCCCCGGAGGTGCCAGGCCTTCCATCGGGCCCCGCGCGAATGGCCCGCGATCGGGCATGATGCCATTCCCGTCAGTGGGCTGGCGCATAGCCCGTCAGCTTCATGTCGGCCGCCCCGTCCGGCAGACCGCCTCCCTGCCGGCCGGGTCGGGGTGGCCGGCGGCCCGCCCAGCCCTCCTCCCCGTTGTTTCAGTTCTGGCCCCCATTCGCCGATAGCTGAACTGTCAGTCTCAGCTACCCCGCCTTGCCCGCACCCGCGACGGCGGGGGGTCACCAGGATCGAGGAGTCCATGCGAACCGTTGCCCTGCTTCTCGGGTTGGCCGCCGTCCTCCCCGGCGCGCTGGCGGGCCAGATCCCGCCGAAGCGGACCACCACCGTGGCGGCCGCCTCCGACAACCGCCTTCTGGTCAGCACCCTAGCCGTGGACGGGCTGGAGGCGGCGGCCGCAGTGGCGGTGAGCGACGGTCTGCGGCGCCGGTTTGCCCAGCTGGCCGGGGGCCGCTACCAGGTGCTGACCCGGGAGGCGGTCAATGGCGCCCTGACCCAGTTCGGCTACGCCGCGGATGACATCCTCCCCATGGCAGCGGTCCAGGTGCTGGCTGCGCAGCTCAAGGCGAGCTTCGTGGTGGCCGGCCGCCTGGAAGCGGCCGAGGCCGGGCGGGTGCGGGCCTCCGCCAGCTTCGCCCGGCGGGACGGCTCGGACCGGACCGAGATCGCGGGCGCCCAGGGCGAGGGGCAGAGCCCGGAGGCGTTCGGCGCCCTCCTGGCCGAGCAGCTGTTCGAGCGTATTCGCTGACGCCGATTCCGGACCCTTCTCCAACCCTGGCCCTGCCATGCACCGTCGTCTCGGACTCCGCAGTCGTCTGATCTTTCTGGTCGGCGGTTTCTCCGTCGGCCTGCTCCTGTTCGCGGTGCTGTCCTGGCGGACCCTGGGTGTCGTGCGGGTGGGCGGCCCCGCCTATCTCGAGGTGGTCCGCGGGAAGGACCTGATCGCCGACGTCCTGCCGCCCCCCCTGTACATCACCGAGGCCTACGCCGTGATGCTCCGTCTGGCCGGGGAGGGCGATGCCAAGCGGCTGCGGGTGCTGGCCGAGGACTCAAAGCGGCTGGAGGCATCCTTCAATGACCGGCTGGAGCACTGGCGGGCTGCCTTGCCGCCCGGCGAGATCAGGGCGCAGCTCGACTCGGCGGCGCGGCCGGCGGTCGAGTTCTTCGAGGTGGTGAACCGGTTCTACGTCCCGTCCCTGCTGCGGAACGACCGGGAGCCGGCGTATGAAATGGCGCGCGGGGTGCTGACCGAGCGGTTCGAGGAGCAGCGCTCGCGCATGGAGGAACTGGAACGAATGGTATCGGCCCGCCAGCGGGAGGTCGAAGGAGAGGTGCAGCAGCTGGTGGACCGGCGCAAGCTGCTCCTGTTCGCGCTGCTGCTCGCCTTGCTGGCGGCCGGGTGCGTGGTGGCGGTGGTGGTCATCCGGGACATCGTGCATGAGGTCCGCCGGACCGGTGAGGCCCTCGGCGCCCTCGCGGCGGGGGATCTCACGGTCCGCCTGGAGCGCCGCGGCGACGACGAGCTGGGACGCATGGCGGACTCGGTGAGCACCGCCGTGGCCGGCATCCGGACCGCGCTGGTGGCAGAGCGGGTGGACTGGCAGGTGGTGGGGCAGCAGCGGGCCGAGGTCAACCGCATTCGCCAGCTGGTGGAGAATGCCCCGATCAACCTGACCTGGGCCGACCGGGAGCTCCGGCTGGTATACGTCAACCCGGCCGCCCGCGCGACCTTCGGCAAGCTGGGCGTGTCGGTGGACCAGCTGACGGGGTGTCCGGTCACCCGGCTGCACCCGGCGCTGGCCCAGGAGACCGGGCGCCTGTCGGATCCGGCCCAACTGCCGTTCCAGCTCCGGGTGGAGCATGGCGCCGAGACCCTGGACCTGGTGGCCTGCGCCATCCGTGACGAGCGGGGCGAGTACATCGGCCCGATGATCACCTGGGAGGTGATCACCGAGCAGCTGGCGGCCGCGGCGCAAGTTGAAGCGGCCCAGCGGCGGGAGCTGGCCCAGGCCGAGGAGGCCCGTCACGCCGAGCAGGCAGCGGCGCTGCAGAATGCGGCGGCGGCCGCGGCGCGGGAGGCGGGGCAGCGGCAGCGGGCCGAGGAGGAACGCCGGCTGGCGGCCGAGCTCCAGGCCAAGGTAGACCAGATCCTCCAGGTGGTGGATGCCGCCGCCCAGGGCGACCTCACGCTCGAGATCGGGGTGAGCGGGGAGGATGCCATCGGGAGGCTGGGCCAGGGACTGAACCAGTTCCTGGGTACCCTGAGCGGCAACGTGGCCAACATTGCCCGCACCGCCCAGACCGTGGCCAGCGCGGCCACCCAGATGAACCAGCTGGGCGACCGCCTCGGTCACGCCGCGGGCGAAACGTCCACCCAGGCCTCGATGGTGGCGCACGCCGCCGACGAGGTGTCGGGCAATGTGGGCACGGTGGCCACCGGCACTGAGGAGATGTCGGCCAGCATCCGGGAGATCGCCCGCAACGCCGCCGACGCCTCCCGGGTGGCCTCCCAGGCCGTGCGGGTGGCGGAGCGGACCAACGGCACGGTGGGCAAGCTGGGTGCCTCCAGCGCCGAGATCGGCAAGGTCATCAAGGTGATCACGTCCATCGCGGAGCAGACCAACCTGCTGGCGCTCAACGCCACGATCGAGGCGGCCCGCGCGGGCGAGGCGGGCAAGGGGTTTGCCGTGGTGGCCAACGAGGTGAAGGAACTGGCCAAGGAGACCGCCAAGGCGACGGAGGAAATCGGCCGGAAGATCGACACCATCCAGGGCGACACCGCCGAGGCGGTGACGGCCATCCGGGAGATCAGCGAGATCATCGGCGAGATCAACCAGATCCAGACCTCCATCGCCGGGGCGGTCGAGGAGCAGACCGCCACCACCAACGAGATCAGCCGGAACGTCAGTGAGGCGGCCCGGAGCGCGCTGGAGATCGCCCGGAACATCCAGGGCGTGGCCCACGCGGCCCAGGACGCGAGCGAGGGCGCGGTGCAGAGCCAGGCCTCGGCCGCCGAACTGGCCCGCGCCGCACGCGAGCTTCAGGCCCTCGTGGGCCAGTTCCGGATCGGGGCCGCCGAGCGGTGGCAGGGCACGAATGGGGCGGGACGCCCGTCGCTGCGGTTGCCCCTTCCGGTCCCCCCGGCCTGAGCCGGTGCCCCGGGGAGCGCGGGCCGCGGCAGGACCGAAGCAGCGACCATCGGCCGGCATCGCCGGCTCGGCAGTCCAGTGGGGGGCCGGGTATGGTTGAGACGGACGACATCATGAAGGAGTTCCTGGTCGAGAGCGGCGAGGGGCTGGACCGCCTGGACCGGAGTCTCATCCTGCTGGAGCAGTGCCCGGACAACCGGGACCTGCTGGCGGATATCTTCCGCTGCATCCACACCATCAAGGGCACCAGCGGCTTCTTCGGCTTCAGCCGGCTGGAGGCGGTGACCCACGTCGGCGAGAACCTGCTCTCCGACCTGCGCGACGGCCGGCTCCCGCTCACCCCGGCGATCACCGGTGCCCTGTTGCAGCTGGTGGATGCGGTCCGCTCGATCCTCGCCGCCGTGGCCGCGACCGGCGCGGATGGCGAGCAGGACTTCCCGGAGCTGGTGGCCTTGCTGACCAGCCTGCGCGAGGGCCCGGCCGGGCCGGGCCCGGCGGCGAAGAAGCGCGCCCCGGCCCGCCGGCGGCCTGCCCGGGATTCCAGCCCGTCCGCGGCTGCAACGCCACCGGTGCCCGAGGTGCCGGCCCTCGCCCTGACCGTACCGGCCGCTGCAACACCGGACCCGGTGCGCCCCGCTCAGGCGGAGACCAGCATCCGGGTTGACGTGGGCCTGCTCGACAAGCTCATGACGCTGGTCGGCGAGCTGGTGCTGGCCCGCAATCAGCTGCTCCAGTTTGCGGCGACCCGCGAGGATCCCGCCTTCGCCGCCACCACCCAGCGGCTCAACCTGATCACTGCCGAGCTGCAGGAGGGGGTCACGAAGACCCGCATGCAGCCCATCGGGAATGTCTGGTCCCGGCTGCCGCGGGTGGTGCGGGACCTCGCGCAGGCCTGCGGCAAGCAGGTCCGTATCGAGATGGACGGCGCCGGCACCGAGCTGGACAAGACCATCATCGAGGCGATCCGGGATCCGCTGACCCACATCGTGCGCAACGCGGTGGATCACGGCCTGGAGCTGCCGGGCCGCCGGGCGGAGGTGGGCAAGCCGGAGGAAGGGTGCCTCACCCTGCGGGCGTACCACGAGGGGGGACAGGTGAACATCGAGATCGCCGACGACGGCGCCGGGGTGGATGCGGCCCTGGTCAGGGCGAAGGCGCTGGAGAAGGGCATTATCACCGCCGGCCAGGCGGAGGGAATGGACGAGCGGGCGCTGGTCCAGCTGGTCTTCGCGCCCGGCTTCTCCACGGCCGAGCAGGTGAGCACGATCTCGGGCCGGGGCGTTGGCATGGACGTGGTGCGGACCAACATCGAGAAGATCGGCGGGACGGTCGAGCTGCACAGCGTGCCCGGCTCGGGGACCTTGCTCCGCCTGAGGATCCCGCTCACCCTGGCCATCATCCCGGCGCTCATCGTGACCGCATCGTGCGAGCGCTTTGCCATTCCGCAGGTCTCGCTGCTCGAACTGGTGCGGCTGGAGGGGTCCGTCGCGCGCCAGGCCATCGAGATGGTCCACGGCACCCCGGTATTCCGGCTGCGCGGCCGCCTCCTGCCGGTGGTGGCCCTGGCCGGCGTGCTGGACCTTGCGGCCGCCCCGGCCGTGGCCGACGCCGTGCACCTGGTCATCCTCCAGGCCGACGCGCACATCTTCGCGCTGGCCGTGGACCAAGTCAACGACACCCAGGAAATCGTGGTCAAGCCGCTGGGCAAGCTGCTCCAGGGGCTGGGCACCTTCGCCGGCGCCACCATCATGGGGGACGGGCGGGTGGCCCTCATCCTCGACGTGTCCGGCCTGGCGCAGCGTGCCGGGGTGATTGGTGGACACGCCTGGGCGGTCGCGGCGGAGCCGGGCGCGGCTCCCGCCAGCGCCAGCGAGGTCCGCCAGGCCCTGCTGCTGTTCAAGGCCGGCGCAGAACGCCGCATGGCCATTCCTCTCACCCGGGTGGCCCGGCTGGAGGAGTTTGCGGCCGCGACCATCGAGCGGGCGGGCGGGCACCCGGTGGTCCAGTACCGGGGCGGGCTGCTGCCGCTGGTTCGCGTGGCCCCGCCGCCGCCAGGCGCCGCGGCGGAGGCGCCGGTGCGGGTGGTAGTCTGCACCCACCACGGGCACGACGTCGGCCTGGTGGTGGAGGACATCCTCGACGTGGTCGAGGAAACGTCTGCCATACAGCTGTGGGGCGGGGAGGGAGCGGCCTCGGGCACCGCGGTGATCCAGGAGCGGGTCACCGAGCTGCTGGACGCGGATGCGCTGGTGGAGGCGGCCGGCGTGCCGCTCTACGCCACCCGGGCAACCGGCCTCGCGGCCGCGCGGGCCTGACCCATGGCTGCCCGCCGCCAGTTCTGCCTCGTGCACCTGGACACGCTGCACCTCGGGATCGAGGTGCTCGAGGTCCAGGAGGTCATCCGGGCCCAGCCCATGACCCGGGTTCCCCTGGCCGGGGGCGGCGTCCGCGGGCTCATCAACCTGCGCGGGCACATCGTCACCGCGGTGGACCTGCGGGAACGGCTCGGCCTGCCGCCCCGGGCGGGCGGTCAGGCCTCCATGAACGTCGTGATCCGCACCCCGGAGGGGCCGGTCAGCCTGCTGGTGGACGGCATCGGTGATGTGCTTGACGTCTCCGAGGCAGACCGCGAGCCGGTACCCGCCACGGTGGCGCCGTCGACCCGGGCCCTGGTGACCGGGGTGTACAAGCTGCCCGGCCACCTGCTGCTGGCGCTCGACACCGCCAGGGCGGTCGGCCTCGCCCCGGCCGGGGTGGCGCCGTGACCGCGTCCACCAGGGCCCAGCCCACCCTGAGTGCCGGGGACGTGCAGTATCTCAGCACCCTGGTCCGGCAGCGCTCCGCCATCGTGCTGGAACCGGAGAAGAGTTACCTGCTCGAGGCGCGCCTGGCTCCGCTGGCGCGGGCCGAGGGGTTCGGGTCCATCGATGCGCTGGTGGAGCACCTCCGGGCGCAGCCTGCCAACGGGCTGCACCGCAAGGTGGTCGAGGCCATGACCACGAACGAAACCAGCTTCTTCCGGGACCTCCATCCCTTCGAGGCCCTGCGGACGCTGGTGATCCCCGAAGTCATCGGCCGCCGCCGGGCCGAGCGCAGGCTGACCATCTGGTGTGCCGCGAGCTCGAGCGGGCAGGAGCCCTACACCGTGGCGATGACCTTGCTGGAGCACTTCCCGGAACTGGCAGGCTGGTCAGTCAAGCTGCTCGGCACCGACATCTCCGGGGCCATGATTGCTCGTTGCCAGGCGGGAAAGTACGGCCAGATCGAGGTCAACCGCGGCCTGCCGGCGCCCCTGCTGACGAAGTACTTCGAGAGAAAGGGGATGGACTGGCAGGTGAAGCCCGAGGTCCAGCGGCTGTGCGAGTTCCGTGAACTGAACCTGATCGAGCCCTGGGGCCAGCTCCCGGCCATGGACGTGATCTTCCTGCGCAACGTACTCATCTATTTCGACGTGGAAACCAAGCGCAGCATCCTGCAGAAGGTCCGGGCGGCCCTGGCCCCGTGGGGGCACCTGTTCCTCGGCGGAGCCGAGACCACGCTGAACCTGGGCGACATGTTCGAACGGGTGCCGTTCGACAAGGCGGGCTGCTACCGGCTCAAGGAAAGCTGAGGAGGCGAGATGACCTACCTGGAAGCCGAGATCGGCCAGGTGACCGAGCTGGTCTGGGAATCGGTGCTTGGCCTGAGCCTGGTACGGCGCGCCGATCCGCTCCCGGCCCTGGACCCCGTGATCTCGGCCGGCGTGCAGATCTCGGGCGCCTGGGAGGGGGCAATCACGATCGAGTGCTCCGCCGCCTTCGCCCGCACCGCCGCCGGCACCATGTTCGGCGTGCCGCCGGCGGTGGCGTCCCCCGCGGACACCCGGGACGCCATCGGCGAGCTGGCCAACATGACCGGCGGAAACGTGAAATCACTGCTCCCCGAGCCGTGCCGGCTGTCGCTGCCGCGGGTGGCCGAGGGGGAGGACTACTCCCTTCGGCCGGAGCGCGGGGTCCTGCTCACCACGGTGCTCTTCGACTGCGAGGGTACCCCGCTCACGGTGCGGCTTCACCAGGGACCGGGGAACCCGGGAGGCGGGCGTGACTGACCCCGGGGATATCCAGCGGCGGGAGTTCAGCCGGGTAGGGGTCCACCTCCGGGCCGAGGTGCAGTGGGCCGGGTCGCCTCCGGTCGAGGGGGTGATGGAGAATCTCGGCCTGCGGGGCGGGTTCCTCCGCACCACCAGCCCGCCGGGAGCGGGACCCTGCCAGGTCCGGCTCCACCTGCCAGGCACCGAGATCCAGGTGCGGGCCAACGGGCATGTGGTGCGGCCTGGCCCCGACGGGTGCGCCATCCAGTTCGACGAGCTGATCGGGGTGGCCAGCTTCGAGCATCTCCGGAACCTGATCCTGTACAACGCCGAGGATCCCGGGCAGGTCGAGCAGGAGTTTCACGACCACCTGGGGCTCCGCCGCGCCTGACGGGGTGGCCGCCCGCCGGCGGTGGCGCCGGCCCCCCCCGACCCCTCGTCCGCATACCCGCTGCTCCAGTTCCCGATTCAACCTGCCGATACCTGAGGGGTGATGTGGGGAAGGCCCGAAGCCCACCACCGGGCCCGGGCGGAGGCCAGGAGCGGCGACAACCCTGCAGTCTGGAGGCCTGAGTGCTTGCACTGGTCGTGGATGACTCGCGGGCAATCCGAAGCATCATCGGCAAGACCCTGGTGGAACTCGGGTTCCGGGTGTCCGAGGCCGGCAGTGGCCGTGGGGCGCTGGAGGCGCTTCGGGCCCTTGGCCCGGTGGACCTGATCCTGGTGGACTGGAACATGCCGGAAATGAACGGCTACGATTTCCTGTGTGCGGCGCGCCGGGACCCGGCCATGGATGAGACCGTCATCATCATGGTCTCGACCGAGACCGAGATGGGGCAGATGCAGCGCGCCCTCGACGCCGGGGCCAACGAATACGTGATGAAGCCGTTCACCCCGGATGTGCTGCGGGACAAGCTGCAGCTGGTGGGTCTGCCCCGGCCGTGACCGCCATGCGCAAGATCCGGGTCCTGGTGGTGGATGACTCGGCCGTGGTCCGCCGGATCGTCACCGAGATCCTTTCCGCCGACCCGGAGGTCGAGGTGGTGGGCTCGGCCCCGCACGGGCGCGCCGCCCTGGCGAGCCTGCCCCTGCTGGAGCCGGACCTGGTGACGCTCGACCTGGAGATGCCGGAGATGGATGGGCTGGCCACCCTGGTCGAGCTCCGCCGGCAGAACCCCAGGCTGCCGGTCATCATGCTGAGCAGCCGGACTGCCCGCGGGGCGGCCAGCACTCTCGAGGCGCTGGCCCACGGCGCCTCGGACTACGTGACCAAGCCCGCCGATCTGGGCGGCCTGGACCAGGCCCGCGCCCGCCTCGGCGAGAAGCTCCTTCCCAAGGTCAAGGCCCTGGCCGGCCGAGCGGTCCGATCCCCCCGAGCGCCGGCACGTGCGGCCGTGGTTCCGGGCCGGCCGCCGGTGCTCCCGGGCCCGGTGGACCTACTGGTCATCGGGGTTTCCACCGGCGGCCCGAATGCGCTCGCCGCCATCCTCTCGAGCCTCCCCGGGGATTTTCCTCTGCCCGTGGCCGTGGTCCAGCACATGCCGGCGGTCTTCACCCGCATCCTGGCGGAGCGGCTGTCGGCACAGTGCCCACTCGACGTCAGGGAAGCCGAGCCGGGGGCGCTGCTCGCCGCCGGGACGGTTCTGGTCGCCCCGGGGAACTACCACCTTGCTCTCGAGCGGCATGGCGAAGGGCTCCGTGCGGTCCTCAACCAGGATCCACCGGAGCACTCCTGCCGGCCTGCTGCCGACGTGCTGTTCCGCAGTGCGGCGGCCGCGTGCGGCAGCCGGGTGCTGGCCCTCGTGCTCACGGGAATGGGCTACGACGGTGTGCGCGGGGCCCGGGCCATCCGCGACGCCGGCGGCAGCGTGCTCGCCCAGGATGAGGCGAGTTCGGTCGTCTGGGGCATGCCTGGCGCGGTGGTGCACGCCGGCCTCGCCGACCGGGTGCTGCCGCTGTCCGCCATGGCCGGGGAACTGGGCCTCCGGGCCGCGGTAGGCCGGCTCCGCCGTGCGGCGGCGGCTCCATGGGACGGGCCCGCGGCCTCGCTGGCTCCGCGGGTGGGAGGGCCGAGCTGATGCGTGTGCTCATGGCCGAAGACGATCCCGTATCCAGCCGGATCATGGCTGCCACCCTCCAGCGCCTGGGGCATGAGGTCGAGATGGCAGGCGATGGCCAGGACGCGTGGGAACGGCACCTCGCCTCACCGGCGTCGGTGGTCATCACCGACTGGATGATGCCGCGCATGGACGGGCTGGAGCTGATCCGGCGGATCCGCGCCCTCGCGCCGGGCCGCTACACCTGGATCATCCTGCTCACCGCCATGCGTGGACGGGGCCGGTACCTCGACGGCATGGAGGCGGGCGCCGACGACTTCGTCTCGAAGCCGATTGACCAGCACGAGCTCCACGCCCGCCTCCGGGTGGCGGAGCGGGTGCTGGGGCTGCACCGCGCGGTTCTGCAGCTGGAAGGGTTGCTCCCCATCTGCAGCTACTGCAAGCGCATCCGTGACGAGGCCGAGCGCTGGGCCCAGGTGGACGACTACGTCTCCCGGCACACCGATGCCCAGTTCACCCACGGGATCTGTCCCGACTGCTACGAGCACCACCTGAAGCCCCAGCTGGACGGCCTGGCCCCGGACGCCGGGAGGCTCTCGTGAACGCCGCCCACCGCGCGTCCCGCCCCGGCGTTCCGGCGCCCACGCCACGGAGCCGGCCATGACCCGCGACCTCGACGTCCGGCATCCGTCGGTGCTCGTGCTGGTAGACGACCTGCAGCCCGGCATGCCCGTGGCCGAGGATGTGTTCGACCAGCAGGGCCGGATGCTCATGCCCGCCGGCACCGAGCTGACCGAGCGCCACCTGCGCGCCTGCCAGCTGTGGGGGATCACCGGGCTCCGGGTCCGGGCCGCTGGCCTGCCCGGCGAGGCGGCGGCGCAGGGCCCGACGCCGGAGCAGTATGCCGCCGCGGAGGCGGAGATCGAGCGGCGATTCCGGAACACCGACCGAAACCACCCCCTCATCGTGGAACTGGCTCGCCTGTGCATCATCCGGGCAGCCGAACGTGCCGCCGGCGAAGGGGGCCAGCATGCCTAGGGCCTCCGACCTGCTGCAGGGCGTGGTCAGCGTCACCTCGCTTCCTGGCGTCTACCTTCGGCTTTCGGCGGTGGTCAGCGATCCGCGCAGTTCCGCCGCCGATGTCGGGCGGGTGATCGCCGAGGATCCGGGCCTGACTGCCCGGCTACTCCGCCTGGTCAACAGCGCGATGTACGGCTTCCCATCCCGGATCGAGACCGTGAGCCACGCCATCAGCATCGTGGGCACGGCCCAGCTCCAGGACCTCGCCCTGGCCACCTCGGTGATCCGGCTGTTCGCCAGCGTTCCGGCGGATATCGTCTCGATGGAGTCCTTCTGGCGGCACTCGGTGGCGTGTGGTGTCACCGCCCGGGCCCTGGCGTCGCGCCGCCGGGAGACCAATGTCGAGCGCTATTTCGTGGCCGGCCTGCTCCACGACATCGGCCGGCCCATCATGT
>CAZCVG010000010.1:5276-9228 GCA_964501735.1 uncultured Gemmatimonadaceae bacterium | reverse complement strand
GTCGAGCGCTATTTCGTGGCCGGCCTGCTCCACGACATCGGCCGGCCCATCATGTACCTGAAGGCCCCGGACCAGGCCCGCGCGGCCATCGAGCGCGCCCGGGAGCGGGGCGCGCCGCTCTTCGAGTCGGAGCAGCATCAGTTCGGCTTCGACCATGCCCACGTCGGGCATGCCCTGCTGGAGCTGTGGAAGCTGCCGCCGAGCCTCCGGGAGGCGGTGCTCCTGCACCATCACCCGGAGCGGGCCCAGCGCTTCCCGGTAGAGGCGGCGGTCGTGCACGTGGCCGACCTCATTACCAACGCCCTCGGCCTGGGGTCCAGCGGCGAGAACCTGGTGCCCCCCGTGGTGCCGGAAGCGTGGGAGAAGATCGGGCTCAGCCCGGCCATGATCCCGGACGTGGTGGAGGAGGCGGAGCGGCACTACGAGTCGGCGGTGAAGATCATGGCGCTGGAGGCGGCATGAGCGACCCCGCCGCCCGGGACCACCATTCGCTGCTCGACGCGCTGGACACCATCGCCTCCCTGGGCGCCTTCCGGTCGGCCCAGTCCCGCGAGGAAGCGCCGGCCGCGGTCCTGGCGACGGTGCGGCCGGTGCTCCGCCGGCTGATCGAGTTCGAGCAGAGCGCCTTCTTCCTGCTGGAGCCCGATGGCCTGGCCTTCCGGCGCATGGACCACGAGCCCCCCGAGGCCGGTGGCCCGCTGCAGCGGGAGATGGACGAACTGGTGGCCGCCGGCGTGTTCGCCTGGGCGGTCCAGCGGAACGCGCCGGTGCAGGTGCCCGCCCGCACGGTGGTGGGGCGGACCGTGCTGCTGCACACCCTCTCCACCCGGTCGCGGGTCATCGGGATGTTCCTGGGCGTCAGCTCCGAGGCCCTCGACCAGGTCCCGGATGCCAACCGGAAGCTGGTCTCCATCCTGCTGGGCAACTGTGCCGCGGCGCTGGAGAGCTCCCAGCTGTATCACGAACTGGCCAGCTACAGCGCCGGCCTCGAGCGCCTGGTGGAGGAGCGCACCCGCGAGCTATCCCGCTCCAACGAGCAGGCCCAGGCCGCCAACCGGGCCAAGAGCGAGTTTCTCGCCAACATGAGCCACGAGCTGCGGACCCCGATGAACGGGGTCATCGGCATGGCCAACCTCCTGCTCGACACCCCGATGTCCGCCGACCAGCGCGACTGCATCGAGACCATACACCAGTCCGGCAACACCCTGCTGGCCCTGCTCAACGACATCCTCGACCTCTCCAAGATCGAGGCCGGGCGGCTCACGCTGGAGCAGGTCCCGATGGACGTGTGCGCCCTGGCGGAGGAAGTCAGCGCCCTGCTCAGCCCGCGCGCGGCCGAGAAGGGTCTCGAGCTGGTGACCCGGGCCGGTCCCGAAACGCCCCGGGCCCTGCTGGGCGATCCGGGCCGGCTGCGCCAGGTGCTGCTCAACCTCGTCGGCAACGCCATCAAGTTCACCGACCGGGGCCGGGTGGTCGTGGCCCTCTCCGTCCGGGAGGCGCCGGCGGGGCGCCTGGTGCTCGAGCTCCGGGTGGAGGACACCGGTATCGGCATTCCGGCGAGCAAGCACCGGCACATTTTCGAGAAGTTCACCCAGGCCGACGCTTCCACCACAAGGCGGTACGGAGGCACCGGACTCGGCCTCGCCATCTGCCGGGACCTGGTGCAGCTCATGGGCGGCGAGATCACCGTCGAGAGCACGGAAGGGGTGGGCAGCGTCTTCTCCTGCCGCATTCCGGTCGCGGCGGTCCCCGGGGCAGCGCTGGAGGTGCGGGCCCCCAGGCTCCTCGGCCAGCGCGTGCTCCTTCTTGCCCCCGCGGCGAACGGGCTGGGAAGGCTGGCGGAGCTGCTCAAGGCGGAAGGGGCCGAGGTCGCGGAGGTCCGGTTCGTGGGGCAGGCCCGCACCCGGGCCGAGGAAGGTGCCCGAGCCGGCCGCCCGCTGACTCTCGCGGTCCTGGATGCCGGCGGTCCGGAGGAGCTGACGCCGCTGCTCGAGCGGCTGGCAGTCCGCAACGGCGAGGGGCCGTGCCGCGTGGTGCTGCTCGGCGGCCTGTCCCGGCGCGCCGGTGAGGCTGGCCCGCACCCCGCCGTGACGATGGAACTGGCGTGGGGTTCCGCGGGGGAGGCGCCGGATGTCCTGGAGGCGCTGGTCCGGATGCTGGGAGACGTTCAGGCGGTGCCCGAAGTTCCCACGCCCGCGGGCGACACCGGCCTGGCCCGGGTGCTGCTGGTGGACAACACTCCGGTGAACCAGAAAGTCGCCACCAGCATGCTGCGCCGGTTCGGGCTCACGGCCACGGTGGCGACCAACGGCCGGGAGGCGCTGGATCGCCTCGCCGCCGAAGCGTTCGACCTCGTCCTCATGGACTGCCAGATGCCGGTGCTGGACGGCCTCGAGGCCACTCGTGAGCTGCGTGCCCGCGAGGCGGGGAGCGGAGGGCATCAGCTCGTGGTGGCCATGACGGCGCATGCCATGCAGGGGGACCGGGAGCGCTGCCTCGCGGCCGGCATGGACGACTACCTGAGCAAGCCGGTGCAGCCGCCGGCGCTCGAGGCCATGCTGGAGCGGTGGCTGCCCGGCCGCTTCGTCTCCAGCGCCTCCCGGCGGGCGGCGGCCGAAGGCGTCGCGCTGAAGGCGGTGCTCGACGAGAAGGTGCTGGGTGAGCTGCGGGCGTTCGAGGCGGACGGCCAGCCCGGCCTGCTGGCGGAGGTGGCCGCGCTCTTCAGCGGGCAGGGGGAAAGCCTCCTGGCCAGCCTGCGCCAGGCCGCCGCCGCGGGCAACGTCTCCGCCTGGAAGGGCCGGCTGCACGCCTTGCGCGGCTCTGCCGGCTCCATCGGGGCCCTGCGCCTCTGCCGGTGCTGTGAGGAACTCGAGCAGCGTCCCGCGCCGGTATCGCCGGCCCAGGCGGCCGCCGGGCTGGCGGCGCTGGAGCAGGCATTCGGGGAGGCCAAAGCCGCCCTCGAGGCGGATGTGCAGCGGGTGTCGGCGGCGGCGCGGTAGGCTGGCGAGGGCCCCGCTCAGGGCTCCGGAAGGGCGTGGTGACAGGCGGCGACGGTTCCCCCGATGGGACGCAGGACGGGAACCTCGCCGCTGCAGCGCGCATCCCGCAGGGGATGGAAACACCGGGGATGAAGGCGGCACCCGCTGGGCGGGTGGGTGGCCGAGGGCGGCTCGCCGGTGAGCAGCATCCGGGGGGTCGGCGCCGCCGGGTCCGGCTCGGGCGATGCGGCCACCAGGGCCTGGGTATAGGGATGCCGCGGCGCCGTCAGCAGCTCCTCCACCGGCCCCGTTTCCACGATCCTCCCGCTGTACATCACCGCTACCCGATGGGCGACCTGCCGCACCACCGCGAGGTCATGCGCGATGAACAGGTAGGCCAGGCCCCGCCGCCGCTGCAGCTCGGCCATGAGGGACAGAACCTGGGCCTGCACCGACACGTCCAGCGCCGACACCGCCTCATCGCACACCAGCAGGTCCGGCTCCACCGCCAGCGCCCGGGCAATGGCCACCCGCTGCTTCTGGCCACCCGAGAGTTCATGGGGCCAGCGGCCGGCGAACTCCGGGTCCAGCCCCACCTCGGCGAGCAGCGACGCGACCCGCTCCGGCCGCCCGGCGCGCGGAACAATCCGGTGGATCTCCAGGCCCTCCGCCACCGCGTCGCCCACCCGCATGCGGGGGTTGAGCGCGCTGCCCGGATCCTGGAACACGATCTGGATCCGGCGCCGCAGCCGGCGGAGCGCGTCCGCGCTCACGCCAAAGAGATTCTCCCCGCCGAAGCGCACCGTGCCGGCCGCCGGGGCCTGCAGCCGGACCACCGTGCGGGCCACCGACGATTTCCCCGAGCCCGACTCTCCCACCAGGCCCAGCGTTTCCCCGGGAAGGATCTCGAAGGACACCCCGTCCACCGCCCGCACGGGAGGCCCCGCGCGGAAGATTCCCGCCCCGGGGTAGTG
>CAZCVG010000010.1:0-5176 GCA_964501735.1 uncultured Gemmatimonadaceae bacterium | reverse complement strand
CCCCGGTGCATCACGGCCACCCGGTCGGCCCGGCCCGCGACAATGCTCAGGTCATGGGTGATCAGGAGCAGCGACATGCCCCGCGCGGTCCGGAGCCGGTCGAGCAGCTGGAGGATCTGGGCCTGCACCGTGACGTCGAGCGCGGAGGTGGGCTCGTCGGCAAGCAGGATGTCCGGCTCGGCGGCCAGGGCGATGGCCAGCATGGCGCGCTGGCGCATGCCGCCGCTCAGCTGGTGCGGGTAGCTCCCGTACCGGCGGGGGGCGTCGCTGATGCCCACTTCCGCCAGGAGCGCCTCGGCCCGCTGCCGGGCCTCCCGGCGGGGCAGGTCGAAGTGCGCCCGGATGGTTTCCGCGATTTGGTCACCAACCGTCAGCACCGGGTTGAGGCTGGCGAGCGGATCCTGGAACACCATGGCCAGCCGGCGGCCCCGCACCCGGCGCAGCGCCTCGCCTCCGAGGGACAGCAGGTCGGTCTCGCCGATCCGGAGGACGCTGCCCGGCTCGATCCGGCCGGGGGCCGGCACCAGCCGGAGGAGGGAGAGGCCGGTGAGGGTCTTGCCCGAGCCCGACTCGCCGACCAGGGCCAGGAGCTCACCGGGAGCGAGGGTGAAGGACACGCCGTCCACCGGGAAGACCCGGCCGTCCGGACCCGGAAAACTCACCCGGAGGTCCTGGACCAGCAGCTGCCCCGTCATGCGGGCAGGCTCCGGCGCTCGCCGCTCAGCGCCTCACCCACCAGGTTCACCGCCAGCACCGCCACCACGATGGCCAGGCCCGGCGCGATGCTGGTGAGCGGCGCAGTGACGAGATAGGGCCGGGCGTCGAGGATCATGCCGCCCCACGACGGGGTGGGCGGCTGGACCCCGAAGCCCAGGAAGGAGAGGCCCGCCTCGAGCAGGATCACGTCGCCGACGGCGAGGGTGGTGGCCGCGGCCAGCGGCGTGAGGGCGTTGGGGAGCAGGTGGTGCATCATCACCCGGAGGCGCCCCGCCCCCAGCGCCTCGGCCCCCTGGACGAAGCCGAGCGCCCTGAGGCGAAGCACCTCCGCCCGCACCAGCCGGCTGGCGCCGAACCAGCCGGTCACGCCCAGCACCAGGACCAGCACCCCGAGCGGGATGCGTTCCATGACCGCGGTGATGAGGAACAGGAGGAAGATCCGCGGGATGGCCAGGGCGGCGTCCACCAGGCGCATGAGGAGGGCGTCCACCCAGCCACCGGCATACCCGGCCACCAGCCCCACCAGCGCCCCGCATGTCGCCGACAGGAACACCGCGCCCAGGGCCACGCCCAGCGAGACCCGGGCGCCTGACACCAGCCGCGACAGGACGTCCCGGCTGAGGTGGTCGGTGCCCAGCGGATGGCTGAGGCTCGGGCCCAGCAGGGCCCCGGTGGCCAGGTCGGGCTGGGCGCGCGGGTCGGGGAGGAACCACGGCCCGGCCACGGCCACGGCCAGCAGCAGCCCGAGCACCACCAGGCCCGCCCGGCCGGTGGGCGCCGCCCAGAGTTCCCGCCAGCGCTCCCTCACGCCGTGGCCGCCTGTCTCGGGTCCAGCAGGCGGTGGAGCGCATCGGCCAGCAGGTTGCCGGCCACGACGGTGCCTGACACCAGCAGCGCCACCCCCATGATCACGGGATAGTCCCGGGCCAGGATCGCCTCCGTGGCCAGGGTGCCCACGCCGGGCCAGGCGAAGACCTGCTCCACGAACACCGAACCGGCCACCAGCAGCGGCAGCCAGAGGCCGAACAGGGTGAGCATCGGGGCGAGCGCGTTGGGCCAGGCATGGCGCCAGCGGACCGCTTGCTCCGGCAGCCCCTTGGCGCGGGCGGTCCGGACGAAGGGCTGGGCCAGGGCCTCGAGCATGGCGCCGCGCTGGTAGCGGGCGGTGGCACCGAGAGTGACGATGGACAGGGTTGCCGCGGGGAGAATGAGGTGCCGGAGGATATCCACGGCCCGGGTGAACGGCCCGGCGTCGGCCGGCAGCAGGGGATCCTGCAGGAAGGCCACCGGCAGGAGACGGAGCTCGGTCCCGAAGGCCCAGGCCAGGACCAGCGCCAGCCAGAAGGAGGGTGTGGCATACGCGGCCAGGCTCAGCACCGACAGCCAGCGATCCGCCCGCGAGCGGTGCCGCGCCGCCTGCCAGGCGCCCAGCCAGATGCCCAGCGTGAAGTTGACCACCAGGGCCGTACCGCCCAGCAGGATGGTGGCCGGCAGCCGCTCCGACAGCAGCGCCGTGACCGGGCGGCCCCGCTCGAGCGAGCTGCCCAGGTCTCCCCGCGACACCCCGGCCACGAATCGGGCGAACTGGGTGGCGATCGGCTGGTCGAGGCCGTAGCGGGCCCGCAGAGCCGCGGCGGCCTCGGGCGAGAGGGGACGGTCGGCATCCAGGCGGGCCAGGGGATCGCCCGGGGACAGCCGCATGATCACGAACAGGAGGCTAGTGGCGAGCAGGAAGGTGACCAGCGCCTGGCCGGTCCGCCACAGCAGCCAGCCGGTCACGGCCGGTCCCGCTCCAGCGCCTGGCCCGGCCGCAGCCGCCACCGCCATACCGCTGACCAGAGCGACTCCGGCGGGAGGACCACCTCGGTGAATCGCCGGTGGACCGGCACGCTGGCGACGACCGCCGCCTGGAACAGGGCAGGGACATCCTCCGCGATCCGGCGCACCGCCTCGCTCCAGAGTCGGGGCGCGTCACCGGCATTCCGTCCCCCGCGGGCGAGCAGCGAGTCCACCAGCGGATTGCAGTAATGCCCCACATTGGAGCCGCCGATGCCGGCGCAGCTCCAGCTCTGGACCAGCCCGGCCGGCGTGGGGTCCTGCGAGACCCCGAAGAACTCCATGTCGTACCGCCCGCTGCGGCGGCGCTCCATGAACAGCCCCGGCTCGACCTGCTCGATCTCGGCCCGCACCCCCAGAAGGCGCCAGCTTTCCTGCATCTGGACTGCCATCCGGATGCGGGCCGAGGATACGCTTGGCACCATCGCCCGGAACGCCAGCGGACGCCCGTCCTTGTCCAGCGTCCCGTCGCCGTCGGTGTCCCGCCACCCGGCTCCTGCCAGCAGCCGGGCCGCCGCCGCGGTGTCGAACCGGAGCGGCGGGGGGACGTCGAGCCCACGCCCGACAATGGCCGACACCGGGCCACTCGGCGTCCGGGTCAGCGGGCCATAGGCCGCCCGGCCCATCCCCTCCCGGTCACTGGCCTGCACCAGCGCCTGCCGGACAGCCCGGTCCTGGAACAGGGGATGGGGCCGGGCCGTGTCCGACGGGTCGCGGAAGTTGAACGTGCCGTAGTGGATGACCAGCCCGGGCACGGAATGGTACTGATAGGCGGGAAGGGCCTCGACCCTGGTCCAGTTGGGCAGGGCATAGATGTTCTCGGCAGCATCCACCTGGCCGGAGAGCAGCAGGTTCACCCGGGTCTCCGGGTCCGGGGCGAGCAGGAACACCACGCGAGCCACCCCCGGGCGGCCCAGGAAGAACCGGTTGTACGCCGACAGCTCGAGCTGCTGGCCGGGGCTTCGCCGCAGGATCCGGTAGGGCCCATTGCCCACCGGGGCGGCCATGAAGGGCGCGGTGGCCAGCGACTCGGGGGCGATGCCCGCCAGCAGGTGGGCCGGCAGGGGCGGCGAATGGTAGGTCGCGTCGTAGAGCTGCTCCGCGTACGGCTCCCGGAACCGCACCACGACACGGTGGTCCGACTCGGCGGCCACCGACTCGATCCGGCGGAGCAGCGTGGCGAGCTGCGGGGAAAGCTTGGGGTCCCGCGCCCGCTCCATGCCGAACACCACATCGCGCGCAGTGACCGCCACGCCGTCGTGCCAGGTGGCGCGGGGGTCGAGCTCGAAGACCAGGGTCCGGTCGTCGCGCCGGACCCAGCGCCGGGCCAGGCGGGGGAGGAAAGCCGATTCGTTGGTGGTGCTGAGGTCGGGGCCCAGGTCGGCCAGGCGCAGGAAGAGGAGGTCGGAGACCTCGCGGTTGGCCTGGTCGTTTCGCCACAGCGACGGGACCGGACTGGTCGCCTCGCGCGCCACGGCCACCACCAGCGTCTGGGCTGGGAGGGCGGCGGGGAGGGCAAGGAGGAGCAGCAGCGCGACGGGGTGGGGGAGGCGGCGCGTCATTGCTTCAATTGTAGTGGCCCCGGCCCGGCGAGCGCCACGGCCCGCCGGCCGGCGGCAACCACCAGCGGGCGCTACCGGCGCCAGGTCCAGGCCGGGTCCCGAAACCGGTCGGCGTGCCTTGCCGCCAGTTCCTCCGTTCGGTCGGCCGAGGCCAGGTGCCACTCGCCGGGCCAGCCCTCCGCCGCCGCCCGAAGCGCCTCGGCCAGCTCGGCGAACTTGAGTTCCCGGCCCAGCAGCTCGGACACCGGTGCTTCGCTGCTGCCGGCCGCCTCACCCCGCGTCACCTGTCCGACCAGCCGCTGGCTGCCGCTCAGGAGGATGCTGCCATGCTGCAGGAAGGCCGGACCCTGCTGCAGCTGCGCGCTGCCGGCCACCTTCCGCTCGCCGACCACTACTTCCCCGCCCGCGGCGGCCGAGAAGCAGGGGCCGCTGCCCAGCCCGGGCGTCCGCCGCCAGGCGGCCAGCGTGGCCTTCAGGCCGAACCGTCCCAGGGTGTCACGGATCCAGCCGTGGAGGATCGTGTAGCTCCCGGCCAGCGAACCGAACAGTTCCACTGGCGCGGCCACGGCGTAGGTGCACTCATCGGCATGCCACACCGCGCGGCCACCGGTGGGGCGCCGGACGGTGGCCAGCCCAAGGCCTTCGATCCGTTCCCGGTCGTAGCGCCGGAGGGCCGGCTCGTTGCGGCCGAAGGAGAGGCAGGCCGGGGCCCAGCGGTAGCAGCGCAAGAAGCCCTCGCCGGTCCGCTCCGCTTCATCGAGGAGGGCCTGGTCGAGGGCCATCTGCCACCAGCCGGGCCGCGGGGCAGTGTACGGAATGAGGGTCCAGCGCATGACTCAGCTGCCGTACTCCTCCATGGGCGGGCAGGTGCAGACCAGGTTGCGGTCGCCGTAGGCGCCGTCAATCCGGCCGACGGTGGGCCACGACTTGTGCTCGCGGAGCCCGGGCGCCGGGAAGGCCGCCTCCTCCCGGGAATAGGGCCGGTCCCACCGGTCGGCGATGACCTGCACCAGGGTGTGGGGCGCGTTGGTGAGGACGTTGTTCTCCCGCGGCGCCTTGCC
>CAZCVG010000009.1:0-38542 GCA_964501735.1 uncultured Gemmatimonadaceae bacterium | reverse complement strand
GTGCCGGTGTTCTTGGCGTCCTGGAAGGTGTAGGCCAGGCTGCCGTTGAACAGGGTCCCGAAGCGCCGGTCCAGCCGGATGTCGAGGCCGCGGACGGTGCCGAAGTCCGAGTTCACGTAGTACCGCAGCTCCTGGTTGGACACGCCGGCCACCGGGTCGTACAGCTTGAAGATGCGCGCCGTCGCGTCGGCCAGCTTGTCCTTGTTGTACGCCGCGATGTCGAGCACCATGTCTTCGCTGAACTGGTGCCGGACGCCGAACTCGAAGGTGATCGTCTTGGCGAAGTCGAGGTCGGTGCCGAAGAGCTGGTTGGTGTTGGTCTTCTGCAGGTCGGTGTTCTTGCCGCCGTAGATCAGCCCGAAGTCCGGCGCCTGCACCTGGTGGGCGTAGGACAGCCGGAAGTTGGTCCGCTCGGTGACCGGGAAGGACACCTGGACGTGCGGGCTGAGGTAGTTGTGGCTCTTGTCCCGCACCGGCCGGGCCGACACGGCGCCGGGCGCCGAGGCGGCGTAGTGCTGCGGGAACTGGTAGTTGGAGTCCGCCAGGATCTGGTGGGTGGTGCGCGAGTCGTAGAAGTCGTAGCGGAGACCGCCCACCACGATCACGTCGCCCAGGTCCAGCCGGTTCTCCACGAACGCGCTGTAGCGGATCGGGCTCTCCACGTAGACATCGCAGAAGCAGATGTCCTGGTTGGACATGCCGCGATCGAAGTGGTTCATCTTGTACTTGACGTACTCGCCGCCCAGCTTGACGCGGTTGTAGCGGTCCACCTGCCAGTCGAGGTTGCCCCGGCCGATGTAGCGCCGCTCACGCGACAGCGTCAGCTGCGAGATCGGGGCGCTCGCCCCGGTGTTGCCGTACGCACCGACGGCCCAGGGATCGAGCCGCAGGGTGTTGTTGGTGCTGTAGTTGGTCTGCGGATTCAGGGGCACCTGACCCGGGGCGTCGGTGCGCCACTTTTCCACCAGCGCCTCGTCCACGTCCCAGTTGTCGAAGTCGAACAGGAAGTCCATGCTCTTGAGCGCCATGAACCCGGCGGTGGCCGTCCGGGTGGACCGCTCGCTCTCCGGGGTCAGCACGCCCTGCACGAACTGGTCTTCCTGGTACGACCCGTACACTTCCAGCGCCAGGGCCCGCTCGGCCGACTTCGACAGGTTCTGGGTCCAGCTCACGATGTAGCTGTTGTTCTTGGTCTGCGACGAGGTGAGCTGCTGCGGCGCCAGGGCCTGGGTGAAGTTGAAGGCGTTGCGGTTCTGGGCCAGGTTGCGCAGCACCGTGAAGCTGACCCGGTTGCCGCTGCCGAAGGTGTAGCTCAGCTTGCCGGTCAGCGCGTAGGTGCCGCGCGGGCTGTACGGGGTCCGCACGCCCTGGCATTCCACGCCGTAGTTGTTCCGGATCCCGGCGTTGACGCTGTTGGAGAACTGGTCGCAGTCGCCGCTGCCAATGGCGAAGTTGGGGATCGCCACGTAGCTGGTGTCCGCCACCGCCACGCCGTAGGCGCTCGGGACCGCCACCACCGTGTCAATGCCCGCCGAGACGTAGACCGGCGACTTCTCGGCATCCCAGCCGCGGTCGAAGCCCTGCTGGCCGTCGAGCACGCCGGAGAGGCTGAAGGTCAGGTTCTTGTACAGCGGGCCGCTGAAGGACGCCTCGACCCGGTTGAAGCCGGCGCCGTGGTTGGCGCCGCTGAGCTCGTCCGTCTCGTAGGCCACGCTGCCCTGGAACCGCGAGCCGCCCGAGCGGGTGGTCACGGTGATCAGGCCGGCCTGCGCGTTGCCGAACTCCGACGACAAGGCGCCCGTGGTCACCGACGCGTCCTCGAACGCGTTGGTGCTCACCTGCACCTGGCCCAGGTTGGACACGGTGCCGCCCGTCCGGCTGCGCGAGTAGGTGCCCCGGTTGCCCGTGGACACCGGCACGCCGTCGATGTAGGTCACGGCCTCGTCGGTCCGGCCGCCCCGGATGGACAGCGACCCGCCGCCCGCGCTGGCCACCACGCCCGGCTGCAGCGCCAGGACGTTGGTCAGCCGGTCCACCGGCAGGTTGTTGGTGAAGTCGCCGTCGATGCGCTGCTTCGAGGTGACCTCGTCCCTCGGCACGAGCGGGTTGGTCGCGGCGATGACCTCGATGGTCTCGATCTCGATCGCCGTCTGCTCGATGGTGAAGTCCTGGGTGATGGTCTGGCCCGCGAGGATCTTCAGGCCCGTCACCGCCGTGGCCTTGTACCCGACGAACCGGGCCTCGACCGTGTACTCACCCGCCGGCACGTTGTTGATGAAGTAGTAGCCCTGGCTGTTGGCCTCCGCGAAGAACGCGGTGCCCTGGATGCGGACCTGCGCGCTCGCTACCGGCGCGCCGGCCTGATCCCGAACCCGGCCTTCGAGTTTGGCCGTCGTCTGGGCCTGGAGCCCGCCTGCCCCCAGCATGCCCAGGACGAGGACAGCCAGCGCAACCCACCGCGCTCGCCGGCCAATGTTGCTCCCACAAGAAGAGATCATGGAGCCTTCCTCCGAATGCAGAATGAGATGTGCCTCTGCGGGGTGTACCGGACAGTGAATAGAGGACATGGCAGAGTGAGGCCGTCGGCTGGCCTCTCCCGCTGCGCTGTCCTTCGAACCACGGACTTATGAATGAGTAGACGTCAGGAACTGACCGACGGTCTTTCGGTCGGACAAGAATATGAAGTGACCCCTGTCACGTGTCAAGGAAAGATCGGGAATTCGCCACAAAACCACGAAACACGTTGAAACACAACGACATCGGCGCACTCTGCACCATCCGGCCGGGGCCCCTTCCCGGCAGCTTCAAGCCGTGATCAGCGCCACCTGCGGAACGGCGGGCGTGACCCGCGGACCGCCCGGCGCCCACACCATGTTGACCTCGCTGCGCACCCCGAACTCCCCCGGCAGGTAGATCCCCGGCTCCACCGAGAAGCCGCAGCCCGGCAGGATTTCCCGGTCGTCCCGGGTCTCGTAGTTGTCGAGATGCGGCCCGCTGCCGTGCAGGTCCCGGTCAATCGAATGCCCGGTGCGGTGCACGAAATACTGCCCGAACCCGGCCTGCTCGATCACCCCGCGGGCCGCCGCATCGCCCTCGTACCCCTTGATCGGGGCCTTCCCCGCCTTCTGCATGACCACCGCGATCGCCGCGTCCCGGGCATCGCGCACCGTCTCCCAGACCTGCTGCACCCGGGCCGGCACGGCGGTGCCCGAGAACCCCATCCAGGTCTGGTCCGCGAACACCGTCCCCAGCCGGCGCCCGCCCCAGAGATCGAGCAGGATGACCTCGTTCGGGCCCAGGGCCCGGTCCTGGCCCGGCACCGGCTCGTAGTGCGGCAGCGCCCCGTTGGGCCCGAAGCCCACGATGGGCGGATGGTCGAACTCGAGCCCCTGGGCGTGGATCGCGTCAATCACCCGCCGCTGCAGCGCGCTCTCGGTGAGCCCCGTGCCACCCTGGTGCACCGCCCAGGCCAGCGCCTCCCGCGCGATGGTCGCCAGCGCTTCGGCGGCGAACAGGTGATCCTCCAGCTCGGCCGCGCTCCATCCCGCCGCGAACCGGGTTACCAGCGCCCCCGACGGCACCACCGTCCCGCCCAGCTTGCGCACCAGCTCGACCACCCCGTACGGCACCCGGTCGAGGTAAGGCACGTTGTCTTCCAGCGAGATCTCCATGCCCACGGTCTTTCCCGCCACCATCGCCTTGAGCCCCGCATGCAGTTCTTCCCACCGGGCATAGCTCCGGACCTCGCCCGGGAAGGCATCGCCCCCGAAGGGGGCCAGCTCGATCTTGTGCACCAGCGCCACCGGCTTGCCGGTGCGCGGCAGGTAGATCCAGAGCCGCCGGCTCGAAAAGCCGATGGGGCCGAGCAGCCGCCCGACGATCGGGTTGAGCCCGTGGAAGTCGAACAGCAGCCAGCCGTCGAGGCCCAGCGTCGCCAGCTGGGCCTGGACCTCGTCGAGTTTGACTCCGGCGAGCAGCATCAGTCGTATCCTCCCACCGCGGTGGCGCGCCAGCGGCAGGAGTCGTCCCCCCGGCCGCGGCAGCGATCGTGAACCATGGCGCCCTCGAATCCGGTCAGCACCCGGAGCAGCTCGCCCAGGGCGGCGCCGTAGAAGCCGCACCCCGACCCGTCGGGCAGGGCCAGGATGGTGAGCGGCCGGGGAATGGTGGCTTCGGCCGAGCCGTCCCCAACCCGCATCTCGATGCCCAGAACCCGCTCGGCCGCCCGGGCCGCGGCCCGGCCCCCCGCCGCCCGGCCCAGCCCCCCCGGCAACAGCCGGTGGACCGCCCGGCCCAGGACCGGCCCGCTCCGGGCCGCGTATCGGGCCGCCCTGCGCCCGGCGTCGGCGAAGACCAGGGCGGCATCGGGCCGCCGGCCCGCCAGCCTGAAGACCGAGATGACCTCGTCCACTGGCGCGGGCTCGTTGCGGCGGACCGCCTCCTGGTAGCGGGCGATCTGCGCCGCCACGGTCTGGGACAGCCCCAGCCGCTTGTTCACGATCTCGCCCGCGAGTTCCTCCAGCCCGTCCTCGACCGGCGTGTCGAGGTTGCGCAGCGCCTCGAGCACGCTCATGGGGATGATCGTCGGGACGGACAAGAGTATGGGCAAGTATGAACGGGAGTGGGCGGCGGCGCGCTCGGGCAGATACTATAACCTGTGATGAATCGTTGGGACACTCTCCCGCCCCGATGCCGCTGATCACGGCTCTCGGGATTGCCGCCCTGGTGGCCTCGGTCGGCGCCGCCCTCGGGGTCCTCACCCCGGCAGGGGCCCTGGCCGCCACCCTGGTGGGGGTGGCGGTCCTCTGGCCGCTCGGCTGGCCGGGCTGTGCCGCGCTGGGCGCGTTCTTCGCCGGGTCCAGCGCCATCTCGCGTATCGCGCCCGATCCCGGCCGGACCCTCGACGCCAAGGGGTCCTGCCGCGATCCGCTCCAGGTCGCCGCCAACGGCGGCACCGCCGCGCTCGGCGCCCTGCTGGAGCTGGTCCACCCGGGACCCGGCCTCTGGGTGGCCACCGCCAGTCTTGCCGCCGCCGCCGCCGACACCTGGGCCACCGCCGCCGGCGGATGGAGCCCGACCCCGCCGAGACACATCCTCTCGCGCCGGAGCGTACCGGCGGGCACCGGCGGCGGCGTCACCTGGTACGGCACCGCCGGCGCGCTGGCTGGTGCGGCGTCGGTCGGCGCCGGCGTCGTGCTGGCGGGAGGCGCGGCGCCGCTCTTTCCCCTGGCCCTCGGGATCGGTATGCTCGGCATGCTGGCGGACTCGCTGCTCGGCGCCGGCTGCCAGGGGCGCTTTCACTGTTCCGCCTGTGACCAGGCCACCGAGCGCGCGGTTCATCGCTGCGGGACGCCGGCCAGTCACGTCGGCGGCGCACGGTGGCTCACCAATGATGGGGTCAATGCCATCTCGACTCTCTTCGCGGGCCTGCTGGGGTATCTGGCGTGGGCGCTCACCCGATGACTGCGGCCCCTGCGCCGGTTGACGTCCTGATCGCCGGGGCGGGACCGGCGGGCAGCGCCGCGGCCTGGCACCTGGCCCGCACCGGGCTCCGCGTAGTGCTGGCCGACCGCGCCGCCTTTCCGCGCGACAAGGTCTGCTCGGAATACCTGAGCCCCGAGGCGGTGCGCCTGCTGGACCAACTCGGCGTGGTTCGCGACCTCGAGAGCGCCGGGGCCGTCCCGCTGCTGGGGACCAGGGTCGTGGGGCCGCGCGGCTCGCGGCTCACCGGCCGGTTCAGCGATGCGGGGGTGCGGCCCTGGCGGGAGACCGGTCTCTCCCTGCCCCGGCGCCTCCTCGATCACCGGCTGGTGGAAGCCGCAGTGGCCGCGGGAGCGGAACTGCGGGAGCGGGCCCAGGTGGAGGAGCTGGTATATGAAGGAGGGGGAGTCGCTGGCGCGGTGATCCGCGAGGCGGGGGGACGGCGGGTCACCCTGAGAGCCAGGCTGGTCATCGGCGCCGATGGATTGCGTTCGGTGGTGGCCCGCCGGCTGGGCGGCCGTGTGAGGCAGCCGGGTTCGCGGCCCGCGCGGCTGGCCTTCGTGGCCCACGTGGCCGGCGTGCCGGACCTCGACGGTTTCGCCGAGATGCACGTGGGGGACGCCGGATACGTCGGCCTCAACCGGATCGGGGCGGGCCTGGCCAACGTCGCCCTGGTGGTGCCCCGGCACCGGGCGGCCGCGGCGCGGGGCCGGATGGAGGAGTTCTTCTTCCATGCCCTGGACCAGTTCCCCGGCGTGCGGGGCCGGGTGGACCGGCGGCAGGTCGTCCGCCGGATCCTCGCCACCGGACCCTTCGCCACATGGTCCCCCACGGTGACGGCGCCGGGCGCGCTGCTGGTGGGGGATGCGGCCGAGTTCTTCGATCCCTTCACCGGCGAGGGCATCGCCAGCGCCCTGCGGAGCGCACAACTGGCGGCCCGGGCCGTGCTCGGGCCGCTCGAGCGCGGTGAACCGGTCACCGCAGTGGCGCTCCGGAGCTACCGCGCCGCGCGGCGGGCCGCGTTCCTCGGCAAGTGGACCATCGAGCGGCTGGTGGGGTACGGGATGTTCGTGCCGGCGCTGTTCGACCGGGCGGTCGGCCGGCTGGAGCGCCGCGGCCTGGCCCACACCTTCATCGGCGTGACCGGCGACTACGTCCCGGCCCGCGCCGTCCTCAATCCCTGGTTCCTTGCCCGGATGGTGCTGTGAGCCGACCCGACGCGGACCCCGCGGCCTTCCGCCGCCTGCTGAGCCGCTTCGCCAGCGGCGTCACGGTCCTGACCACCCGCGGCCCCGCCGGCCAGCCGGTCGGCATGACGGCCTCCAGCCTGGCCTCGGTGTCGCTGGTCCCGCCGCTGGTGTCGGTGTGCGTGGATGTGTCGGCCGACATGCACCGGGCGCTGTCGGTGAGCGGCGAGTTCGTGGTCAACATTCTCCGCGCCGACCAGGAACACCTGTCCCGGCGATTCTCCACCACCCCCGCCGAGGAGCGGTTTCATGGAGTCGGCTGGCGGGAGACCAGCGCGGGGCTGATCGTGCTGGAGGACACCATCGGCCACATCGAGTGCGAGCGCTACACCGACTTCGCCCTGGGCGATCACACCCTCTTCGTCGGGCGGGTCACCGGAGGCGAGACCGCCGAAGGCGTGCCCCTGCTCTACTTCCGGGGCGGGTACGGGACCCTGGCCCGGGAATGAGCGTCCCCGCCCTTGCCCCCGGGCACGAACTGCTGGACGACCCGCTCGCCGACCCGGCGGAGGTCCGGCTTTCGCTCCGGCACATCGCGCGGGCCAACCGGTGGTTCGGTGGCTGGTGGGCGGTGCGCCGGGGGCTGGAACGGGTGCTCGGCGGGCGGATCGCCGGGCCGCCGGAGTCGGTGTCCCGGCCACTCACCCTGCTCGACGTGGGCTGCGGCGCCGGCGACCTGGCCCTGCGGGCGGTCCGCTGGGGCCGCCGCCGCGGCCTCACGCTGGTCCCCATCGGCATCGAGCGGCACCGGGCCGCCGCCGGGCTGGCGCGGGACGGCGGCCTCGCCACGGTGCTGGCCTGCGCCGGGAACCTGCCGCTCCGCGACGCGGGGGTAGACATCGTCATCGCCAGCCAGCTCATGCACCACCTGGCCGGGGACGACATCGTGGCCTTCTGTCAGGCAGCGGACCGGATGGCCCGCGGGGGCGTGATCATCGCGGACCTGCGCCGCTCCCGCATGGCCCAGGCGGGGTTCTGGGCCGGCTCCCGGCTTTTTGGCTTCGATGCCGCCACCAAGGCGGACGGCATCACCTCGGTCCGGCGGGGCTTCTCCGCCGGGGAGCTCGGCCGGCTGCTGGCCCGGGCCGGGCTGGCCGCGCGGGTGGAGCGCACCCCCGGGTTCCGGCTGGTCGCCACCTGGGCCCCGGGGATGGCCCGGGCATGAGGACCGTGGACGAGCGCCAGGTGGCTGCGCCCCCGGCGGTGGTCTTCGAGGCCGCCCGGGATGTGGAGCGCTGGCCGGAGATCCTTCCTCATTATTGCTACGTACGGATGCTGGAATCCCGTCCCGGCGGCGGCATCGTCGAGATGTCCGCCAACCGGCCCTTCGGCCCGCTCAACTGGCCTACCTGGTGGACCTCCGAGATGTGGATTGACCCGGTCCGGCTGGAAGTCCGCTACCGCCACATCCGCGGGATCACCACCGGGATGGACGTGGTGTGGCAGGTCGTGCCACGGGCCGGGGGCACCCACGTCACCATCATTCACGAGTGGACCGGACCGGCCTGGCCGCTGATCCGCGTGCCGGCGGCGGAATGGGTGATCGGGCCGGTGTTCGTCCACGGCATCGCCTCGCGGACGCTGGCCGGGATCGCCCGGGCCGCCGAGTCGCGCGCAGGCGCATCCTCCGGCAGGGAAGGACCCGCATGACCGCCAGCAGCGAGCGCCGCGTCGTCATCACCGGGATCGGCGCGGTGACGCCGATCGGGCTCGGCGTCGAGGGACTCTGGGCCGGCCTGGAGCGGCGGCAATCGGTGGTCCGGTCGGTTACCCGGTTCGACCCGGCGCCTTTCCGTTCCCGGGTCGCCGCCGAAGTCCGCGACTTCCAGCCCGGCGACTTCATGGAACTCAAGCGCACCAAGCGGCTCGACCTCTTCGGCCAGTACAGCGTGGCCGCCTCCCGGCTGGCCCTGGAGGATGCCGGGCTGGACCTGGCCCGCGAGGACCGGGACCGGGTGGGGGCGATGATGGGCACCGCCCTGGGTGGCGTGGGGTATGCCGAGGGCCAGTATCCGCACTACATGCGGGACGGTGTGCGGGGAGTGGACCCCTCGCTGGCCCTGGTGGTCTTCGCGGGGGCGGCCAGCTGCAACGTGGCCATCGAGTTCGGCATCAGCGGCCCCAACTCCACCAACGGCATGAGCTGCGCCTCGGGGGCGATGGCCATCGGGGACGGCTGGCGCGCCATTCGCCGCGGGGACGCCGACGTGATGCTGGCGGGCGGGGCGGAGGCGCCGCTGGCGCCGCTGTGCTTCGGCGCCTTCGCCATCATCCGGGCGATGTCCACCCGGAACGAGGACCCGGGGCAGGCCAGCCGCCCGTTCGACCGCGAGCGGGACGGCTTCGTCATGGCGGAAGGCGCCCTGATCCTGGTCCTCGAGGAGCGGGCCCGGGCCCTGGCCCGCGGGGCGCGGATCTACGCCGAGGTGGTGGGCTACGGCACCACCAATGACGCCCACCACATGACCTCGCCCCGGCCCGATGGGGCCCAGGCCGCCCGGGCGATGCGCCTGGCCCTGCGCGAGGCCCGCGTGTCCCCGGGGGAGATCGGGTACATCAACGCCCACGGCTCCTCGACGCCGCTCAACGACTCCACCGAGACCCTGGCCATCCGCCAGGTCTTCGGCGACCTCACCCCGCGCATCCCGGTAAGCGGCACCAAGGGGTACTACGGCCACGCGCTGGGCGCGAGCGGCGCGTTCGAGGCCGGGATCTGCGCCCTGGCCGCGGCGCGCGGCTGGCTTCCCCCGACGGTGAACCTCAGCGACGCCGACCCCGCGTGCAACCTGCACCATGTGCCGGCCGCCGGCCTCGCCGGCCGGCCGGAGTTCCTGCTCAGCAACTCCTTCGGGTTCGGCGGCATCAACGCCTGCCTGGTCTTCCGCCGCGCGGACGGCCGCTGACCCGGGACTTGTCGCCGGCCGGACCCCGTGCGATCTTCTGCCTCCCCTCGCTCCCAGGACGGTGAATGTCCCCGCTCGCTCGTCGAAGCCTGGCTGAAGGCCTCGGAACCTTCGGCTTCGTTTTTCTCGGTTGCGCCTCGGCCGTCAGCAACCTGTTTCCGGTGGCCCGCTACGACATCCTGGGCATCGCCCTGGTGCACGGCGCAGCGCTCGGCCTGTTCGTCTCGGCGACGCTGGGCGTTTCCGGCGGCCACCTCAACCCGGCCGTCACCCTCGGCCTGCTGACCGGCAAGCGGATTGACAGCCGGACGGCCGGCGCGTACATCGCCGCTCAGCTGGTGGGCGCCGTCCTGGCCGTGGTGCTGGTCAACTTCGTCTTCCCCGCCGGGGTCATGCGAACCAGCACCCTGGGGACCCCGTCGGTGGCCACCAACCTCACGTTTATCCAGGCCCTGGTGCTGGAGGCGGTCGGCACCTTCATCCTCATGTCTGCTGTCTACGGCACCATCGTCCAGCCCGAGCGTCCCCGGCTGGGCGGGTTTGGGGTGGGCGTTGCCCTGCTGGCGATCGTGCTCGTCATCGGCCCGCTGACCGGGGCCGCCGTCAACCCGGCGCGCGCCTTCGGGCCGGCCCTGGTCTCCGGCACCTGGGTGGGCCAGGCCATCTGGTGGATCGGCCCGGCGCTGGGCGCCGTCCTCGCCGCCCAGGTGTGGGAGCGGGGGTTGATGCAGAAGTAGGCGATTGGGCGATTGGGCGATTAGGTGATTGGATGATGTGGGGCAAGCAAGAAGGGTGGGCCCGGGGGGTCCACCCTTCTTGCTGCCCCAATCGCCTAATCGCCTGATCGCCCAATCGTCCGCCTCCCCCGCCGGACCAGCCACAGGGTGTAGCCCAGGTAGACCACGCCGGCCACGAGGTAGGCCGCGAACAGGTACTGGCCGTTGTCAGGCGGCATCGGCGGCCTCCCGGAGATCCTGCGCCAGCTGGATGCCGTAGCGGAGCGTCACCAGCCCCACGTAGAACAGCGTGAACACCGCGAACCCGGCCAGCAGCGTGCGGAGCATCTCGGGCGGCAGGGACGGCGCGCTGGGCTTCATCACGATGGGCTGGGGATGCAGGCCCCGCCAGAGGTAGACGCTGAGGTGGATGAAGGGCACCAGCACCACGCCCATGATGCTGATCACGGCGCTGAAGCGGCCGCGCTCCACCGGATCGCGGAGCGAGGCCCGCAGGGTGTGATAGCCCAGGAGCAGGAAGAAGAGGAACAGGGTCAGCGTGAGCCGCCCGTCCCAGGTCCACCAGGTGCCCCAGATGGGCCGGGCCCAGATCGGGCCGGTGGTGAGGACCACCAGGCAGAACACCGTGGCGACCTCGGCGCTGGCGGCGGCGAAGCGGTCCAGCCGGGGATCGTGCAGCCAGAGGTAGAGCACGCTGGCGATGCCGGTGAGCGGGATGGCCAGCCAGAGGGCGATCACCGCCGACGGCACGTGGACGTAGAAGATCTTCTGGGCCAGGCCCTGGCGCGCCTCGACCGGCGTGTACCAGAGGGCCAGCGCCATCACCCCCGCGATGCCCAGCAGCCCGAGCACCGAGAGGGCCATGCCCCGGCGGATCACCGCGCGGGCGGAGGAACTGTCGGTCATTCGTCCACCACGGCCGGAAAGAGGAGGAGCGCCAGGGTCAGGAAGACCACGTCGTAGACCGCCAGAAACCTAAGCCCCGGCAGCACCTCACTCAACGGCCGCCCCGCAAAGAGCGGCACCGTGGTCTTCACCGCGAAGATCAGCGGCGGCACCATGAACGGCAGCAGCAGGATCGGCAGCATCAGCTCGGCGAAGCGGGTCTTGACCACCATGGCGCTGAAGACGGTGCCCACCGCCACGAAGCCCACCGTGGCCAGGAGCAGCGTCGCCAGCAGGCCGGGCAGCGCGGCGCCCAGCCCGACGTTGAAGAACAGCACGAACAGCGGCAGCGCGATGGCCTCGACCACCAGCACGAACACCAAATTGGCCAGGTACTTGCCGAGGTACAGCACTTCCCGGGGCACCGGCGCGAGGAGCAGGCCGTCGAAGGCGGCGTTCTCCCGCTCCACGGTGAAGGCCCGGTTCATGGCCACCACCGCGGCAAAGGCCACCGTCACCCACAGGACACTGGGCGCCAGGTCGAGCGTGCTCACGGCGGTGGGATCACGGGCGAAGTTCTGCACCAGGAGCATCAGCGCCGCGAACACCGCCGCCGAGAGCAGGCTGGTCCGGGCGCGGAGCTCCATCCGGATGTCCTTCCCGGCGATCACCAGCGCCAGGTGCAGGGCCTTACCCACGCACCACCTCCTGGTAGCGCCGCTGGAAATCGGCGAGATCGGCGGGGCGCGGGCCCTCCAGCGCCCACTGCCCCTGGGCCAGCACCCCCACCCGGGTGGCGAGGTGCCACGCCTCCGAGGCGTGGTGGGTCACGATCACCAGCCCGCGCTCCGGCGTGGCCAGGCTGGCCAGCAGCCCGCGCAGCCGGTCGGCGGCGACGGCGTCGAGTCCGGTGAACGGCTCGTCGAGCAGCAGCAGCCGTGGCTCGTGGAGCAGCGCCCGGGCGATGGCCGCCCGCTGCAGCATGCCCCGGCTCAGTTGCCGCGGCCGGTCGTCCATGCGATCGAGCAGGTTCTGCTCCGCCAGCGCCCGCTCGGCCCGCTCCCCCGGCGCGGGAAGGCCGTAGAGCCGGCCCGCGAGGACCAGGTTCTCCCGCAGGGTGAGTTCGTCATAGAGCATGGACTGGTGCGAGAGCAAGCCGATGGGACGCCGGGCATCGGGGTCATCCCGAGTGAGCACCCGGCCGGCCACCCGGACGCTGCCGGCATCCACCCGGAGGAGCCCGGCCAGGCTCCGGAGCAGGGTGCTCTTCCCGGCGCCGTTGGGCCCGAGCACCAGCAGCACTTCCCCCCGCTCGAGGGTCAGGTCCACCCCGCGGAGCGCGCGCACCGCCCCATAGCGGCGCTCCAGCCCCCGGGCCTCCGCCAGGGGCGCGTCAGCCGAGGGCATCAATCCGTCCGGCCAGCGCGTCGAGATCGAAGGGCTTCACCAGGTAGCCCGAATGGGACAGGCCGAGCACCCGGAGCTTGGGCTCCAGGCTCAGGTAGGCGGAGGTGATGATGACGGGAAGGGCCGGCGCGATGGCGCGCAGCTGGCCAAGCAGCGCGATGCCGTCAGTGTCCGGCAGGCGCAGGTCGAGGATCGCCACCTCGGAACGATGCTCGGCCAGGAGGCGGAGTGCCTCCTGGCCGGTGGCGGCGAATGCCGCATCGTAACGCCCCGAGAAGGCGCGTTCATAACTCTGGCGCAAGGCGGGTTCGTCCTCGATGAACAGGACCCGCCGGCGGGGCATGGCGGTGGCCATGCCCCAATATAGCTCAGGCCGCGTCGGCCTCGACCTCGAAGAGGTCGTCCAGCTTGGTCAGCACCAGCAGGAACCGGAGTTCGTCATTGGGACGCTTGAGCACCACCACCTGCCGCCGCTCCGACGCCCGGCGCTGGATCAGCATCAGCGCCCCCAGTCCCGCCGAATCCACCGTGCGCGTGCCGCGCAGGTCGATCACCAGGCGGCCGGTCCGCTCCGGCAGCTGGTCCAGCAGGCCGACCGCGCTCTGCCGGAAGTTGGTGCGGGTCTCCAGCCCGAGATGCTCGGGCGCGGCCACTTCGAGACTATAGCCTTGCGTGGTCTGCATGGTGTCCTCCCGCGCTCCGATACGATTCGAGCGCGATGCTTCCGCCGTCCTGCGTGCGGGGCGCATCGCGCTCTTTGCGCGGGGCACCCGCCTTCGGCACCGAGCTATCTCCGGCCACGTGGGACCTGGAGACCTCTAGTTTTGCGGCCCCGGATCACTCCGGGTGTGCTCTTATCGGGCGGATCAGTTTCAGAGACCTTGTGGCCTCCGGCCGGTTAAAAAGCGAGGCCGGTGCCATTTTTTCAAGTGATTGTCACACAATACTTTAGGCCACGTCGATGTACCGGCGCCACGGTTTTTCCCCTCGCAGGGCGCGGTGCGGGAATGCGGGGTGCAAGGGGTGCCTGGCGGGGGTGACTTCCGCTCGGGCGGCAGCCCAGCGGACCCGGGCCGCGAGAGGCCTCGCAGCAGGCCGGCCGAGCCGGCCCGAACCCCTAGAACATCAGCCCCGAGGTGGTAAGTTCAGCGGGACCGCCCGGCTCCCATCGCTTCCCTCATCCCCCGGCCCATGTCCGACCAGATCTCCACCCTGCTCTCGGAAAAGCGGCGCTTCCCGCCCTCGCCGGCCTTCTCGGCGGCGGCCAACGCCCAGCCCGATCTCTACGCCCGCGCCAAGGCGGACCGGCTGGGGTTCTGGGAAGAGCAGGCCCGCGCGCTCCACTGGGACACCCCATGGAGCCGGGTGCTGGAGTGGACTCCGCCGCACGCCAAGTGGTTCGTGGGCGGCCGCCTCAACGTGTCGGTCAACTGCGTGGACCGCCACCTGGCCACACCCCGCCGCAACAAGGCGGCGATCATCTGGGAGGGAGAGCCGGGCGACCGGCGGACGATCACCTACTGGGAGCTGCATCGCGAAGTCTGCCGCGCCGCCAACGCGCTGCTCAAGCTGGGCGTCCGCCACGGCGACCGGGTGGCGATCTACCTGCCGATGATCCCCGAGGCCGCCATCGCCATGCTGGCCTGCGCCCGGATCGGGGCGGTGCATTCGGTGGTCTTCGGCGGCTTCTCGGCCGAGTCGCTGCGCGACCGGATCAACGATGCCCGGGCGGTGTGCCTGATCACGGCCGATGGCGGCTACCGGCGCGGCTCGGTCCTGCCGCTCAAGCGCATGGCGGACGAGGCGATTGCCGAGTGTCCTTCCATCAAGAACGTGATCGTGGTGCAGCGCCGCCCCGGCGGCCAGGGGGACGAGTCGTTCGCCAACTTCACCGAAGGCCGCGACCACTGGTGGCACCGGCTGCTGGACCAGGCTGCTCCCAGCCACACCGCCGAGTCCATGGATGCCGAGGACCTGCTGTTCATCCTGTACACCTCCGGCACCACGGGCAAACCCAAGGGCATCGTCCATACCACCGGCGGGTACCTCACCCAGGTGGCGGCCACCACCAAGTACGTCTTCGACCTGAAGGAAGACGACCTCTTCTGGTGCACCGCCGACATCGGCTGGGTCACCGGCCACTCCTACGTGGTCTACGGCCCGCTGGCCAACGGGGCCACCGTCCTCATGTACGAGGGGGCGCCCGACTGGCCCGAGCGGGACCGTTTCTGGAAGATCATCGCCCGCTACGGAGTGACGGTGTTCTACACCGCGCCGACCGCCATCCGCGCCTTCATGAAGTGGGGCGAGGCGCTTCCGGCCCGCCACGACCTCTCCACGCTCCGGCTGCTCGGCACGGTGGGGGAGCCGATCAACCCCGAGGCGTGGATGTGGTACCACCAGCACATCGGCGGGGGGCGATGCCCCATCGTGGACACCTGGTGGCAGACCGAGACCGGCGCCATCATGATCACCCCGCTGCCGGGCGTGGTGACCACCACGCCCGGTTCGGCCACGGTGCCCTTCCCCGGGATCAGCGCCGTGCTGGTGGATCAGAAGGGGAAACCCCTCACGGCCGGCGGCGGGCTCCTGACCCTCACCGAGCCGTGGCCGTCCATGCTGCGGACCATCTACGGCGACGATGCCCGCTACGTGGAGACCTACTGGTCCAAGTTCGGGGACAAGTACTTCGCCGGTGATGGCGCCAAGCTCGACGAGCAGGGCTACTGGTGGATCCTGGGCCGGGTGGACGACGTGCTCAACGTGGCCGGCCACCGGATCGGCACCATGGAGGTGGAGAGCGCGCTGGTGGATCACCCCCTGGTGGCCGAGGCGGCGGTGGTCGGGAAGCAGCACGACCTCAAGGGCCAGGCGCTGGCCGCGTTCGTGACGCTCAAGGAGGGCAACGCCCCCAGTGCCGGCCTGAAGGATGACCTGAAGGACCACGTCGCCCGGAAGATCGGCGCCATCGCCCGGCCGGACGACATCCTCTTCAGCGCCGACCTGCCCAAGACCCGCAGCGGCAAGATCATGCGGCGCCTGCTCAAGGACATCGCCGAGGGCCGGGCCCTGGGCGACACCACCACCCTGGCCGATCCGGCGGTGGTCAGCCGGCTCAAGGACCAGTACGAGGCGGAGGAGGGCTAGGCGGGGCCGGCGGGCGGGCACCCGGTTAGATTGGACGGAGCGGACTCGGCATGAATTCAGTCAGGAGCAGCTCATGAAGCGCGGGACATTGGCCATCTTCGGGCTCGCCGCCGTGGCCATCGCGGCCATCGTGGTGACGGTGCGCCCGGCCTCCGGCGGGCCGGCGCCGGACACCACCCCGTCTCCCGTGGTGGCGGCGGCGTTCGCGCCAGAGGGCGCGGCCCCACTCGAGATCATGGTGTACAAGTCGCCCACCTGCGGCTGCTGCAAGAAGTGGAACGACCACCTGAGCGCCAACGGGTTCAAGGTCACCAGCAAGGACATGGAGGATGTCTCGCCCATCAAGGCGGAACTGGGCGTCCCCCGCCAGCTGGTGTCGTGTCACACCGCCGTGATCCAGGGCTACGTGATCGAAGGGCACGTGCCGGCCGCCGACATCGTGCGGCTCCTCAAGGAAAAGCCCAAGGTGGTGGGGCTCACCGCGCCCGGGATGCCGGGCGCCAGCCCCGGCATGGACACCGGCTCGGATCCCTATGAAGTGCTGACCTTCGACGCCAAGGGCGCCACGACCGTCTGGGCCCGGCACTAGGGACGGGTGGACGGTTAGGCGGTTAGGCGGTTGGGCGGTTAGGCGGTTGGGCGGTTAGGCGGTTAGGCGGTTGGGCGGTTAGGCGGTTGGGCGGTCAGGCGGTTGGCACGAAGGGTGGGATCCGCGCGGATCCCACCCTTCGTGCCAACTCCCCCAATCGCCCAATCGCCTAATCGCCCAATCGCCTAGAACTGGATCTGCGCCCCCATCTCCACCACCCGGTTGGGCGGCAGGTTGAAGAACATCGAGGCCGACTGGGCGTTGCGGCTCATGATGATGAACAGCTTCTTCCGCCACATGGCCAGCTTGGGCAGGGGGACATCCTGCACCCCCGGGCCCTTCGCCGCCCGCCGGTCGGCGGTGGCGATCAGGGTCTCGTGGCCCAGGTAGTAGGTGGTCTCCAGCGGCTTCACCGCGAGGCCGTGGGCCTGCAGCGAACGCAGCGCTTCGGGGACGTCGGGGGACTCCATGAACCCGTAGCGGAGCCCGACCTGGTAGAACTTCTGGCCCAGGTCCTTGAACGTCAGCCGGTCCTCCTCCTCCACGTACGGGATCTCCTCCGTCTGCACCGAGATCAGGATGATCTGCTCGTGCAGCACCTTGTTGTGCTTGACATGGTGCAGCAGCACGGCGGGGGCCCCGGCCGTCTGGGAGGTCATGAACACCGCGGTCCCGGGCACCCGGGTCCCGATCCGCCTGGCGACATCGCCCAGGAAGAGGTCCAGGGGCAGCGAGTTGTCGTCCATGATGCGCGACAGCCGGATGCGGCCGCGCTTCCAGGTGCTCATCAGGGTGAACACGATGCCCGCCACCAGGAGCGGGAACCAGCCGCCATGCGGGATCTTCTCCACGTTGGCGGAGAAGAAGGCCAGGTCCACCGCGAGCAGGAGCCCCCCCAGGCCCAGCACTTTGGGCCATGGCCAGTGCCAGCGCTCCCGGGCCACCGCGCAGAAGAGAATGGTGGTGAAGGTCATGGTGCCGCAGACAGCGACGCCGTAGGTGCCGGCCAGGTTGGAGGTGTTGCGGAAGGCCAGCATCAGGCCCACGCACGAGACCAGCATGATCCAGTTCACCTCCGGGATGTAGATCTGCCCCTTCTCCCGCTCCGAGGTGTGGACGATGGTCACCCGGGGCGAGTACCCCAGCTGCACCGCCTGCTGGGTCAGCGAGAAGGCGCCGGAGATCAGGGCCTGGCTGGCCACCACCGCCGCGGACGTGGCGATCACGATCATCGGCACGAGCCCCCAGGTGGGCACCAGCCCGTAGAAGGGGTTGGACACCGCCGCCGGATCGCGGAGCAGCAGGGCGCCCTGGCCGAAGTAGTTGAGAACCAGCGCCGGGAGCACCACCGCGAACCAGGCCAGCCGGATGGGCCGCCGGCCGAAGTGCCCCATGTCGGCATACAGCGCCTCCCCGCCCGTGACCACCAGCACCACCGCCGCCAGCACGAAGAAGGCTTCGATCCCCTCCCGCTGGTAGAGCGACACGGCGTACCACGGGTTGAGGGCGGCCAGCACCCCGGGCTCGGCCGTGATGGCCCGGAGCCCCAGCGCCGCGATGCAGAGGAACCAGACCGTGGTGACCGGGCCAAAAATCCGGCCCACCGCGGCGGTGCCGGTGCGCTGCACCAGGAAGAGCGCCACCACGATGGCGATGCTGATGTAGAGCACCAGCGGCTCCAGCGTGGGGTAGGCGACCGCCAGCCCCTCCATGGCGCCGATCACCGAGATGGCCGGCGTGATGATCCCGTCGCCATACAGGAGCGCGGCCCCGAACAGGCCGGCCCCGATGAGAAAGGCCCGCCGGCGCGGGGCGGAGCCCGAGGGGCTCAGCAGCGCCAGCAGCGCCAGGATGCCGCCCTCGCCCCGGTTGTCCGCCCGGAGCATGTGGACGACGTACTTGAAGGAGATCAGGAAGTTGAGCGACCAGAAGATGAGCGACAGGATCCCCAGCACGTTCTCCCGCGAGAGCGGGAGGGCGTGAGGACCGATGAAGCACTCCTTCAGGGCGTAGAGCGGGCTGGTGCCGATGTCCCCATACACCACGCCCAGCGCCGACAGCGCGAGCGCGGCCAGCGCCTTGCCGGTCGGCCGTTGTCGGGCCTGGACTTCGCTCACTGGGTGGCCGCCGTCGCGTCGGCCATGCTACCTCGCCCTGGCGCCCTCGAGAGAGTCCAGCATCGCCTTGAGCATGTCGTAGTGCACGCTGCCGGCGCCGGGATACAGCCTGCCCCGGATCAGGAACGTGGGCGTGGAACCCACGCCGGCCGCCGCCCCCTCGATCCGCCCGGCCTCGATCCGGCCGGCGTAGCGCGCGCTGGACATGCACTCGTCATACCGGGCGATATCGAGCCCCAGCGCCTTGGCGTAGGTCCGGAAGATGACCTCGGCGTTGCTCCGCTCCGGCCAGCGGGGTTCCCAGGAGTAGATCCGCTCGTTCATCTCCCAGTACTTGCCCTGCTCGTCGGCGCAGGCGCCGGCGTGGGAAGCCAGCCGGGCGTGCCGGTGCATGTCCAGCGGGAAGTCCCGGTACCGCCAGCGGACCTTGCCGGTCCGGATCAGGCGCTCATGCACCGTCGGGAACTGGACCACCGCCCACTGCTGGCAGGCGGGGCACTCGTAGTCGGCATACTCGGTCACCTCAATCAGCGCCGAGTCGGAGCCGAGGAGGTAACCCCGAAAGCCGCTCGTGTCGCTCACCTGGATGGCCGGGTTGGCCGGGATGCTGACCGGCCCCTTGCGCAGCACCACGAAACCGATCACCGCCGCGCCGGCCACGGCCGCCGCGCCCAGCATGAGATAGAAGCGGCTTAGTCCGCCGCTGGCGGCCGCCATGGGGATTCGTCCTCCGGCTGGTCAGGATTGAAGGAAGCCCGCCGGGCCTCGTCCACGATCCGCCGGCTCTCGGCGATCTCGGGCGTGTCATAGGTGCGGCGGACTTCATAATGAAACAACTCGCTGCGGGCGTCGCCCAGCAGCCGCTGCAGCTCGGGCGCGGAGCCGAGGAGCGCGTCACCGCGGTCCAGCTCCCGGATCCGCTCCGCCAGGTGACGCAGCAGAGCCAGCAGCTGGGCCTCGCGGGCGTCGCCGTAGATCTCGTCGTGATCGGTCATGGTCCCTCATCGCTGGCCGGGCGGTGCGGTGACCCCGCACCCCCGCCCAAGTGGCCGGGAATCTAATCAGCCCGGGGCCGGGCGGGAGCAACCGCGCCGATTTGCCCCTCGGGCTTGGGTCCGGTTATATTCTCGGCCAACATTACCGGTCTCAGGAGAGTCTTCAGCATGGCGAAGAGCAAGCCGCAGCAACCCCGCCGTACCCCAGCCGCGCCCCGGGCGTTCGATCAGGCCCGCGATGAGATGTTCAGCCACATTCTGCGCTGTGGTGTCCTCGAAGCCCTCCCCGAACACCAGAAGGAGTGGTTCGACGACACCATGCTGTACCTCGCGGAGCGATACGAGGGGATGACCGAGGAAGAACTGACCCAGCTGCGCACCCTCGGCGAGCGGTACTGCCAGCCGGTGCAGGGCCGTCCCGCGTCGCCCACGGCCGAGGCCGAAACGGAGACCGCCACCGTCAGCTGACGCGGTTCGGGCCTCACACCTGATACCAGCGCCCCGGCTTCCGCCGGGGCGTTTCTGTTCAAGGTTGGCGGCGGCCGGGCCGGCCCAGGTGCCGCCACCGCCAGCCGGCCGCGATTCGAGCCCCGCCTCCCACACCCGCCTCGACCCACCAGCCGTGCCGGCCGCCGGGCGACCCTTCCAGGCCGAGACCCAGCAGCAGGTAGCCGGCCTCGTGGGGGCCAGCCTCGAGCGCCAGGCCGGCCAGGCCGTAGAGCCCGGCCCCGCCCATCCGGGCGGGAGTCACCAGGTAGTGCCCGGCGGCCTCCGCCCGGCCGGCCCATCCCCCGGCATCGCCCGTGAGAACGGTGACCTGGAGGCGGAGCCGGCCGTCCCGGAGCGCCACCAGGGCGCCCCCACCGGCGAAGCCGGGCTCGGCCAGCAGCAGGGTTCCCGCGAGGCCGAACTCGGCCCCGCGCGGCGCCTGCGCGCTGGCCGGTGATGCCGCGAGGAGCCCCAGCGGGACCGCCAGCCAGCCGCGCACGTCAGGCGAGCACCAGGTCGTAGCTGATCGCGATGTCAGGGGCGAGGGAGTGCACCACCGAGCAGTACTTCCCCAGCGACAGGTCCACGGCCCGGCGGGCCCGGACCTCGTCCAGGTTGCTGCCCCGGAGGTGAATGGTGAGGTGCAGGGCCACGAGCCGCCGGGGATCGGTCTCCCGCCGGGTGCCCTGGACCGTCATGCGGAACTCGCTGAGGCCGGCCCGCATCTTTTGCAGGATCAGGACGATGTCGGAGCCGGTGCAGGCGCCGGCGGCGGCGAGCAGCGTCACCACCGGGCTCGGCCCCCGCTCGCCGTCCCCGTCGAGGGTGACCTGGGGTCCCTCGGGGGCGCCGGCGGTGAAGGCCAGCCCGTCCTGCCAGGTGAGCTCGGCGAATCGCAAGTTGGCTGACATCGGCGTGCCTGGGGCTGGGGTCAGGCAGGACGATACACCCCGGCGGCGCGGAACAGCAATCGCCCTGCCGGCCTCAGGAGCCGACGCTCCGCTTCGCGGTCGAGGCGACCCGGCTGTAGTCGGCGATGGCGTAGAGGGCGATGGCGGCGGTGGCCCAGGCCAGGGGCCGGAGCAGCGGCGAATCCAGCAGGAAGGCGAAGAGGGTCAGGACCTGGGCGACCGTCACGGCCTTCCCGCCGATCCGCGCCGGGATGGCCATGGCCCGGCCGGAACCCATGGTGACCAGGAAGGCAACCGTGGCGACGAGGTCCCGGAGCAGGACGCCGGCGATCTCGTACCACGCCAGGCGGCCCGACATCGCCACCACCACGAAGGCCGCCAGCATGAAGAGCTTGTCGGCCACCGGGTCAATGAAAGTGCCGAACCGGGACCCGCCGAACCGCCGGGCGAGGAACCCGTCGAGCAGGTCGGTGCCGGCGGCGACGAGCAGGAGGGCGAGGCGCACCAGCGGATCCGCCACGATCAGGAATAGCACCGCAAGCGGGATGCGGGAGAGCGTGAGCAGGTCCGCAAAGGTGACCCCGCCCCGCCTCGGCGGACCTTGCTCGCCCCCGGAGCGGGCGGTACCTTGCCAATCCGCGCCTGAGGGACCGGACGCGGCCCGGTCGTCGCTCATCGCTTACCGCTCACCGGACACGCCCATGGATCTCCAGCTCCTCAAGAAGACGGCGATTTTTGCCGACCTGGACGAGGGAGAAATTGCCCGGGTCGCGGAAATCTGCAAGGAGCAGAAGTACCAGGGGGGCCAGTACGTCTTCAAGGAAGGCGAGCCCGGCAACCGCTTCTACCTCATTGTGCAGGGCGAGGTGCGCATCAGCCGGAACATCCCGGGCTCCGGGGAGGAGGCGCTGGCGGTGCTGCAGCCCGGCGCGTGCTTCGGCGAGATGGCAGTGTTCGACCGCTCGGAGCGGAGCACCGACGCCATCGCCAATGGCCCGGTGACCCTGATGACCATCTCCCGGCCCGACTTCGAGATCCTGCTGGACTTCAACCGCGACCTGGCCTACAAGATCCTCTGGTCCATGGTCCGGCTGCTCTCCACCCGGCTGCGGGTCACCAACGACAACCTGCGGTCGCTGCTGGCGATCTCCATGTTCTAAGGAGCGGCGCCGGCCCGGGCCTCGTGTCAGGCACGAGGCGGCGGCCGGCGGCCGGCCCGATGGCCTCCCCCCAGCACCTGGTGACCCACCTGCAGGGCATCGCCTCGCCGCTCCTCGCCGACGACCACGCCCTCTCCGCGCTGGCCATCGCCGCCGCCGGCGCCATCGGGCTGACGCCCCACGGCCCGCCCACCGCGCGCAGCGGGCCGGCGGGCATCGCGGTCGGCCTGCTGGGCCACGGCGGCCATGTGGTGCTCCACGCGGCGCCGGCCCACGGCACCTGCCTGGTGGATGTGGTCACGCCCGGCCTGGTCTCTCCCACCCGGGCCATCGATGTCGTGGCCCGGCGGCTCGGGGTTGCCGCCTCCGGCTGACCTGCTCCCCCAACCCGCGCGCGGCCATGCTCAAGGAATCGCCCGACCATCACGACGCCGACCTCATCCTGAAGATCTATGACCTCCGGCGCGAGGCCACCATGCGCGAGGCGCGCTACGCGCTCAACCGCGACTTCTGGCCCCGCACCACCGACGAGGTCCTCGAGGTGCTGCGGGCCGACCACCCGCTGAACACCGCCTGGCGCCAGGCCACCGCCTACTGGGAGATGGTCTACAGCCTGGCCCGCCACGGCATCGTCCACGGCGAATTCCTGGTGGAGAACAACGGCGAGGGGCTGCTGCTGTTCGCCCGGGTGGAGCTGTATCTCGATGCCCTGCGGGCCGCCACCTCGCCCCGCACCCTGCGCAACACCGAGTGGGTGGCCACCGAGACCGAGACCGGGCGGGCCATGATGACCACGTTCCGGACCCGCGTCGCCAGGACCCTGGCCGCCAAGTGAGCCGCCGCCTCGCCCGGAGCCTCTGGCTGCCCCGGCCGGTGGCAGAGGTGTTCGGCTTCTTCGCCGATGCCCGGAATCTCGAGCGGATCACCCCCCCGGAGCTGCGGTTCCGGATCACGTCGCCGGTCCCGGAGACCGTGCGGGCAGGCACCCTGCTCGACTACCGGCTGGCCCTCTTCGGGGTGCCGATCCGCTGGCGGACCCTGATCAGCGTCTGGCGGCCGGGGGAGTACTTCGTGGACGAGCAGCTGGAGGGACCCTACCGCCTCTGGGTCCACCACCACCGATTCCGCGCCGAGGAGGGGGGCACCCGGGTGGAGGACGAGGTGCACTACCAGCTCCCCTTCGGCCCGGCGGGCGCGCTGGCCGCGCCCCTGGTGGCGCTCGAGCTCCGCCGGATCTTCGACTACCGTACCCGCGCCGTCACCAGCCTCCTCGCCCGGGCCGCATGAGCTACCGCTCCCTCGACGCCGCCCACATCGTCGCCACCGCCGACGCCCTGCACCGCCGCATCGCCGAGCGCTTCCCCGAGGCCGGGCTCAGCCGGGTGGCGCGCGAGCTCCACACCGTGGCCACCGAGACCACCGCCCGGATCGGGGAGCTTCGGCGCCCGCGCTGGGGGATCCGGATCGCGGCCGGCGCCCTCACCTTGCTCATCCTGGCGGGCGCCGCCTTCGCTGTGAGCGGGCTCCGGTTCCCCGCCAGCTTCCAGCACCTCGGCGAGTTCGTCACCGTGCTGGAGTCGGCCATCAACGACATCGTGTTCGTGGGGATCGCGCTGGCCTTCCTGCTCACCGTGGAGAGCCGCCTCCGCCGGCGGCAGGCCCTGGGGGCGCTGCACGAACTGCGGAGCATCGTCCACATCGTGGACATGCACCAGCTCACCAAGGACCCCGACCAGTTCCGGGGCGAGCTGGCCGCCACCCGGTCCTCGCCCCGGCGCACCCTTACCCGGGCCGAGCTGGCGCGGTACCTGGACTACTGCTCCGAGGCGCTCTCGCTGGCCGGGAAGGTGGCCGCCCTCTACGCCCAGCAGCTGGATGATCCGGTGGTGCTGGCGGCGGTGGGCGAGCTGGAGACCCTGACGGCGAATCTCTCCGGCAAGATCTGGCAGAAGCTGGTGATCCTCGGCACCGAGCCGGGGAGCGCGGCGGTGGGACCGGCGCCGGCGGCCGGCTGAGGCTCAGCTCCCGGCGCCGGCCCCCTGCACCACGCCTTCGGCGTACACCGGTTCCCCCTCCCCCAGCGCCTGTTGGGCCGCGGCGCGGACCTGGTCGGCGGTGACCGAGAGGTACCGGGAGGCCGGGTCCACCAGGTCGTCCAGGCCCATCCCCGCCAGCCACGCCTCGAGAATCTCCCCCGCCACCGCCGAGCTGCTCTGACGCTGCACCGCGGTCTGCCCGGCCAGGTAGCGGGTCGCCTGGTGCAGCTCGGTGGGAGTCACCCGTTCCGAGGCGAAGCGCCCCAGTTCCGCCAGCATCTCGCGCCGGGCCTCGGCCTCACGCTCGGGGGCGGTGGCGATGTAGGAGAGGAACGCCCCGCTCCGGGCCTTCTGCCAGGATGAGGCCACGACGGTGTAAGCGAGCGACCGCCGCTCCCGGAGCGCCTCGAACAGCCGCCCGCCCAGCCCGCTGGCCACCGCCGCCCAGACCTCGGCGGCGATACGGGTCGGGTCCCGCCGGGACGGTCCCGGAAACGCCAGCGCAAACGCCGACTGGGCCTTCTGCCGCCGCACCACCCGGCTCACCGGACGCGCCCCGAGCGCCCAGCCCACCGGGCTCCGCAGGGTCATGGCCGCCCGCGGCGGATGGCCCGCGAAGACCCCGCCCAGCGTGGCCAAGGCGCTGTCGGGACTGAGGTCCCCCACTGCCACCACAACGCCCCGGTACACTGTGAGCAGCGACCGGTGCCACGCCCGCACCTGGCCGGCGTCCAGGCCGGCCAGCTGGTCCGGCAGGCCGGCCGCCGGGATGCCATAGCCGCGATCGCCGAAGGCCGCCCCGAACGCCAGCTGGAACGGGTAGCGGAACATGTCATCGGCGGCCTGGGTGGTTTCCTCGACCAGCAGCCGGCGTTCGGCCAGCAGCTGGGATTCTTCGTACGCGGGCTGGTGCAGCACCAGGTCGAGCAGCGCCGCGGCATCGCCCAGGTTGGAGGACAGCACCGACGTGGCGAACCCGACCCAGTCCAGCGCCACCACCGGCACCAGGGTGCCACCCAGCCGCTCGAAGGAAAACGCCAGGCTGGCGGCATCATGGCCGCCGGCGCCCCGCACCGCGCCCCGCACCGCCAGCGCGCTGATGCCGGCCTGCCCCGCCGGGTCGAACGCCACCCGGGGCAGGTACACGCCCAGGCTCACCACCGGCACTCCCGGCTTGTGGCGCACCAGCAGGTCGAACCCGGGCAGCGCCTCGTGCATGACCTCCGAGCGGGCGGTGGGCGCAATGGACGGGCGCGGCGCCCGCCGGCCGGGCGCGGCCGGTGGAACTTCCGGGAGCGGGGCGAGCCGGCGCGCCCGGAAGGCGTGGCGCAGCCCGTCAGCATCGAGGTCGGCACCCTTCTCCCGGGGCAGGTACAGCACAGCAGAGACCGCGCCGAGGTCGAGGATCTCGGCCGCGGCGTCCTTGACCTCGGTGGCGGTGGTGCGGGCCAGCTGCTCGAACTCGCGATCCAGCAGCCGGAAGTCCTCCAGCGCCTCGGCCCCCGCCAGCGAGGCCGCCCGGCCGTCCATCTCTTCCATCCGGCGGGACCAGCGCGACAGCAGCAGGGTGCGGGCCCGTTCGAGGTCGCCGGCCGGGACATCGTGCCGGAGCAGCCGCTCCACCGACTCCGCGATGCCGTCCAGCACCGCCGGCACCCGCTCGGCATCGCAGTCGGCGCCGATGCTGAAGACGCCCAGCTCGGTCGGGGCGTAGTGGTGGGCGCTGACTGCGGTGGCCAGCCCCGACTCCCGCAGGGTCCGGTACAGCCAGCTGCCCCGGCCCGCGGCCAGCACCCCGGCGGCCACGTCGAGTGGAATGGCCCGGGGATCGAGCGGGGGCACGCCGCGCCACCCCAGCGCCAGCTCCGCCTGGGAGACATCGCCGCGAAGGGTGCGGGCCCGGACTTCCCGGCGGGGTGGCTCGGTGGGGGAGGGATCCTGGGCGCCGGCAGCGGGGGCCCAGTCGCCGTAGTGCTCCTCGGCCAGGGCCAGGGCCTCCTCTTCGGCCACGTCGCCGACGATGGCCACGATGACCCGCGACGGCACGTAGCGCGAGTGGTAGTAGCCCGCCACGTCCTCGCGGGTGAACCCGGCCAGGGCCTCGTCGTAACCGATGCGCCAGCGCCGGATCCGGTGCCGGTCGTACATCACCTCGTGCAGGGTCTCGTGGGTGACGGCGCTCGGCGTATCCAGCTTGCGGCGGGCCTCCTGGATGATGACCTGGAGCTCCCGGGCCAGCTCGTCGCGGTCAATGGCCGCGTTCCGCAGGCCGTCGGCCTGGATGGTCACCGCCTCACGGAGCCGCTCGGCCGGGAGGACCGCGTAGTAGGTGGTGTGGTCGTAGGTCGTGCTGGCATTGAGGTAGCCGCCGGCCAGCTTGGTTTCCCGGGCGATCTGCCCCGGCCCCCGGCTGGGCGTGCCCTTGAAGAACATGTGCTCCAGCACGTGCGAGATCCCGGTCCAGCGGTCCGGCTCATCGAAGAACCCCGCCTTGACGTAGGTAACCACCGCGGCAACCGGCGCCGAGCGGTCCCGCTGGATGAGCACGGTGAGCCCGTTGGACAGCACTTCCTTCCGGACGCCGGCGGTCCACGAGGTGAGGGAGCTGGGAGTCATGCAGGTAAGATAGCCCGTCCCGCCGGAGCGGCGGCCAGCGAAACGGGGGGCCACCCGCGCTGGGTGACCCCCCGGCCTGCGCCCGCGCCCGGTGCGCGGAGCTTTCTATTGAATGATCCGCACCACGCCGGCCATCGCGCTGCCCCGGATGAAGGCCTCCGCGTCGGTGGTGGGGATGACCACGCCGGTCTCGGCCGCGCCGCGCCGGGCCAGGTCCACCATGAACTCGCGGAGCGAGGCGCCGGCCCACTCGCGGTCGGCGCTTTTCATCTGGTCGAGGATCTCGTCCCAGCTGCCCTTGAAGGTGCGCCCGGTCAGGGTGGCGATGTGGTGCACGCCGGCTGGCAGCCCGCGCTTCTGCATGGCGTGCAGCTCGGTGAGCAGGGTGCCGAACAGCTCGAGCTGGTTGGGATCCCGGGTGGAGCCGTCGGGCTGGGTGGATTCCACCTCCGCCAGGATGCTCTCCACCGGGTCGGGGTCCCCGGCCACCTCGCCCAGCCGGGCGAACCAGGGCCGGAGTTCGGGATCGTCGTCGGGCAGCCGGTAGATGGACTTCTTGAGTTCCACGTAGCGCCAGATGCCCAGCTCGTCGTAGTGGTCCTCGGGGACGGTCTGGTTCAGGTGGTGCATGGCGGCTTCGGTCTCGCCCCGGTCGTACAGCATGTTGGCCAGGTAGATCCGGGCCTCGCTGTAGTGGGGGTCCAGCTGCAGCGCCCGCCGCAGCCAGTACAGGGCCCCGCTGTCGTCGTTGCGGCGGTGGCAGGCGTAGCCCACGCAGGCGGCCGCCTCGGGGCAGTCGGGCTGCGCCGCGACGGCATACTCGAAGAAGGTCTGGGCCGCCGCCAGCAGGCTCTCCCGGAAGAGGGCCCGCCCGATCTGCAGCATGAGCTCGTGGTCCTCCCGGAACCCCAGCGCCAGGATCCGGTCGAACGACGCCAGCGCCGCTTCCCGCTCGCCCAGCTTGAGCAGGACCTCCCCGTGCCCGGCCAGGGTGTCCTCATGGTCGGGATCCAGCGCCAGCGCGCGGTCGAAGCCGCGCCGGGCCCAGGCGTAGTCCTCCCGCGCGAGGTAGGCGTACGCCGTCCCCACGTGGAGTTCCACGGAGTTGGGGTAGATCTGGAGTCCGTCCTGGAGAAGTTCGAGGGCCTCGTCGAAACGGCCTTCGTTGTACAGCTGGTGGGCTTGTTCGTCGTAGTCGTCGGAGCTGAGAAACCGGTCCGGCATCAAAGCGTTCCTCCAGCGGCGATTGTCTCTAAGCTATGAAGGCGAGGAGATTGCCACAAGAGGCTCGGAGGGCCGCTGGCGGCGTCCCCTCGGCGTTTCCGCATGCCACTCGTGCCTGCAGCTGCCGCTCGCCACCCCTTCCCCCGTACTTTTCCCTGATGCCCGGCTCCGACCCGCTGCTCGCACCGCTCGACGACGACGCCTCGGCCGACACCGGCCGCCGCTTCGCCGACCTGATCGCCGCCTACCTCGCCGAAACCCACGCCGGGACCGGCCCCGTCAGCACCCGGCGGACCCCGGAGGAGCTGGCCACCCGCTTCGCCGAGCCGATGCCGCAGGAAGGCGCCCCTCTCGACGCGGTGCTCGGCCGGCTGGCGCGCGAGGTCCTGCCCGAGGCCACCCGGCTCACCCACCCGATGTACCTCGGGCACCAGGTCTCCGCCCCCCTGCCCGCCGCCATCTGGACCGAAGCGCTCATCTCGGCCCTCAACAACTCCACCGCGGTCCAGGAAATGGCCCCGCCGGTCACGATGATCGAGCACCAGCTGATCGGCTGGTTCGCCCGGCTGGTGGGCTGGGACGGCGGGGCGGGCGGCACCCTGACCTCCGGCGGCACCGAGGCCACTTTCACCGCGCTCCTCGCCGCCCGGGCCAGGGCGATCCCCGACGCCTGGGAGCGGGGAGTGGGTGCCCATCCGCCGGTGGTAGTCTACGGAGAGCAGGCCCACTACGCCGTGACCCGTGCGGTGGCCCAGCTGGGACTGGGGCTCGCCAACGGCATCCCCGTCCCGTCGCGGGATTTCCGGATGGACGTGGCGGCGCTGGCCGGAATCCTCGACCGCCTGGCCGCCGAGGGCCGGGGCGTGATGGCGGTGGTTGCCACGGCCGGCTCCACCCCGACCGGGAGCTTCGACGACCTCGACGCCGTCGGCCGGCTCTGTGCCGAGCGGGACCTCTGGCTCCACGTGGACGGGGCCCATGGCGCCACGGCGCTCCTCTCCCCCCGCCATGCCCACCGGCTCAAGGGCATCGCCTACGCCCGCTCCCTGGCGTGGGACCCGCACAAGACCATGCTGCTGCCGCTCTCGGCCGGGATGGTGCTGCTCAGGGACGCGAAGGAACTGGACCAGGCCTTCGCCCAGCGGGCGCCCTACATCTTCCACGGGCGGGAGGGCGAGCGGGTCTGGGATCAGGGGGTGCGGAGCTTCCAGTGCTCCCGGCGCGCCGACGCCCTGAAGCTCTGGGTGGCGCTGCATCGCTATGGCGCCAGCCACCTCGGCCAGCTCTATGACCGCCTCTGCGACACCGCGGCCCTGCTGCACGACGCCATCGAGGCGCACCCGGCCTTCGAGCCGCTGCACCGGCCCGAGAGCAACATCGTCTGCTTCCGCTATGTGGGCAGCCGGACCGGCCGGGCCACGGATGCCGCGGCGGAGGACCGGCTCGACGCCATCAACTTCGGGCTTCGGCAGGCGTACAACCGCTCGGGCGAGGGCTGGATCACCACCACGGTGCTCAACGGGCGCCGGGTGCTCCGCTGCACCGTCATGAACCCGCGGACCAATGGGGAGCACGTCGCCCGCCTGCTGGAGGGCCTGGCCCGGGCCGCGACCAGGGTCTAGGCCCGCCCGCGGGCGGCCTTGCAGGGGTGCCGGACAGGCCGCTTATTCTCCTCCGTGACCTTCCAGCGGAAGCTCCTCGTCGGCGTCCTGCTGCTGCTCCTGCCCACTGTCCTCATCGGCGTGGGGGCGCTGCAGAGCAACATCCAGGAGCGCCGCGCGCTGGAGGAACTCGGCACCCGGCTCGGCCGCAGCCGCACCTACGCCGAGCTCGAGACGGCGATGTTCGACCAGACCGAGGTGATCTGGCGCTTCCTGAGCGGCATGGACCCGCAGGCCCGGCGGGAGTTCGAGCTCACCGCGCAGGTGGTGCAGTACCGCCTGGACACCTGGCGGGCGGAACTGTCCCCGGCGGAGTCGAGCCTGGCGGCGCCGGTGGCGGCGCTCCAGCGGCGCTTCCTGGCCGTGGGCGACAGCATCTTCCGGCTGCAGGACGCCGGCCGCCGGGCCGACGCCTACCGCCTGGCCCAGGACGAGCTGCGCACTCAACTCCAGCCCGCGCTCACCGCGCTCAACCGGGAGATCTACCGGCGCACCCGCGAGTCCAGCGTCCAGGGCGCCTACCAGCGGGTCCGGGAGATCGTGGCAGGTGAGCAGCGCACCCTGCTCCTGGTCGTCGTGGCCGCCGTGGCGGCGGGGGGCCTGATCGCCGTCGTCCTCACCCGCAGCCTGGTCCGCCCCCTCGACGAGCTCAGGAGCGCCATCGAGGTCGTGGGGGCGGGAAACCTGGATTACCCCATCTCGGCCCACTCGCGCGACGAGATCGGCGACCTGGCCCGCGCCTTCGCGTCCATGACGGCCAGCCTGCGCGACTCCCGGGGGGAACTGGTGCGGCTCAATGACGAACTGGCGGCCAAGATCGGCCAGCTGGAGCGGACCCAGGCCCAGCTGGTCCAGTCCGAGAAGCTCGCCTCCATCGGCGAGATGGCGGCCGCCGTGGCGCACGGCCTGCGCAACCCGCTGGCCAGCCTCCGGGCCTCGGCCCAGTTTGTCCAGCGCCACCCCGGCGCCGCGGCCACCGGGGAGCAGCTCCAGGCCATCCTGGCGGAGGTGGACCGGCTGGACCGCCGCATCGCCCACCTGCTCACCTTCTCCCGCCCGGAGCCGTTTCACCCCGCGCCCGAGCGGGCCGGCGAGCTGGTGCGGGCGGTACTGCCCGCCTTCGCCGAGCGGGCCCGGACCCAGGGAGTGGAGCTGACGGTGGAGGTCCCCGAGACCCTGCCGCCCCTCACCGCCGACGCCATGCGGCTGGAGCAGACCCTGACCGAACTCATCGCCAACGCGCTGGACGCCATGCCCGCGGGCGGGCGCCTGACACTGAGCGGTTCCCGGGCCGCCGGCCCCGACGGCCGGGACGGAATCCTCCTTACCGTGGCGGACACCGGCAAGGGGATCCCCCGGGAGGTCCTGGACGAGGTGGGGCAGATCTTCTTCACCACCCGCCCCGAGGGCACCGGCCTCGGGCTCGCCACGGCCCGCCGCTTCGTGGAGCAGCACGACGGGCGGCTCGACCTGACCAGCCGGGAGGGCGTGGGAACCTCGGTCACCGTCTGGCTGCCGCTCCGGGGGCCGGAGGCCGGCCAGCGCGGCCCCGCCCGGGCGCCGAGGCCCGCATGACCGGCGCCACCGTGCTCATCGTGGACGATGAGCGAACCCTCGCCCGCGCCATCAAGGCCTACCTCGAGGAAGCCGGCTACCAGGCCGAGGTCGCCGACGACGCCGCCGCCGCCCTCCGGCTGCTCTCCTCCCTGCGGCCCGACGTGGTCTTCACCGATGTGCGCCTGCCGGGGATGAACGGCATCGAGCTGCTGGGCCGGATCCGGGAGTTCGACCCCAACATCCCGGTGATCGTCATGACCGCGCACGGCACCATCGAGGGAGCGGTGGAGGCGGTGAAGCTGGGGGCCTTCGACTACCTCAAGAAGCCGCTCGACCTCGAGGAGCTGAAGCTCCTGGCCGATCGCGCCCGGGAGACCACCGCCCTCAAGCAGGAGCTGTCCTACTACCGCAACCGCGAACAGCGCGACCTCCCCTTCGCCGACGTGGTCGGCCGCTCCCCGGCGATGCATGCCGTCCTGGAGCAGGCCCGCCACGTGGCCGAGCTGGACGAGACGCCCCCGGTGCTCATCACCGGGGAGACCGGCACCGGCAAGGGGCTCGTCGCCCGGACCATCCACGCCTCGGGCCCCCGCAGCAGCAAGCCGTTCATTGACGTCAACTGCACCGCCCTCCCCGCCAGCCTCATGGAGTCGGAGCTGTTCGGCCACGAGCGGGGAGCCTTCACCGACGCCAAGGAGTCCCGGCTGGGGCTGTTCGAGGCGGCCGAGGGAGGCTTCATCTTCCTGGACGAGATCGGTGACGTGGAACTGGCGCTCCAGGGCAAGCTGCTCAAGGCCATCGAGGAGCGGGTGGTGCGCCGGGTGGGCGGCGTCCGGGACCGCAAGATTGACGTCCGCATCCTCGCGGCCACCAACCGGGATCTCGAGCGGGAGGCCGAGCGGGACCGCTTCCGCAAGGACCTCTATTTCCGGCTGGCGGTCATCCTGCTCCACCTCCCGCCCCTGCGGGAGCGCGGTGACGACGTCCTGCTCCTCGCCGACCACTACCTGGCCCGATTCAGCGCCAAGTACGGCCGCCAGGTGCGGCGCCTGAGCGCCGACGCCCAGGGCGAACTGCTCCGCTACCCCTGGCCCGGCAACGTCCGCGAGCTATCCCACGTGATCGAACGCGGGGTCCTCTGGAGCCAGGGCGCCGAGCTGGCCCCCGAGCACCTCGGCCTCTCTCAGCCCGGCACCGCCCCCAGCCCCGCTCCCCCAGCCGATGACCGGAGAGCCGACACCCCGGCCCCGCCGGCCGGACCGGCGGCCTCTGGGCAGCCCTCCATGACCCTGGACCAGTGGGAACGCCAGCTCCTCGAGCAGGCGCTCCGCGATACCGGCGGCAACCAGACCCGCGCCGCCCAGAAACTCGGCATCTCCCGGGACACCCTCCGATACCGGATGAAGAAGCACGGGATCAGTGGGTGATCTCACCCAATTCTGGGGCTTATGGTCCAGCCCGCGGCACCGTGAAAAACGCGCCTGAAATGTCGTAAAATCATCAGAGACAACGAGTTAACTTGCTCGACCGACTGGCGGCACGGGCCGTGCATTTAAGAGGGTGACGTCAGGGACCCCTCTCCCTGGTTGGGTGCTCTCACCCATTGGCTATTCTCACTCTCCGGAGACGAACATGACCTGGACCAAGCCCGAAGCCGAAGTCGTGGCCGTGACGATGGAAGTCACCGCGTACGTCGCGACCCTCTAAGTCCTGACGTATCAGACGGGGCTCGCGACAGCGAGCCCCGTTTCTTTTTTTATGCACCTCGTGCTGCTCGGCACGGCCGCCGGCGGGGGCTTCCCCCAGTGGAACTGCTGGTGCCCTCCCTGCCGCATCGCCCGGTCCGAGCCGGCACGGGCCCGCCCGCGGACCCAGTCCTCCGCGGCGGTTTCGGCAGACGGAACCCGCTGGTTCCTGCTCAACGCCTCTCCCGATGTGCGCGACCAGCTCACCCTCCTCGGCGGGGCAGCTCCGGCCGGGCTCCGGCATGTGCCGGTGGAGGGGATACTGGTGACCGACGCGGAGCTGGATCACACGCTCGGCATCGCCCTGCTCAGGGAGGCGCGCCGGCTGCAGCTCTACGCCACGGCGTCGGTCCTCGGAGTGCTGGCCGAGGACAGCCGTCTGCTGCCGGTGACCCAGGCCTTCGCCGAGGTCGCCGTCACCCGCCTGCCGCTCGACGCCGGGACGCCGCTCCGCCATGGCGACGGCAGCGACTCCGGACTGGTGGTGACGCCGGTGGCCGTGGCGGGGGACCCGCCGAGATTCGCGCGGGCGGCGGGGGCCGGGCACACGGTGGGGTTCTGGATCGCCGACCGGGCCACCGGCGGCTCGGCGGCATTTGTGCCGGGCTGCGGCGCCATTGACCCGCCGCTCCGCGAGCGGCTCGCCGGGGCGGACGCGGTGTTCTTCGACGGCACCTTCTGGACCGACGATGAGATGGTCCGGCTGGGCCTGAGCGAGCGCACGGCCCGGCAGATGGACCACCTGCCGGTCTCCGGTGCCGGCGGCAGTCTCGAAGTGCTGGCGGGCCTGCCCTGCCGGGTGCGGGTGTTCACCCACATCAACAACTCCAACCCGATGCTGGTGGAAGACTCACCGGCGCGCCGGGAGGTCGAGCGGGCGGGACTGGTGGTGGGGATGGACGGCATGCGATTCACGATCTGAAGCAGGAGGGCACCGTCATGCACGAAGCGCCGGCCCATCGCGGCCTCATTCCGCACCCGGGCGGCCAGGTTGCCGGCGGCCTCGGTTTTCTCGGGCTCGCGCCCGGGGCCGGCGCCCCGAGGCCACTGCAATGAGCACCATCGTGCAGCCCGGTTCGGTCCTGGCCGCCCAGTCGCGGCCGCCGATTCCCGACCTCGACCGGCCGCTCACGCCGGAGGAACTGGAAGCGGCGCTCCGCGGCTTCCACGGGTCCTACTACGTGCAGCACCCCTTCCACCGCCTGATGTACGAGGGCAAGCTCACCCGGCGGCAGTTCCAGGGCTGGGTGACCAACCGGCTGGCGTACCAGCGCGTGGTGCCGCGCAAGGACGGCGCGATCCTCTCCAACTGCCCCGACCCCGACGTGCGGCGGGAGTGGATCCAGCGGATCGTGGACCACGATGGGACCCGGGCCGGCGAGGGTGGCATCGAGCTGTGGATCCGGCTGGGCGTGGCGCTGGGCGTGCCCAGGGAGGAGATGGAGGATGAACGCCATGTGCTGCCCGGGGTCCGGCTGATCTGCGAGAGCTATGTCTGGTTCTGCAAGTCGAAGCCCTGGGTCCAGGCCTGCGCCTCCTCCCTGACCGAGCTGTTCGCGCCCCGGATTCACCAGGAGCGGATCGAGTCGTTCCCGGTGCACTACCCCTGGATCCCGCCGGAGGCGCTCGACTACTTCAAGAGCCGGCTGGTGCAGGCGCCGCGGGACGTGCGGCACGGGCTGTCCATCGTGCAGCGGCACTGCACCACCGTGGAAACCCAGCGGCAGGCCTTCGAGGCCCTTGCCTTCAAGCTGGAGATGCTGTGGGCCATGATCGACACCATCCATCATGCCTACGCGGAGTAGCGCCGTGACCCCGACCCCGGGCCCCCGATGAGCGGCGCGCCCGCCGGGTTCCCCCGGCTCTGGCGGCTGGCCCGCATCGGCTTCGACCGGGTGCGGCAGCGCCCGGTGCTGCTCTACCCCGAAGGGGCGATGTTCCTGAACCAGACCGGCCGGGAGATCCTCGAGCTCTGCGACGGCTCCCGCAGCGTGGCCGAGATCGCCGTGCTGCTCTCCCAGCGCTACGACGCCGATGTCTCCGCCGATGTGGCCGAGTACGTGGCCCTGCTCCGGCGGCGGGAGCTGCTCGAGCTCCGGGAGGAGCGGGGCCCCGCCACACCCCCGGCCCCCGCGGCCCGGCCAGAGTCTTCCGCGGGCCCGCCGCGGACACCGGTCCCTTCCGGACGGACCCCGACCACCCTGCTGGCGGAGCTGACCTACCGCTGCCCCCTGCACTGCCCCTACTGCTCCAACCCGCTGCAAATGACCCGGGCCGAGGCCGAGCTCTCCACCGACGGCTGGAAGCGGGTGTTCACCCAGGCCCGCGACCTGGGGGTCATGCAGCTCGGCTTGTCAGGCGGTGAGCCCCTGGTGCGCAAGGACCTCGAGGAGCTGGTGGCCCACGCCCGGGACGAGGGGCTGTACACCACCTTGGTGACCTCGGCCCTCGGCCTCACCCGGCCGCGGGCCCAGCGGCTCAAGGAGGCCGGCATTGACCACGTCCAGATCTCCTTCCAGGACACCGACGCCGCCAGCGCCGACCGCATTGCCGGCATCCGCCTCGGGAAGCAGAAGCTGGAAGCCGCGGCCCTGGTGAAGGAGCTGGACCTCGCCTTCTCGGTGAACGTGGTCCTGCACCGCGGCAACCTCGACCGGCTGGGCGCGATCATTGATTTCGCGGCGGAACTGGGCGCCGACCGGGTGGAGCTGGCCAACACCCAGTACTACGGCTGGGCCCTCAAGAACCGGCACATGCTGATGCCGACCCGGGAGCAGGTCGAGCGGTCCCGCGGCATCGCGGAGGCCGCCCTGGAGAAGTACCGCGGCCGGATGCAGATCATCTACGTGCTCCCGGACTACTACGAGCAGTACCCCAAGCCCTGTTACGGCGGGTGGGGGAACGTCTATGTCCTGGTCACGCCCGACGGCAAGGCCCTCCCCTGCCACGGCGCCACCCAGATCACCCACCTGGAGCTGGTGAATGTCCGGGACCATTCCCTCGGCTGGATCTGGGAGCATTCACCGATCTTCAACGCCTTCCGGGGCGATGCCTGGATGCGGGAGCCCTGCCGCAGCTGCCCCCGGAAGGCCCAGGACTTCGGCGGCTGCCGCTGCCAGGCCTTCGCCCTCACCGGCGACGCCACCAACACCGATCCCGTCTGTTCGCTCTCGCCCCGGCACGACATCATCCAGGCCGCGCTGGAAGAAACCACCGGGCCGCTGGAGTACGTGTACCGGGAAGTCGGCGACTAGTCGGCCGCCCGCTGGATCACGATCGTCTGTTCGATCACGGTCTGGAACCCCTGTCTCACCACGCCGCCCGCCGGCACCACCACCTCCACCGTCACCTCCCGCTCCCACCGCACCAGCCCCACGTCGGGGGACCAGCTGAACACGCCGGTCTCGCGCTCCCGCCGGACCGCGCGCACCTCGGTGGAATCCGGCAGCAGCCGCAGCTCCTCACCCTCCTGCTGCCGCGCCAGCCGGTACCGGGCCACCCGGCGTCCGTCCACCAGCCCGTCGGGCACCCGCAGGAAGGAGGTGCCGAAGTCGTCGCGGACGGAGGCGCCCGGCGCCAGCGGCCGGGGGGGCAGGGGCGGGAGGAGATCGGCCAGGGCGCCCGTCAGCTCGGCCACCTGGGCCAGGTCGTCGGGGACGAAGGGAACCTCGGTGGCCTGGAAGCCGCCCAGGCCGGTCAGCAGCCCCCGGAAACGGCCGCCGATCACGCCATCGGTCTCGGGGACCATGCGCTCGCCGGATCCCTCGCGCCAGACAGCCAGGGTGTCGAACCACGCCTCCAGCGCAAGCAGCGAGTCCGCCGCCGTGGCCCGCACCCGGAGGCGGCCCTCCCGCAGGCTGGTCTCGCGGGTCCGGTCCCGGCCGCTCTCGATGGCGATGACGGACCGGATCTCCTGCCAGTAGGCCGCCCCGTCGAGGAGGCGGGGGCTGTACGCTGGGGCGGGATGCTGGGCGGGGAGCGGCAGGGCCGGCAGCAGGCCGGCGAGGAGGACCAGCAGGAACCGCATCAGGGGCGCTTCATCAGGAACACGCGCCACAGCACGAGCAGCACCACGGCCAGGAGCAGGACCGCGCCCACAACCCACCGGAGGCGGCCGGCCGGCCGGCGGGCCGGCTTGCCTTCCGGCAGGAGGATGCGAATATCCCCGGTGGAACTCTTCCGCTGCCTGGTCATCCGGTCACCCTGGGAACGGCCCGCCCCGTCGGGCCTCATGCCATTATGCCACTCCCCAGCGTCATTCGCCATGCCATCGTCCTCCCGCTGCTGGGGAGTGCCCTGGCCGCCCTGAGCCCCGCGCCTGCCGCCTCCCAGGCAGCGCGCACCCTGATCCGGGCCGGCCGCCTGATTGACGGGGAGGCCGACCGGGTGCGGACCGACCAGGGCATCCTGATCGAGGGGCCGCGCATCGTGCGCGTCGGCCCCTTCGCGGAGGTGCAGGGCGCCGCACCGGACGCCGAGCTCCTCGACCTTTCCGCCCACACGGTCCTCCCGGGGCTGATTGACAATCATACCCACGTCCTCCTCCAGGGCGACATCACCGCCGCGGAGTACGATGACCAGCTGCTCAAGGAGTCGATCCCGTATCGCACCATCCGCGCGACGGTCGCTGTCCGGACCGCCCTCATGAACGGCTTCACGACGCTTCGGGACCTGGAAACCGAGGGCGCGATGTATGCCGACGTGGACCTGAAGACCGCCATCAACCGCGGCGTCATCCCCGGCCCGCGGATGTATGTCGCCACCCGGGCCTTCAGCGCCACCGGGATGTACCCCCTGTCGGGGTATTCGTGGGAGCTCCGGATGCCGGAGGGCGTGCAGATCGTGGACGGGGTGGACAACATCCGGAGGGCCGTGCGGGAGCAGGTCAAGTACGGCGCCGACTGGATCAAGGTATACGTGGACCGCCGCTACTACCTCGGACCCGACGACCGCCTCCACAGCTGGGTCAACTATACCGACGAGGAGCTCAAGACGTTCACGGACGAGGCCCACCGGCTGGGCCGCAAGGCGGCGGCCCATGCCATCGGTTGGGATGGCATCGACGCGGCGCTGCGGGCGGGGTTCAACAGCATCGAGCACGGGGACGGGCTCACCCCGGACCTGATCGACCGCATGATCCGCCAGAAGGTCTACTGGTGTCCCACCATCTTCGTCGGCGCCTACGTGGCCGAGGGACGGGGGGGGATCTGGCCGAGGATGGTGGAGATCGAGCGGGAGGCCTTCGGGGAGGCGGTCAGGCGGGGGCTGCTGCCGTGGATCTCGTACGGGACCGACGCAGGCGGTTACGCCTGGACGGAAAACCAGGCGCAGGAACTGGACTACATGGTGCGCTACGGCATGACGCCGATGCAGGCGATCCGGTCGGCGACCAGCGTGGCGGCCCGGCTGCTGGACCAGTCGGCCAGCCTGGGCGGGATCGCGGCCGGGAAATTTGCCGACGTGATTGCGGTTGCGGGCGATCCGCTGGCCGACATCACCGAGCTGCAGCGGGTGGTGTTCGTGATGAAGAACGGCACCGTGTACAAGGCACCCGCCCGCTAGGCCGCCAGAGCCCGCGCGTCCCGGAAGGAGTACCAGACCTGGCGCTCGTAGTCGTAGAGCTTGCAGCGCCGGA
>CAZCVG010000008.1:12614-38828 GCA_964501735.1 uncultured Gemmatimonadaceae bacterium | reverse complement strand
GTGGCTGGGCGAGCTCTGGCGCCCTCGCCGCGCCCCGCAGGTCATGCGCAGGTCGATCGTTAGACGGCACCAATCCAGGAGTGTCATGGCTTTTCAAGACTGGGTGTTCGCCCATTTCTCCACTGAAGCCGTTCTTTCCGCCGTCCTACTGCTCGGCCTAGGTCTCCAGATCGCTGCTGGCTACCTCGTTCGGGACATCGCCGAAGCCTCCGCAAGCGTCACTGGCGGCCACGTCGACTGGCGTCGCGGCCTCCTGCTATTGCCTATTGCGTTCGTGGCCTACTGGAATCCTTTCGTTGCCTTCATGCTCCTCCCCGTGGTCCTCCTCCGATGCGCCTACTTGATCGATCGGCTTTGGGTCATGCGCAACATTGGTCCAGAGCGCTATATCACTCTCCTCCGCGAAGCGACTCTCGCTAGTTCCCAGCCGATCGCACAGGCATTCATCTGGGGGTCGGCAGCGGCGACAACCTTGGCAGGTGGAGTCCTGTGGCTGTTCAGCGACGGCCCCCAGTCGTGGTCGCATTGGTTTGCCCTTGGTATTGTAGTCTACGGCATTCTCAGCGGCTTTCAACGCGCTCGTCGTCTCCGGCAGCTGCTGCCGGCGCGGCTCTCAGCTGGCGCTGGCCCGCCCATCGGCTCTTAGTGCCGTCTAACCAGCGCATGCACCAGTCAGGGCGCGGCCGGACGGTTGATGCAGACTGGCACGACCTGTCGTGGCCGGGTAGGTTCCATGTGACTTGCCGCGCCCTGCAGGTGATGCGCGGTCGTTAGAGCGCTTTCGCTTCCCCCTCGCATTTGCCAGCGGAACCCCCGCCCCCCATCTTTCCCCTATCCCTCCCGTCCGGGGAACCCATGCCGCCTGAAAGCACCAAGGAGCGCCTCCTGGAAGCCATGCATCGGCTTCCGCCAGATGCCACCATCGAGCAAGCGATGGAGCACCTCTACTTCCTGGCCAAGGTGGACCGGGGCCTGCAGCAAGCCGACCGCGGCGAGACCATCTCCCATGAGGAAGCCCGGCAGCGCCTCCTCGGATGACCCCGATCCGCTGGACGCCGCAAGCCGTCGACGACCTGGAGGCCATTCACGCCTACGTGGCCCGGGACTCCGCCCATTACGCCCGACTGCTTGTTGAGCGGCTGTTCTCGGCCGTCGACCGGCTCGCTGCCTTTCCTGAGTCCGGTCGGATGGTCCCCGAGTTTCAGCGGGCCGACCTTCGGGAGGTCATTCTCGGCTCATACCGCATCGTCTATCAGCTCCGGGATGGCCACGCCGTGGTGCTCACCGTCTTTCACGGTGCCCGCCTGTTTCCCAAGACGGTTGAGGACGCGCTCTAACAGGCGCATGGACGCTGCCGGGGCGCGGCCGTAGGTTAGTGTCAGTGTGAGACCCCCTGCGGTGCCCGGGCCGGCCTGGGCGAAGCGCGCCGCGCCCCGCAGGTCATGCGCAAGTCGTTAGGTTGCACTAAGCGCTTCCCGGGAGCCTGAATGTCCGGTCCTCAACCCTCCTCGCGGTCCACTTCCCCTCAGGTGTACTTCGACACGTGTGTGATTGGCGCCATCGCGAAGGGCGACCATCCAGAGCAGAGTTCCGCCCTGTCGACACTGATCGAGGCTCATCATCGCGGTGAGATACGTTTGGTAGCCTCGACCGAGGCTCTTGGCGAAATTCAAGGACTCCCGCCCGCACGTCAGGGTCCTCATCTCCGAGTCTATGAGGCGCTGCGGACCCTACCAGGTTCAAAGGTCACTTGGCTCGAAGAGTCCGCGACTGGCCCGTCGGTTAGGACGGACCCAGTGTATACCGCGCTCGAGCCAATCCTCTCTGGCGATATCGACAGGCGTCACGTGTTCCAAGCAGCGAAGCGTGGCGTGGAGTACTTCGCGACCGTAGACAAGAAGACCATTCTGTCAAAACGAACCGCGGTAGAGGCTGCTGTTCGGATGAGGCTCGGCCTCCCGACGGAGATTGTGGGCTCTCTCCACTTGAGCTCAGGCTCAGGTGCAACCTAACCAGCGCATGGACGCTGACGGGGCGCGGCCGTCGGTTGTCTCAGGCTGGCACAACCAGGCGGCGGACAGTACAGTTCCCTGAACGCGCCGCGGCCCCGCAGGTCATGCGCAGGCGTTAGCTGACTCTATTGATGCCTCACGAGACCACGTCCGTTCTGTCCTTCCGAAAGCGCCTCGGCCTGGTGTCGAGGCTGTACTACGGCTTCTTGGCCGCCACGGCCGTGCTCGTCTTCTTTCCAGTACTCTACATCCTCCTGCATCAATGGTCCGACCTCGGGGATGGCCTGTTTCGCTGGATTCTCGTGGCCACCGTCCTCGGCGGTCTCCCGCTCGCCTGGTTTCTTTTGAAGGTTCTCCTTTCCGGGTTCGAACCCCATGCCGTACCACGCCCTCAGGGGCCGATCGGGGACCGCCTGTGGCACGCGGCCCTAAGCGATCCCCACGCCATTGCCGATCTCCAGTCCACGCGGGAGCGCTTGCGGACCGTTGTAGCAGACGCGACCGCCCCGGACGAGGCCACCTGCGCGAACTGTCGAGGCGTCTACACTTACACGCTTGAGGCCGCCGAGCGGCTACTGACTGAACTCCGGCCACCAGACATCGTGCCAATCAACGGCACCCTTGAGGACAAGCAGCGGATCATCGCCAGACTCGAGGTTGAGATGCTCACCTGGCGAGCGGACTACGAGTGGTTCGAGAGTTGTTTGGACCGACTCGGACGCTGAGAGTCAGCTAACCACCGCATGAAGCTGTCAGGGCGCGGCCATCGGTTTGTGTGGGGACTGTGACCACCGGAGGGTGCCCGGGAGGGGCTTGTCGCACTAGCCGCCGCCCTGCAGCTTATGCGGGGTCGTTAGACCGCGACACAGTGTTTCTCAGGGCGCGATACCGCTAACCACACATCAGGCTTGGCATGACTAAAGATGAAGCCCTCCGCATCCTTGGCCTAGAGAGCGTCACCAGCGCATCTCAACTTGAGAAGGCCAAGCGCGCTGTCATGAAAGCTCTTCACCCAGACACACATTCGGCCGATCAGCGTCCCATTTTCGAGCGCATGACTCGTGATGCACTGGAGGCCTATCTTCTGCTTCTGGCCGGATTGGCATCGGGGGTCCCGCGAGGGGCTAAGACTCGCTCCTCTCATACTAGCATGGACTCATTGGAAGTTGTCCTCTTCCGCGATTCCTACGATTCATGGGATAGGGCACGAGAAGCTAAAGGCAATGCGTTGGTTGCCTTCGACCGCACTTTTGCTAAGGACGAGGTTTTAGCACTTGCCATTCTTGGCCTTGACCAAGAGTTTTCTTGGTCGACAACCAACAACATGACTGGTGATAGTGCAGGCCACTCTGGTACTGCACTGTACCTCGTGGTTCTTAACCGTACTGACACAAAAGTCGGTGGGATGTACCTCGGGCAGTACGCCTACCTTATTGACGATCGCGGCCATCAATACAAGGCATCCGACTCGACCTTCTACTGGACCGATGATGATGGCCACTTTCACAGCCATGGCAGCGACATCGCGCCGGGGGCCAAGATCGACGGCCTCTTACTTTTCCCCCCGCTTCGCCGCCACTCATCGCGTTTTTCACGGCTGTACTATGCCGAGTCCTTCAGCGTTGGCGAGGTCTATCATAGCGGGGAGTATGACATCGACCTGACGCCGGTGACACGGCGCTGACGCGGTCTAACCAGCGCATGGACCAGTCGGGGCGCGGCCGTCGGTTAGTGTATGTTTGAGACCAGCCGCCCTGCCCGGGCGAGGTCTGGCGACCTCGCCGCGACCCCGCAGGTCATGCGCGGGCGTTAGGTGGCTTGAGGTCCATCCAGGCCACGGGCCGCGTTTCGGCGGCCACGACGTCACCACCCCCGCTGCCGCACATGGGAACCACCAGCTGCGACCCTGACCAAAGCAGTGAAGGAGACCCCGCAGCATGATCCCGCAAATCGTCAGTCCATCGGCTGTTCGTGCGCTTGCCACCACCATAGCCCTGGGAATCATGGCGGCACTCGGACTCTCCTGCGGCGGGGGCGGATCAGGCGACGGCGGGACTGGACCTGAAACTCCTACCGTCGTCATTGACTCCATCCGGCCCGACACCGCCACGGCGGGTCGCACCGGCTTTCAGATCGCCATTCATGGTCAGCACTTCGCCAATGGGGCACAGGTCCTCATCAACGGGACTGCCAGGGCCGCCACTGTGTCGAGTGCGATCCGTCTCTTTGCCAACCTGTCTACCGCAGAGATCGCCTCCCCAGACACGCTCACGGTAACGGTGAGTGTGCCTGGGGCCATCACCTCTACCGCCGCGCCCTTCCGGGTCCTGCCCGCCCCGCCGCGGCCGGTGCTCCTCGCCCTCAGCACGGATTCCGTCGAATCGGGCACCTCATTAACCCTGATCGCAACCGGCCAGCACATCTACCGGGGCAGCCGGCTGCAATGGGATGGACAGATCCTCACATCCACGGCGTTCCTCGATTCGACCCGCGTTCAGGGCTTCCTCCCTGTCAATCTGAACGGGCCGGGTGTCCATCAGGTCGCGGTCCATACCTTCCCTCCCGGCGGAGGCACTTCGAACACCCTGCCCGTGACCTCCTATGCGGGGACGCCCAGCCTCGGGTCGGTGACACCGGACACGGCGACTGCGGGACGCACGGACCTCACGGTCACTGCCAGCGGTACCGGGTACTACCCAAATAGCGTGGTGCGGTTCGACGGTGTGGCCCAGCCCACGACCTTCAACAGCGCCACCGGCAAGCTCACCGCCACGATCGCGCCGAGTGCGATCGCCACCGCAGGGACGGTCCAGGTGACCGTCTTCACTCCCCCGCCCGGTGGGGGCGTCTCCAACGCGCTCACCTTTACGGTCTATCCAGCGCCGCCCGTACCAACCCTGACCGCGCTGTCCGAGGATTCGGTTATTTCCGGCCAGACCGTGCAGGTTGTCGCCACCGGCACCGGCTTTTCGGCGGGCACCGCCTTGCACTGGAACGGGGTGGCGCGGCCCACAGCCCTGCTCTCGAGCACGCAGATCACGGCCGCATTCACCGGGTCGGCCGGCGGCACTCTGCAGGTAACGGCGGTCACGCCACCGCCCGGCGGAGGCACCTCCAACCCCCTTCCGTTCCGGGTCATCCCGCTGAATCCCGTCCCCACGGTCACTGACTTCGCCCCACAGTTCAGCGTGAGCACGACGGCCGCGGCCACGCTCTCGATCCTGGGCAGTGGCTTCGCTCCGGGAGCGAGTGTGCTGTGGGGTGGCGCGCCGCGGACGGCGATGGTGGTGAGCAGCACGCAGATTGACGTGGCACTGCTTGCCGGCGATCTGGCGGTGATAAGGAACATCACCCTGGCGGTGACCAACCCGGCGCCGGGAGGGGGCACCGCCTTTGCGTCGTACTTCATCGTCGATCCGCGGACGATCGCCGTGTCGACACAGAATCTCCCGGTGCTCGACGTCCTGTGGGACGCCACCCGCCAGCTGCTCTACGCGTCCGTGGCGGGCATCAATCCCAGCACTCTCGGACGCGTGGTCGCCATCGATCCGATCACCGGCGCCATTGCCAGAACCGTAGGGACGACGGAGGATCCGCTGGAACTGCGCCCAGCCGCCGACTGGAGCCGGCTCTACACCGTACGGGCGGGCGATACCCGCATGCAGATCATCGACCTCACGAGTTTCACCATCTCGGGATCCTTCCCCATCGACACCACCGTGTCGTTCGACTTCTACTTTGACGCCAGTCCCCATAATCCACTCGCCGTCGCGCTGACCACCACCGCCGCACAGGGGCTGCCATGGGGCGTCGTGACGACGTTCCTGACGGGCACCCGGAGCAGCACGGAAACCAGCTCCATGCGTGGGCCCGTGGCGTACGACACGTCAGGCGCATACCTGTTCGCCCGCTCGGGCCTGGATACCAGCTTGGTGGTCATCAGCGTTCCATTTGGCGAGCCCGTCCTCGAGGAGGTCCAGCCCCACCTCGGCATCTCCGCCCAGGAACGCTGGATGGCGTCGGTTGGCGATCGCTTGTACACGAACCGCGGCGGTGTCATTGATATTGTGAACTATACCAGGCTCCCGTCGCTCGGCTTTGCCGGACGGACGGTGCGCAGTGTCGCCATCGATGCGGCACGGGACCGCGTGTATACCCTGGAGGTGATCCCGGCGGATGCCCAGAGTCCTGCCGAACTGTGCGCGCTGGGCAAGTATGGCCTGGCCTCGCTGCAGTATCTCGATGAGCAACAGCTCCCGTTCCAGTGCCCGCCTCACGACCTCGTTGCCGGCGCCGCCGGCTTCGTGCGCTGGGGGACGGACGGCGTGGCCTTCCGCGGCGTCGACGAGATGCAGACGACCGGTCTCAGATTCGTGCTGCTGCGCACGGCGCTGATCGACTAGCTGGTGGGAATGCTTCGCTACCCGGCTCCTCGCAACCCGGCCGGTTCAAGGAAGACGCCACCTAACCCGCGCATGGACGCTGTCGGGGCGCGGCCGTCGGGTGAAGTATGTTTGAGACCACCAACCCTGCCCGGGCGACGTCTGGCGACCGTGCCGCGCCCCGCAGGTCATGCGCAAGTCGCTAGGCCGCAACCCCATATCTGCTGTGGACATTCGCGTTGACGACCTCTCTGACCCTCGGGTTCTCGCCCTGCTGGCTGAGCATGTGGCCAGCATGCATGAGATTACCCCAATGGAGCATGTCCACGCGCTCGACGTCTCCGGACTCCAGGCCCCTGACGTCACCTTCTGGACGGCGTGGGATGGGGAGACGCTCCTGGGCTGCGGCGCCCTGCGGGAGCTTTCCCGAACTCACGGCGAGATCAAATCCATGCGCACGCCAGCCGTCCTCCGTCGCCGAGGAGCCGGCCGGGCCATCCTCGAGCACATTCTGAGAGAGGCGCAGCGCCGAGGCTACAGCCGTGTGAGCCTGGAGACCGGCTCCCATCCGGCATTCGGCGCAGCCCATGCCCTGTATCGGAGTGCAGGGTTCGTCGCCTGTGCGCCGTTTGGGGAATACCGGGCCACTCCGGACAATGTCTTCATGACCCTCCAGCTCGCGGCCCCATTCTCGTGACACGGTCTTGCGCGCGGAGCGCCATTACCCATGCCGGGCTGCCTCAAGTCACCCGAGTCCTTGTCTACGGGGTAGCCGCCACCCGGCCTGGTTTTGAACCTTCAGGCAGCAACCAGGCCAATCGTTGTGGCGGGCCGCTTCGTCGCTTTCCATCCGCACGCGCCTGCCTTCTTGCGCTACCTGCCGATTCGCACGCATGCTTGAGCCCGATCCCGTCTGGCCGCTGATCCCGCAGGGAGACGAGGCCCCGCCATGACCGAGCCGGTGATTCGCCTGACAGACCTGACTCGCCGATTCGGGAAGTCGACCGCGCTCGCTTCGGTGAGCCTGGCACTCCCGCGCGGCGCGGTCTACGGCCTGGTGGGAGCCAACGGCGCCGGCAAGACCACGCTCATCAAGCACGTGCTGGGGCTGCTGCGAGCTCAGGGCGGCTCGGTGCGCGTCTTCGGGCTCGACCCAGTGGCCGATCCGGTCGGGGTGCTTTCGCGCATCGGCTACCTCTCCGAGGACAACGATCTTCCCGGGTGGATGCGGGTGAACGAGCTGATGCGCTACACCCGGGCGTTCTATCCCGGCTGGGACGACGGCTACGCCGAGGATCTGTCGCGCGCCTTCGAGCTGGATCCGACCGCCACGGTAGGGAGGCTGTCCCGGGGGCAGCGGGCGCGAACCGGGCTACTGCTCGCCCTGGCCCACCGCCCGGAGCTGCTGGTGCTGGACGAACCCTCCTCCGGCCTCGATCCCATCGTCCGGAAGGACATCCTGGGCGCGATCATCCGGACCATCGCCCACGAGGGCCGGACGGTGCTCTTCTCCTCCCACCTGCTGGACGAGGTGGAAGAAGTGGCCCAGCACGTCACCATGATCGACCGTGGCCGCATCGTGCTGAGCGGGCCGCTGGACGCGCTCAAGGACTCGCATCGAGTCAATGGACGCGCCCCCTCGCTCGCGGAGATCTTCACCACCCACGTGGCCACCTCGTGACCGTGCGGTCCCCCGCCCTCGCGATCGGCTGGGAGCTGCTCCGGCGGCACCGCTGGGGCTTCGCCGCGGCAGCCGGTTACGTGCTGTTGCTCTGGACCGCCCGGGCGCTCGGCCCCGGCCTCGGCGTCCTCACCGGCAGGGATCCCGAGCTGTCGTTCGCGTTCACCTTCACGGTCCCGACCTCGATCTTCTTCTTCTACTTCGTGGCCGTCTTCAGCTACGGCCTCACCGGCGACGTTGCGGCCCGGGAGTCCCAGTTTCCCACCCGCTTGTTCTCCCTGCCAGTGTCCACCGCCGCGCTGGCGGGCTGGCCAATGCTCTACGGCACCGCGGTCGTCGCGGGACTGTGGCTCGCGACCGCCAGCTTCGTCACCTGGCCGTCGGAGGCCCGGCCGCCCGGCGCGCTGGCGCCCCTGCTGGCGACCGCCATGCTCGCCTGGTCCCAGGCACTCACCTGGATGCCGTACGGCTTGCGCGGACTGCGGGTGATCGTGGCGCTGCTCTGGCTCAGCAGCCTCGACGTCCTGGTGTTTCTCGCGATCGGACGCCACGCCTCCGAAACGCTGATGCTCGCCTTCCTGCTGCCCCAGATTCCGCTGGCGTATCTCCTGGCCCGCTCCGCCGTGGCGCGCGCCCGCCGGGGCGAGGTGCCCGACTGGAGTGGCGCGGTCGCGTGGGTGGGAGGGCTGGCGCCACGCCGCCCGCGCAGGCGTGACGAGTTCCGTTCGGCGGCACGCGCCCAGACCTGGTTCGAATGGCGCCTGCACGGACGGGCGCTCCCCACCTGGGTGGCGATCCTGCTCCCCTTCGAGCTGGTCTTCCTGTTCCTCGCGGGTTCCGCCAACCGGCCGCTGGTGGCCTATACCGTGGTCGGCGTGCTGTTCACGCCCCCGTTCATGGCGGCGTTCGTGGCCGCCCGGCTCCGGCGCGCGGATCCCCGGGGTGCAGGCGCCGAGAACGTGGGGATGCCCCCGTTCATCGCGACCCGACCGCTGACCAGCGCCGAGCTCGTGGCCGCCAAACTTCGGATGACCTTCGGGAGCACGCTGATGACCTGGCTGCTCGTGGGCGTCGCGCTCATCGTCGCGCTCACCCTGTCGGGGAGCTGGCCCGTGGTAGCGGAACGAGTCCGGAGGCTGAGCGAACTGGTGGGGACGCCGCGCGCGCTGGCGATCGTGGCCCTGGGCCTCATGCTGCTCGTAGCATCCACGTGGAAGCAGCTGGTCCAGGGGCTCTATATCGGGCTGAGTGGGCGGGAATGGCTGATCCGAACGGGCACGGCGCTGGCCCTGGTTCTGCTCATCTTCAGCGAGCCAGTCATCCAGCTGGTCCACGACAGCGACCGCGCGCAGCGTGCGCTGTGGAATGCCATCCCCTGGGTCCTCGCCGCGCTGGTGGCGCTCAAGCTGGGAACCGCGACGTGGCTCGCCCCGCGGCTCCAGCGGAGCGGCCTGTACCGCGACCGCGTGCTCTTGGGCGGCGCGGCCGCGTGGCTCGGCCTTGTCCTGATCCTGCATGCGGGGTTCGTCTGGCTGCTGCTGACTCGTCTCTTCCCGCACTACGTGTTGCTGCTGTTCGCGATCCTGGTGGTGCCACTGGTTCGGCTGGCGGCGGCACCGCTGGCCCTCGCCCGTAACCGGCACGGGTGATGGCACCTCGGCGTGTTGCCATGGGATTGCTGGCGATGATCTGGCTGCCGGCGGTTCTGGCGCTGGCCGAGGCGGCCGGGTTCTACGGGCACAATCGCCACAACGGCTCGATCGTGTCATCTGGCCGGACGCGTGACTTCGTGCTGCACGTGCCCGCGAGTTACGATGCCAGCAGGCCCGCCCCGTTGGTCATCAGCCTGCACGGAGGAAGCCTCTGGGGTGCGGCGCAGCGCGACATCAGCAGCTGGGACCGTGTGGCGGAGGAGCAGGGGATCATCGTCGTCTACCCATCGGGTATTGGCGGCCGCGGCCCCCGGGCCTGGCGGGCCGGGGAGGCGGGCGAGCAGTCGGTGGATGTCCGGTTCATCTCCGACCTGATCGACACGCTCAGCGCGCGCTATCGCATTGACCCGGCGCGGATCTACGCGGACGGCTTGTCCAACGGTGGCGGTATGGCCTTCGCGCTGGCCTGCGGCCTATCCACCCGGGTCGCCGCGGTCGGCCTGGTGGCACCGGCGGTGTTCCTGCGGTGGAACGGCTGTGCCGGCCGGCGACCGGTCCCGATGATTGTGTTCCACGGTACGGCGGACCGCTTCATTCCCTACGAGGGTGGCAGGTCGTTCGTGGCTCCGGACGTCCTGTTTCCCAGCATTCCGGCATTGGTGGCGACCTGGGCGCGACGCAACGGATGCGCGGCAGCGCCGGTGGACTCCGTCCTCGGCGACGAGGTCACGCGCCGCGCCTTCGGGCGGTGCGCCCGCCAGGCGGACGTCGCGCTTTACACCATCCGCGGTGGTGGCCACACCTGGCCCGGCGGCCCGCCGCTTGCCGAATGGTTCGTTGGGCGCACCAGCACAGCCATCGATGCGACTCGCCTGATGTGGGACTTCTTCCGGGAGCATCCGCTTGAGCGGTGAAGCGTCGGCCAGAGGTTGAGCGATGCCGCCTAACCCGCAAGTGCAGCCGGCCCGGCGCGGTCGTTATCAGCTGAAGCGGTTGGTTTGTGCGCCGGGGAAGTTCGCGCTACGTTCAGCATCACGCTGAAGGCCAGCGAGTCGCCAGCAGCTGATTGGCAGTCCGCCAGCCGGACGCCAGAAGCCAGGCGTACCAACCTGCATGGAGTGGCGTCGTCATGCGAATACCGGGAGCCATGCTCGCCGCGGTGCCTCTTGCCTTTGCCGGCATCCGACTCCTTACCACTGGCACCGACTGGCGCTATCTCTGGATGGCGCTCGGTTCCACGGTGTGCGCCGCTGCTGTCTTGGTGCGGCCTTCATCTGCTGCGGGTCCCAATCCTCTTCGCACCGGAGTCGCTACCATCACCGCAGCCGCCGGCGCAGCCGCGGTCGCCATCGCTGGCGGGGCCACGGCCGGTCCGGGTATCGCAATCGTTGCCGTTGCGTTCGGCTCCTGCAGCGCGCTCGGGACCGCACTTATCCTTCGTCCAGGGGCCCGGGCCCGCGATTGAGGAGCCGGCACCGGCGAACTCCCGCATGGCCTGCCCGGGCGCGGCCAGCGGATCGTGTGACAGCGAGACTCCGCGAGCCACGCCCGGGAGGTTCATGCGGAACCGTTAGGCGTCTGGGAGAACTCGCATGCTTGCCACCCTGGCAGTCCTTCTGGCCGTGGGCGATCCATGCCCAGTCGAGCCGTCTGTCCCTCCCATTCAAGCCGTTCGACAGAGTGCGGCTTTCGCAGGGGCGCTGACCCCAGCCTGGCATGCGGCCATCGTGGCGATGGGAGGCTCCCCGGAGCCCGCCGGGAGCAGCCTTCATCAATGGTGGCTTCAGGCCATGTGCCGGGGCATGAGGGCCGATTCCTCCCCGTTGCTTTCTCACGGTGCCATTGTGATGGCCCCTTACCTCCATGGCATCGAGGTGTCGGTCCTGCGGTTCGGCGTGCTCGGCGACACGGTGGTGCTGCTGAACCAGCTCGACAGGGAGGGTGAGATTGCGGCGTCCCTTTCCGTCGCGGCCTGGAATGAGTGGCTCCGCCGTGCTCCACTTGCCCAGCCCCTTTCCTCCCGGCCACTGGCGGAGGCCTACGTTTGCCTGCTGCACTCGCTCGTGGCAGGCCGTGCCCTGGCTGGGTGTCAGGGCTGGTCGCCCCCGGTGAACGAGACCGACTACTGGCACTCCGATCGGTTCGTGTTCGCCCGCGATGGGACGATTCAGTCGCTGTGATCAGACGTCTAACCCGCGCATGGACGCCGCCGGGGCGCGGCCGTAGGTTGGTGAAAGCTTTGCGACCCCCTGCGGTGCCCGCGCCGGCCTGGGCGACGCGCGCCGCGCCCCGCCGGTCATGCGCAAGTCGTCAGGCTGCTCGGATCGGCTCTCCCTTGGGGGTGTCTCTCTCATGTGCATTCGCATTCGCCTGATCGCCTCGGTCTTACTTGGCTTGGGGGGCTGCGCAACGGATCCCCGTGCGCCAGACCCAGGGGATGCCCTCTACGCTGCCGATTTCATCCCTGCGCGGCTCGTGTATGCAACGATCAACTGCGATCGCATGCTCACCCATGCGGTCATCAGCCTCAGTCGCCGAGTGCATGGGTTTGATCTCTCCGTGAACTTGTTCGATGACTGCACCAAGGCCGGCGGTGGCTTCACGTACTGGGAGGTGCTTGTTCTGGGCACGTACACCACAGATGGCTCCCTCGTTAGCCTCCACCCAACCTCCGGAGCCACACCGCCCTTCACCGCCACCTTCGACGGCAACTTCATGCGGGTCTCCCTCCCGGCGCGCACGGACTCCCTGGCAGCCACCCCCATACTGCTTCAGCTCGGCCCACGTGAGGCCTTCTAGGGAGGCGTGTCGCCTCGCCGCCTCACCCGCGCATAGACCCTGCCGGGGCGCGGCCGTAGATTGGTGGGTTTGAGACCCCCTGCGGTGCCCGCGCCGGCCTGGGCGACGCGCGCCGCGCCCCGCAGGTCACACGCAGGTCGTAGGTGCACCGGGGCGCCGATGGCAAACGGCAGCTCTACCTCCTGAACGTCCTGATTGCGGGGGGCCTCCTCGTCCTCTTCCTGCTGCTGAGCGCCGGGCTCGGTGCCGAGATTTGACACCGCGAGGTGCTTGGGATCGCGAACTGTGACAGACGGAAGTCCGATCAATACTGCTGAGGCCTATCCCCGGCGGGCAAGTTGGCTCACCGGCTTCAACCGGCTTGAACCCCTTTTTCCCTGCACCCGAAAGACCCGACCACTCATGGCCCGTTTCGCACTGTCCGGTCCTGCTACCCTCCTCCTTGTCGTCGCCATGGGGTCTCCAGCAGCTTACGCCCAAGCCCGGCCCGCGGAGCAGGCGGCCGTGCTGGCCGTGGCGGAGTCCGCGTTGGCGGCGATCTCGCAATCCGACTTCACCGCCTTCACCGACCTCATGCTGGACTCCGCCGTCACCTTCTCGGCGGGCGAGAGAAACGGCCAGTTCCGCATACAGTTCAGCACCCGAGCCCAGCAGCGCGCCACCCCGACCGGCCGCAGGTACACCGAACGTGGCTTTGAACCCGAAGTCCGGGTCTCGGGCCCCCTGGCGATGGTCTGGTTCCCCTACGACTTCTACCTGGACGGCAAGTGGTCCCACTGTGGAGTGGACGCTTTCACCCTCCTGAAGTCGGAGCAGGGATGGCGGATCGCGACGCTGGTCTGGAGTGTCCAGCAGCCTCCGGCCTGCCAGCGCCATCCAGCCGGCCCGCCCCCGGAAGCTGAACCGAACTGACGCCACTCCGCCGGCAGCGAGGCCCTCGGGCCGGCGAACGCATGGAGCTGACGGCCTCCGCCGTCAGGGGGCCTGGAGGGAGAGGCACCCGAACGGCGACTTGCCCCCGCTCAGGGCGCAACTCAGGCCGTTGTGCCAGGTCCTTGTGACCCTACATTGGACACTATGAAGACCAGCCGCAGGCCAGCTCTCAGTCGAAAAGCAGCGGTGCTCATCGCTGGAGGATGCCTCGTGCTGGCCGCCTGCACCCCGAGGCCGCAGCTCATGAACCACGCCCAGCTCACGGACTTTGCCACGCGCTACGCCGCCGCCTGGAGCAGCCAGGACCCCGCGGCCCTGGCCGCATTCTACTCTGAGAACGGGTCCCTGAAGGTCAATAACGCCTCCCCAGCACTCGGGCGCGCAGCCGTCCTGGCCACCGCCCAAGGCTACATGAGCGCCTTTCCGGACATGGTAGTCCGGATGGATTCGGTGATCCAAGCGGGCCCGATGGCAGTTTTTCACTGGACGTGGACGGGAACAAACACTGGCCCCGGCGGGACCGGGAGGGCGGTGCGGCTGAGTGGCTACGAGGAGTGGACCCTGGGCTCCGACGGACTGATCGCCCAGTCGCTGGGTCATTTCGATGAGGCCGAATACCAGCGGCAACTCACGGCTCCTGTGCCGCCCAGCCCTTGAGCTTCAGGCACCTCCGAATCGCTCTGGCTGCTTCGTGATCGCCACGGGGCGTCATGCGCCGCCCTGATCGAGTTCCTGGGCCAGAGCCTACACCGGCCTGAGGCCCGGCCCATCGGTGTCCCGCCGGCGACTCAGCATTGCTCACGGAGGTGCCGTGACTGACCACCTCGATGGCTCGGCCTGCAGGGAAGGCACGCGTGACGTCCCCGCCGGCTTCACGCCGTGCTGTGCGATCTTCGGCGCGCATGTCGCCACATGCGAGTTCGATGTGCGCTATGAATGGTGGCCGGAACAGGAGTTCTGGGTCATCGCGATCCCCGAGGCCGCGGGGTCGGGCGGAGTATGGATCAGCCACTGCCCGCATTGTGGCCGGGGCCTGGAGCCAGCTTCCCGGCGGCCCGAGGTAGAGGATGCCCCGGATGGGCAGCCGGGCCGGTGGCTACGCCTGTGAGCGGCGGCGCTGACGCGATGGCCAGCGAGCTCGAACCCGCTCCAGCAAGGGGGTCCACATGATGCCCTCCACGCCGCGGCTGCGGCTCGCCGTGCTGCTCTTGGCCGCCACCCTCGCCTGCGCCGACGGCGGCGGGCCGGGCTTCTTCGACGCCGCCTTCACCCTCACCGCGATCAACGGCTCGCCCCCTCCCGTGCTGGTGGGGGCCACCAGCAACTGCGATGAGTACCTCGACTCCGTGCACCTCGATCTCCTCGAGGACGGCACCTTCGCCCTGACCGCCCAGACCACGCTGGACTGCACCGCGGCCGGGGGAACGGTCTCCCCGCAACTGCTCACCATCACCGGCACGTACACGCGCGGGGGAGCCACCATCACCCTGCAGGTGCCCGGGGCGACCCCCATTCCCGCCACCTATGACGGCCGGTCCCTCACGGGAACCATCCCGGCCAGTCCGGCCACGTTTCCGGTCGCACTCGACGTGGTGTTCAGCCAGATACCACCGCTGTAGCGCGGGCCTGATCGCCGCCGGGCCATCAAGGGCTCCGGCTGGGCCTGGCCCGGTGCGGCTGGACTGGCACGGCCCATCAGCGGACGGTAGAGTTCCGGCAGGTCGACTCATCATCCGGGACCGTCTCCATGGCCGAGAACAAGACCAGGCCCACCAAGGCGAGCGTCACGGGCTATATCGCCTCGAGGGCCAATGACCAGCAGCGGGCGGACTGCCGGAAGCTGACCGCGCTGCTCCGGAAGGTCACCCGCCAGCCGCCCCGGATGTGGGGGCCGAGCATCGTGGGGTTCGGGACGTACCGGTACACCTACGACAGCGGGCGGACCGGTGAGATGCCGCTGGCGGGCTTCGCCATTCGCGGCCGAGATCTGGTGGTGTATGTCTCGGTCGAGGGCCAGGCGCAGAAGGCGCTGCTGGCCAGGCTCGGCCGGCACAAGATGGGCAAGTCCTGCCTGTACTTCCGGCAGCTCGCCGATCTCGACGTGGCGGTGCTGGAGAAGCAGGTCGCCGGATCGATCGCGGAGGTCAGGCGGCGCTATGGCTGACCCGATGGTACCTGCCCTGCCGGGAGCAGTGCCGGAGATCCCGGTCTCGGATATCGTCGCCGCGGCGGCCTACTACCGGGACCGGCTGGGGTTCGAGGTGGACTGGCTGGCCGCCGACATCGCCCTGGCCGGGATCTCGCGTGACCAGTGCCGGATGTTCCTGGCGGGCCCGGGATTCCGCGCGGCCCGCGGCAACGCGGCTCCGGTGCTCACCTGGCTCAACCTGGAGAGCACCGACGAGGTCGAGGCGCTGCACCGCGCCTGGCAATCCGGCGGCGCGATCCTGCTGTCCGATCCGGAATCGAAGCCCTGGGGGCTGCACGAGTTCACCGCCGCCGATCCCGACGGGAACCTGTTCCGGGTGTTCCATGACGTCGCGACGCCCGAGCGCCAGCGGGCCGGAGCGCCGTCGCCCTGACAGGACATCACCCGGCGCCTGCCCGACCGGGCAGGCTCGAGCGGGCGAACCCTCGCCGCTCCGCGGGGTCCGGAAACCAGGTGAAGGCCGGGCAGGCCAGACTCCTGGCCAGCTGCTTCCGACAGGACGCGGTGGCGTCCGCGCCACGCTGGAAGCACTTCTGGTCCGGCTGAATTGGCGGGTTTCCCGCCGGGGCGTTAGCATGAATCGTCCGCCCACTCCACTCCCTCCCGGAGGCGCCGCGATGCCCCGATTCCTCATCGAGGTTTCCCACGACTCGAGCGCCCACGCCTGCACCCGCGCGGTCGAGACCTTGCTCCGGACCGGCTCGCACTTCCTCACCCATGCCGACTGGGGCTGCAAGGACAACGAGCACAAGGCCTGGCTCATCATGGAGCTGGACTCGAAGGAAGACGCGTGGAACGTGGTGCCGGCCGACTTCCGCACCAACGCCCGGGTCATCCAGCTCAACTGGTTCGTGCTGGACGAGAACCGCCGGGCCCGCCCCAGCATGATCGCGGCCCACCAGCCCTGAGGGTCGCCGCCGCGACCGACCGCCGAGCCGCCCCTGGCCATGGCCGGACCAGCGAAGCGCCGATGAACTTCCTGCTGTTCCGCGCCATCCTGGCCTTCCTGGCCCTGCCGGGCACCATCGCGTTCCTCGTGCCGCTGTGGATCGCCCGGGCCGGCGGGCCGGTGGCGAAGTTCCATCCCGGGTCGGTCCCCATCCTGGCGGCCGGCGTCGTGCTGCTCCTGTGGTGCGTGCGGGATTTCTACGTCGCTGGCCGGGGGACGCTGGCGCCGTGGTCACCGCCGAGGCACCTGGTGCGGGTGGGCCTGTACCGGTTCTCCCGCAATCCGATGTATGTCGCGGTGGGAGTCATCCTCGCGGGGTGGGCGGCCGGCTTCGGTTCGCTGCCGCTGGCGGTCTACGGCGGCGCCGTACTGGTCCTCTTTCACCTGCGGGTGGTGCTGCACGAGGAACCCGCGCTGGCGCGCGCCTTCGGTGCGGAATGGGAGCGCTACCGGGCAGAGGTCCCGAGGTGGGTGGGGCCGTCTCGACCCTGAAACGGCCCTGCTGAAGGTCCCGGTTGCCAATCCTTGCGGAGGCGCCAGATTCTGCCTCGCGCGCCCCCTCAACCAGGAGCCTCCAATGGGCTTCCGCATCGCACTGTTTGTCGGTGTGTTCGTGGTCCTTCTCCTCGGCGCCCGGTACGTGATGTCGAGGCAGTCCCGCAAGGAACCGTGATCCTGTGGCAGGCCTTGGTGAGAGCATTGTGACGATCCGATGATCCCAGGCCGTCCGCTCCAGCCGGACCCATGATGGACCACCGCCGCCGGCCCCGGCGGCCGCCCCCTCACTCTGCAGTCACCCTGTATCGGAGGCCGCAATGAAGCGCGTCACCGGCATCGGCGGCATCTTCTTCCAGGCCCAGGACCCGCCGGCCCTGCGGGCCTGGTACCAGCGGCATCTCGGCATAGACGTGCAGGACTGGGGCGGGGCGGCCTTCAGCTGGAGCGATGCCGACGGCAAGCCGGCTGGGGGCACCACGATCTGGTCCATCGGCCCGGCGGACGGCAAGCAGTTCGCCCCGGGGAAGGCCGCCTTCATGATCAACTATCGCGTCGCGGACCTTCTCGGCCTCGTCCGGGTGCTCCGGGAGGAGGGCTGCCACGTGCTCGACAAGGTGGACGACTCCGAGTACGGCAAGTTCGCCTGGGTCGTCGATCCCGAAGGCAACAAGGTGGAGCTGTGGCAGCCGCCTGAGGGCCAGTGACGGCGGCCTGCCGGCGTCCATGAACGGCGCATCGCTGGTGGCGCAGTCGCTGGCCCGGCCCTACCGGGTGCCGTGGATGATGGTGCTGCTCTTCTGCCTGGTTCCCCTGTACGTCCTGATCCCGGCTTTCCCCGCCGTGGTGACCGGAGAGGGATTCGGAGTCTGGGGCCTGCGGGCGTGCTGGCGCTGGTGGCCTGGCGAATCTTTCTGGCCCGCTACCCGTCCGATCAGCTTCCCGAGCTGGACCGCCGGGCGGCGCACTTTTCCCGGCGGGCCCGCACCGCAGGGTGCCGACACCCTCAACGGAACTCACCCATGTCACGCTGGCTACGCCCCGCCATTGTCCTCCTGTTCCTCCTGGCGCCATCCACCTCCGGGGCGCAGGCCAGCCCTGAGCCACGTCCCGCCGATGTCGCGAGCATCGACGGCCTGATCACGGCGCTGTATGCCACCATCAGCGGACCGGTGGGCCAGCCCCGCCAGTGGGAGCGGTTCGCCACCCTGTTCCATCCCGAGGCGCGCCTGATCCCCACCCGCTGCCCTGCGGCCGGCCCCTGTACCCTCCGGGTGATGACGCCGGACCAGTACCGGCAGGCCGCGGATTCGCTCCTGGTGGCCCTCGGCTTCCAGGAGGCCGAGCTGGTGCGCCGGACGGAGCAGTACGGAGCCATCGCCCACGCCTTCAGCTCGTACGCCAGCTTCCGGCGGGGCGAGACCACCCCGTTCTCCCGGGGCATCAACAGCATCCAGCTGTTCTGGGATGGCACCCGCTGGTGGGTCCTTTCGATCTACTGGGATTCCGAGCGTCCGTCGAATCCGCTGCCGCCGGCGTTCGCGTCCCCGTCACCGTAGGCCGAGGGCCGGCGGGCCCTCCCGCCAGGGCGTCGGGTGCCGTGGTGCACCGCCAGCAAACAGGAGCCCGGTCTTCCGGTGGAATAGACGAAGCCCGCTGCCACCAGGCAGCGGGCTTCGCTTCGCGAGGCAGGGTGTGCCTCGCCGAGAACGGTGACCCGGTCAGTAGGTCAGGACCGGCTCCAGCTCGCGGGCGTTCTCGACCCACTTCGCCACGGTCTTGACTGCGGGCACCACGCGGGTGAGGCGCTTCTCCTCGTTCACCCGGGACATCACCGCGACCAGGTTCTCGGGGTTGCGCTGGGCCAGCTCCTTCACGGTGTCCACTCCGGCGGACTCCAGCAGCTGCCCGAACTCGGACCCGATCCCCGAGACCCGCATGAGGTCGGCCTGGTTGGCCCAGGTGGTGATCTGGGTGAGCGACAGCCCGGTCTTCACCTCGAGGTCGCGGCGCCCCTCGGGGGTGGCGCACTTGACCAGCAGGTCCTCGGTGGTGATCACGCCCGCGGCACTCAGGCGCTCGGCGTACTGCGGCCCGATGCCCTCGATCTGCTCGATCTTGTAATTCATGTCGGCCTCCTTGGTTTGTGGCCCGCGCGGCTTACGCCGCCAGCGTGGCCAGTTCTGGCAGTTGGGTGAAGAGCTTCTTGACCAGGCCGTCGCCGGCCCTGCCCTTCACGAGTTCCATGAACGTCTTGACCAGCCCGCCGATCTTGGCCGGGGAGAATCCGGTCTTCTGGATCATCCCCACGAGGCCCAGCGCCCCACCGGCGGCACCTGCGCCACCGAACTTCGAGGCCACGGCGCCCAGCGCGCCACTCACCGGATCCTTCGCCACCGGCTGGGCGGCGGCCTCCTGCAGCAACTCGCTCGCACCGGGAAGGGCGCCCAGCAACTGCTGGAAGTCGGCCGGATTCACCTGGTCCTTGAGCGTGCCCAGCAGCGCTCCGGTGGCCTGCCTGGTTTCCACTTCAGGCTCGTTGAGCTGCTTTGATGTCAAAGTAATGAAGTCCTTGATGCCGTTCACAGCTACCTCCTTGAGCGCAGAATTCTCCTTGGTGATAATTGAATATAACAGGCTCAGGCCCGTTTGGGAACCCCTAAGTGTATATTGGACATTCGTTTACGTGATTGCCCCGATCCCCCCTCCCGGGGGCCGTAAACGCCGTCTGCCGGCCGGCACCTCTGGCCTGAGCGGACAGGGCGGCACCTTGCACCGGCTGCGGGCGACAGGTATCTAGGTACGTCGCTGCGACCTGGAGCATTCCCCAATCAGGAGGGCCCGGTGTCACACATGAGCGAAGGATCGGCCCCCGTCCGCGGCTATTGGGTCATCGGCGCGCTGGCGCTGGTGTGGAATCTGGTGGGCGTGGGCACTTACCTGATGAGTGTCACCATGAGCGAGGAGGCGCTCGCCGCCCTGCCCGAGGCCCAGCGGGCGCTGCAGAGCAGCATCCCGGCCTGGGTCACCTCGGCGTACGCGATCGCGGTCTTTGGCGGGACGCTGGCCTCGGTGGGGCTGCTCCTGCGGAAGGTGTGGGCGGTCCCGGTGTTCGTGGTCTCGCTGCTCGCCATCCTGGTGCAGATGGGCCACGCCTTCTTCATGACGGAGATGCTGGCGGTGATGGGCGCCAGTTCGGCGGTGCTGCCGCTCTTCATCATCCTGGTGGCGGTGTACCTGGTGTGGTTCGCCGGCGCGGCCCGGCAGAAGGGCTGGCTCCGCTGACCGCATGACCGATCCCCCGACGAGCCGGGCAGGGCAGGCTCGCGGGGCCACGGGGACAGGAGGGCGCGGCGTCGTCATGGAGTGGTTCATCAAGGCGTTCATCCGGGCGTCGCTGCTCTGGTTCACCGCGGGCATCGTGCTCGGCGTGGCCATCGCCGCGTACCCGCCTTGGCTGATCTACCGGCCGGCCCACGCTCACATGAACGTGGTGGGCTTCCTGACCATGCTGGTGTTCGGGGTGGGCTATCAGCTGCTGCCCCGGCTCTTCGGGCACCCGCTGCACAGCCGGCGGATGGCGGTGGCCCACCTGTTCCTGGCCAACCTGGGCCTCGCCGGCATGGTGTTCGGGTTCCTGAGCCCTCCCTGGCTCGGCCCGGATGCCCGCTGGGTCACCGCCACCGGCGGCGTGCTTTTCGGTCTCGGCGCCCTGTTCTGGGTCTACAACCTCTGGCGGACCTTCGACGCGGCCGATGCCCGGCAGCGGGCCCGGGTACTCGCGGGCCAGACCCAGCTTCCCACGCTGGGGGAGTAGGCGCGGGGCGCGACCGGGGGCGGCCGTCCCGGCGTCAATCCGTCCCCCCCTCCCATCCTCATGAGCCTCGACTGGCCCGCGGCAATAACGTTTGTCCTCGTCTCCGGAATCCTCCTGACTATCGGGTATGTCGGGCGCCGTCAGTACCGCGCGGTGGCGGCCCGGTTGCCAGTCCCGGACCCGCCGCCGTCCCCGGATGCGGCGGGCGTCAATCCCCGCGTCCATGTGGAGATGCACTTGCCGGCGGTGGTCCGGCGGACCGGGGGGTTCGGTCACACCGTCGCCCTCGAACCCCGCGGCATCCTCGTCAGGGGACCCTGGCTGCTCTCCGGCAGCACTTCTTTCTGGGTACCGTGGGACCTGGTGGCCAGCTGCGCCCACGCGGCGAACGTCGCCCCCGATTCCGACAACAGCATGCCCGGCGCAATCGTGACCCTCGCGGACGGGCTTGGCACCGTCATGATCGGCGACCCGGCCGGCACGAGGGTGCTGGAGTACTGGCGCGGCCGCGGCGCTCGAGGTGGAGCGGCCACGCCTGTCAGCCGGTGACCCGGCACTTGCCGAGGGCAAGGCGGGCCGGCACCTTATCGCTCCGGGCCGGGCAACCCGGCATTCACACAGTCACAGAAAGGCCCTATTCATGAGCACTGCAAGGAAGTGGAATCCCGCGCTGCTGGCGGCCGGCGTGGCAGTCCTCGTCCTCGCGGCGGTGGCGGTGCTGAAGCGGGACGCGATCGCCGGGATGATCCTCAAGGGCGGCGACGTCACCCTCATGGGTGAGGAAGCCCGGAGCAGCCCGCAGGCCGCGCTGGCCCTTGAGTTCCTGGCCGCGCTCCGCGCCTCCGACATGGCCGCCATTGAGCGGCTGGCAACCGCCGAGCAGGTGGCTCGCATCCAGCAGGAGGCGGCGGCGCCGACCGAGGAATACCAGCAGCTGACGGGGATGATGCTGGAGGACCTGCCGGCCGACCCGGGTGAGCTGCGCGGGCTGATCAAGGGGGTCCAGACCCACAAGCAGCGCAGCATGGTGACCTTCGAGACCCGGACGAATTCCTGGTTCGTGACCATGGACCGGGTGGACGGCGGCTGGCGGGTGGCCGGGTTCTAGGACCGCCGCCGATGAGCTACTCGCCCGACGAGTCCCGGTACCGGCGGCCCGAGTTCTACCGGCGCTGCGGCCGGTCCGGCATCCGGCTGCCGCTGATCTCGCTCGGGCTGTGGCACAACTTCGGCGCCGCCGACTCCTATGACAACGCGCGGGCGATCGTCCACCGCGCGTTCGACCTGGGCATCACCCATTTCGACCTGGCCAACAACTATGGGCCGCCCGAAGGCGCCGCCGAGGAGACCTTCGGCCGGATCCTGCGGGAGGACCTGGGGCGGTGGCGGGACGAGCTGATCATCTCCACCAAGGCGGGCTATGCCATGTGGCCCGGCCCCTATGGCGACTTCGGCTCGCGCAAGAGCCTGCTGGCATCGCTGGACCAGTCGCTCAAGCGGATGGGCCTCCCGTACGTGGACATCTTCTACTCCCACCGCCACGATCCCGACACGCCGCTGGAGGAAACGATGGGCGCCCTCGCCCAGGCGGTGCGGAGCGGGCGGGCGCTCTACGCGGGGATCTCCAACTACCCGCCCCGCGAGACCCGCGAGGCGGCCAGGCTGCTCCGGGCCATGGGGACCCCATGCCTGGTGCACCAGCCGCGCTACAGCATGCTGGACCGCGGCATCGAACCCGAGCTGCTGGGCACCCTGGCGGAGGAGGAAATCGGGGCGGTGGTGTTCTCCCCGCTGGCCAAGGGGCTGCTGACCAGCCGCTACTTCGAGGGCATCCCCGACGACGCCCGGGCCCGCCGGGACCCCAGGTTTCTCCGCCCCGATCATGTGACCCACGAAGTCGTAGCCCGGGCCCGCCGGCTGGATGAGATGGCGCGCAGCCGGGGCCAGACCCTGGCCCAGATGGCGCTGGCCTGGGTGCTGCGCCACCCAAGCGTGACCAGCGCCCTGATCGGCGCCAGCCGGCCGAGCCAGGTGGAGGACTGCGTGGGGGCGGCGCGCGGGCTGGCGTTCGATGTGGCCGAGCTGGAACGGATTGATGCAATCCTCGCCGGGTAGTCGGCGGGGGTGAGCCGGCCCTCCGGGCGGCGACGAGGACCTGACGCTCGCCTGACGCCTCAGGGGACCGGGAGGACCCTGGGGCGCTTGCGGCGCCCGCCCCGTCGTCTACCTTGTCAGGGGTCGTCAGGCGGCCCGATTGCCTGACGTCCTCCCGCAACGGTTGAGGGCCGAGTGGACGCGTCGGTGCCGGTGGGTCGCGAGTGGTTTCGCCGGGTCTGGAACGAGCTGGACACCGGCGCCATTGACCAGCTCCTCGCCCCGGACGGTGTGGTGCACGGGTTCGGGGCGGCGCCGATCCGGGGCCCCCATGGCCTGCACCAGTTTCACCGCAACTTCACCGACGCCTTCCGCGGCATCCGCTTCGAGATCCTCCACGAGGTCCAGAACGGCGACCTGACCGCCATGTACCTCCGGGCCACGCTCACCCCGCGGCGGGGCGCGCAGCCGCTGGCGTTCGAGGGCGCGTCGTTCTTCCGGATCGGCGACGGCCGGATCCTCGAGGCGTGGAACACGTGGGACTTCCTGGGCCTGGTGCAGGGGCTGGGTGCCCTCCCGCCCGACGCGCTCACCCTGGCGATGGCCGGCCGGCTCCGCCCGGGAGGCGTACCCTAGCGCTCCTCCGCGGCGAGGAGCCGGTCGAGCCGGGCGAAACTCACCTCGGTGCCATCCTTCATGCCGGTCCGGAGCGCGGCGTCCCGCGAGGCCTGGTCGGGATAGCTCATGGTGAGGACCATCGTGGTGCCCGGTCCGGCCTCGGCAAGCTCCAGCGTGTTCACCGTCTCGGGCCACTCGGGGCCCCACTTTTCGGTCCACACCACGCGTGACGGCGGCCGGACCTCGCGGTAGCTCCCGCCCATGGCCATCTCCCGGCCGTCGTGCTTGCGCCAGACGTAGCGCCATTCCCCGCCGACCCTGAGGTCAATCTCGCACACCGGCATGGACCAGCCTTCGGGACCCAGCAGCCACCGCCGGACGCTGGCGGGCACCGTCCACATGCCGAAGATCACCGCCATCGGAGCCGCCGCGACGCGGGTGACGCGGATCTCCCGGTCGGTGGGCATGGTGTAGGCCGAGGTTCCCGCCGCCATTGGGTGAGCCATCGGGCTGTTCCTCCGTCTCAGGGCGTCGCCGGCTCGGACCCGGCACGCGTGGTGGCCAAGCGGTCCCAGGCTGATATGATACGGGGACACAGATCATTCTCAAGACCAGGAGGTCTTGTGCCGCCCCGTCCTGAACACGAGCCCGCCCCCGAGGGGTGGCCGGCCTGGAGGACCACCCTCTATGTCGTGATCTTCGGCCACGAGACCCCGGCCGGGAAGGCGTTCGACCTGGCGCTGATCGTAAGCATCACGCTGAGCGTCCTGGCAGTGATGCTGGACTCGGTCGGGCCGATTCGTCAGGCGTACGGACCGGCGCTCTACCGGCTGGAGTGGTTCTTCACCATCCTGTTCACGGTCGAGTACATCCTGCGGCTGGCCTGCGCGCCGCGCCCGCTCCGCTACGCCCGGAGCTTCTTCGGCCTGGTGGATCTCGCCTCCATCCTGCCGACCTACCTCAGCCTGATCATGCCCGGGACCCAGTATTTCCAGGTGATCCGGGTGCTCCGGGTGCTGCGGGTGTACCGGGTGCTCAAGCTGGTGGAGTATATCGGCGAGGCGGACATCCTGATGGTGGCCATCCGCAACAGCCGCCGGAAGCTCTCGATCTTCATCGCGGCGGTGCTGGCGCTGGCGGTGATCTTCGGGGCGGCGATGTACCTGGTGGAGGGGCGGACCCACGGGTTCACCAGCATCCCGCAGTCCATCTACTGGACCATCGTGACGATCACCACGGTGGGCTACGGCGACATCTCGCCGGCCACGCCCTTCGGCCAGGCGCTGGCCTCGGTGATCATGCTGCTCGGCTATGCCATCGTGGCGGTGCCCACCGGCATCGTCACGGTGGAGCTGACCCGCGGCCGGGGCCAGGCGCCCGGGCGATGCCCCGGCTGCGGCCTGGCCAGCCACGACGCCGACGCGGTGTTCTGCAAGCGCTGCGGCGTGCGGGTGGCCGGGGCGCCGGGAGCGGGCGAGTGACCCGTCCGCGGACCTTGCCAAGCGCCGGACGACTGCAACAGCGGGGCAAGACACCGGCGGTGGAGTCTTCGGCCCCGCAGACCCGCCACGCTGAGTATGATCTCCCAGACGCCTCCCTCGGTGCCGGCACTCCACGCGGGCCCCGGGCCCGGCGGGCGCCGCTTCCCACCCTGAGCCCACGCGCATGACCAATCCCGCCCCCGCCTTCGACCCGTTCACGACCTACACCGAGTACCCGCCGGCGGAAATGCTGGCCCGGAGCCGGGCCTTTGCCGCCGAGATGCAGCGGCGCCGCACTATCCGCCAGTTCAGCGACCGGCCGGTGGCCCGGGCGGTGATTGACGCCTGCCTGGAGGCCGCCGGCACCGCCCCCAGCGGCGCCAACCAGCAGCCCTGGCACTTCGTGGTGGTGACCGATGCCGCCGTGAAGCGGCAGATCCGGGCGGCGGCCGAGGAGGAGGAGGCCCGCTTCTACGCCTCGGCGCCGGAGGAGTGGCTCCAGGCGCTGGCCCCGCTCGGCACCGATGCCCACAAGCCGTACCTCGAGGTGGCCCCGTACCTGATCGCCATCTTCGCCCAGCGCTACGGCACCGATGACGAGGGCAGCCGGGTGTCGCACTACTACGTGACGGAGTCGGTGGGCATCGCTACGGGGATCCTGATCACCGCGCTGCATCACGCCGGCCTGGCCACCCTCACCCACACGCCCAACCCGATGGGGTTCCTCAGCCGGCTGCTTGAGCGGCCCGCGTCGGAGCGGCCCATGATGCTGCTGGTGGCCGGCTACCCCGCGAGCGACGCCGTGGTGCCGCGGATTCACCGGAAGCCGCTGGCGCAGATCGTCAGCTATCGCTGAGGCCCGCTCCGCTGATGGATTTCCTTCGCCACTACTGGTGGGCTATCCTGATTCTGGTGGTCATGGTGGCGGTCGCCGCCAGGCGTCGGCGTCGCTGATCCAGGGTCCAATCCGGCTCCTCGCGGGTCCAGGCGACCAGTATATTCCCGCGATGCATTCGATCCCGTTTTCGCTCAAGGTCCCCGGCAAGGACGAGATGACCTGGTCGGAGATCGCCAGCACCAGCTTCAAGTTCC
>CAZCVG010000008.1:0-12514 GCA_964501735.1 uncultured Gemmatimonadaceae bacterium | reverse complement strand
CCCGGCAAGGACGAGATGACCTGGTCGGAGATCGCCAGCACCAGCTTCAAGTTCCGCGGGTTCCTGCGGCTGGAGCCGGGCGCGCTCCTGCTGGAATGGGCCGGTTCCGCCGAGGTGGAGGAGGTGACCTTCGCCGGCGTGCGGACCGACCACGTGGACCTGCCCTTGGAGTCGCTGTCGGTGCCGCTCGACGAGATTCGCACACTGCGGCTGGCGGGCGGGTGGCTCCGGCCCCGCCTGGAACTCACCGCCACCAGCATGGACCTGCTCAGGATCGTGCCGGGCGAGGACGGCGGGCGGGTACAGCTGTGGCTGGCGCGGCAGGACCGGGCGCAGGCGGGACGGCTGGTGGCGGCGGTCGAGGCCGAGCGGGGACGCTAGCGCCTCCCCCCGGTACCGGCGTGGGTCAGGCCGGGATCGGCGGCGCCTGCACCACGATGTTCCGCCACCGGCCCTGCCGGAAGCGCAGCACCGAGAGCGTCGCGCGGCTCGCATGTCCCACCACGATGGCCAGCCAGATCCACCCCGGCGTGAGCTGGCCGGCGGCCTGCAACGCCCCGCAGATGCCGATCGGCACTGCGACCTGTGAGACCAGCGAGATGTAGAACGGACTGCGGGTATCCCCGGTGCCCTGAAGCCCGCCGGTGTACGCCAGGGCCACCGTGACCAGGAGCCCCGACACGCTGAGGAAGGCCAGCAGCTGCACGCCGATCCCCACCACCTCCGCGCCGGTCATCCCGAACACACCGAGAAGGATGCGGGGCACCAGCAGGAACAGGAGCCCGATCGGCGCCGCCAGCGAGAGCCCGATCCCGGCGGCGATGCGCACCGCCTGGGCCGAGCGCTCCGGCTTGCCGGCCCCGAGATTCTGGCCGGCTACCGCGGCGGTGGCGCCCATGATGCCGACCGAGGTCCAGGTCACGAAGCTGAAGAGTTCGGTGTACCCCACGGCGTAGGCCGCCTGGGCCTCGGCGCCGTTGGGCAGCGAGCCGATGAAGCGGAGCATCAGCACCCCGCCGATGTTCATCACCACGCCCTGGAATCCGGCCGGCAGCCCGAAGCGGAACAGCTGCCGGATGATGGCCCAGTCGGGCCGCCAGTTCATGCCCCGGTGCCAGTGCACCGGAGTCCGCCCGGAGGCAAAGAGCCACAGCGCCACCACGGTGGTGATCCCGCCGGCGATGGCGGTGCCGGCAGCGGCGCCGGCGGCGCCCATCCGGGGGAAGGGGCCCGCGCCGGTGATCAGCACGACGTTGCAGGCCACGTTGAGCACGGTGAGGAGGATGCCGAGCAGCAGGGGAGTGCGGGCATCGCCGGCGGAGCGGAGCGCGCCACTGGCCATGAAGAAGACCAGCATTCCGAAGCTGAACACAAACATGATCCGGATGTACGGCAGCGCCTCGGCCTTGACCTGGGGCGCGGCGTGGACGAGGTCGAGCAGCGACGGGGCGAGGAGGTATCCCACCGGGGCGAGGATCCCGATGGACAGGGCCATCGCGGCGAGGAAGGCCTGGTACACCGCGCGGTTGACCTGGGCGGCGTCCCCCGCCCCGGCGAAGCGGGCCACCAGGACGCCCATGCCGGTGAAGACCGAACTCACGAACACCATCACCACCAGGAAGATCTGGAAAGCCACCCCGATGGCGGCGTTCCCGGCGTGGCCCACGAAGTGGCCGACCAGCGCATGGTCCACCACCCCCTGCAGCCCGCCGATCAGGTTCTGGATAATGGTGGGCCAGGCCAGCCTCCACACGGCGCTGGGCAGCGGTCCCTCGACGATGGAGCGGTCGAGCTCCCGGGCGGGGCGCAGAGGCGGGGGAGGGGCTGACATGTGGGCGGTGGCGTGCCGTATGTAGCGGGGCCCGGTGGCTCCTGTCAACGCCGCCCCCGGCACTGGCGCACGATCAGGCCGTGGGACAGGTTACTCCCCGGAACATCCACCCTTCCGTCCGGCTGGTGCGACTGTGCGCTTTCCCGTGGCCCTGGGCCTTTTCCTTGTGTGCGGCGGATTCATGGTGATGCTGCTCCGCCCGGTGTACCGCACCGGCGAGCGGGCGCCGTACCGGGGCGTGGAGGCCGCGGGTGCCGTGGAGACCTACCGGCCGGTGCCGGGCTGGGTCGGCCCGGCGGCCCTGGGCGCGGGAACGCTGCTGCTCATCACCGCGTGGGCCACAAGCCGGGCGCCGGACGGCCGGGGGGCCCGCGGCGTGGGGCGATCCCGGCGATAGCCGAAAACCCGCTTGCCGCGGGATTGTGTACCCGTAGGATGGCGCGCCGCCTCCGCTGCCCGCCAGCGCTTCACTCCTTCACTCGAGACACCACCCATGCATCGACGCGTCCGACTTCTCGTTTCCCTGACCCTCGCCGCGGTGGCCACCTCGGCCCAGGCCCAGCAGCAGGCTAATCCCGCCGTCCAGACCACCCGGATGCTGTGGCAGCAGATGACCGACTACGTCACCCAGGCCGCGGAGGAGGTGCCGGAGACGATGTACAGCTACCGCCCCACCGCGGAGGTGCGGAGCTTCGGCCAGCTGATCGGGCATGTCGCGGGGGCCCAGAACCTGATCTGCGCCGCGGCGCTGGGCGAGCCGTCCGGGAATGAGGACGACATCGAGCGGACCCAGACCACCAAGGCCGGCCTGATTGCCGCGCTCAAGGCGTCCACCGAGTACTGCGCCCGCGCCTACGCCCAGACCGACGCCGCGTCCCAGCAGGCCACCAAGCTGTTCGGGGCGGAGCGCACCCGGCTGTTCGCGCTGACGCTCAATGCCACCCACAACGCCGAGCACTACGGCAACCTCGTCACCTACATGCGGATCAACGGGATGGTTCCGCCGTCGAGCCGGGGCCAGTAGGCGCCGGACCCCAGCCGGCCCGCGCGGGGGAGAGCCGCCGGGCCGGCCGGGGGATGGACCTATCTCGAGAGGACGGTGATGCCGCTGAGGCGGAACTTCTCATTGGCATAGCGCCGCTTCCAGTCCTCACCGGTGCGGTCGGCGAGGAGCGCCAGCGCGGCGCCTAACGGGTAGAACACCACCCGCCGGTCCCGGCCCAGGTCGAGGCCACGAAGCTCCCGCCGGAGGGCCGCCTCGGCCTGTGCCAGGGTCTCGGCGTAGGATGCGTAGTCGGGCAGCGCCTGGAACCCGTCCGGCGGCGGCGCCAGTCCGAGCGCCGCGGCGGCGCCGGCGTACTCCACCCACCGCGCCACTCCTTCCTGCCAGAGCTGGAACTCCAGGTACCGCCGGTCGTCCGGCGCGAGCAGCGACACGAGGTGATCGCGGGCCGCGTGCACCGCGCGTCGCGCCTCCGCCTCCGCCGGACCGGCCGCGTCGAGAGCGGTGGCCAGGCTGAGGGCCAGGGCGCGGACCGCGGCCCCGACCGGCGCCGAGTCGTAGGGAAAGGGAAACTGGAGGGCCCACATGCCGGTGGTATCGCCACGGGCCAGGTTCAGGGCCCCGAGGCCGGGGTAGTAGTCGGGCTCGGCGTACTGCCACTGGTGAAAGTGCTCGTGCAGGAGGGTAAGCACCCAGGCGCTGGATGTCTTGCCGGTCCGTGCCGCCGAGCCCACCACCACCGTGGCCAGGCCGCCGACCGCCGGGAAGGTGGCAAGGAAGCCGGGCGGGAAGACGCGCCGACGCGCCCAGAGCTCCGCTCCCACCACCGAGTCCCATCCGAGAGACCGGAACTCCGCGGTGGGCCGGGGGTGCCGGAGGAGGTACTCCACCGAATCGGCGACGAGGAGGATCGGCGCGGGAGTGGCCTCCCAGCCCGGCCACAGCCGCCCGCGGACCGCGTCCCCCACGCGCAGGGCTTCTGCCAGCCGCACCCGGTCAGCCAGCAGCGGGGGCGAGAAGGGATCCTGAGCGAACACTGGTGTGGCACCGAGGGCCGCCAGGATCGCGAAGGCGGCCACCCGCAGGTCCATAAGCGACGTCAGCATGGCGTCCTTCCGCGGCAGCGGTGTGATGAAGAATCGTGCGGTGTGAGATGCCGTGCGGGGTGCCACGGTCGCAGGGAGGGCGTGAGCCGACATCGATCGGGACGTCCGGTTATCTTGCACCCCGCGTGGCCGGCCGGTCGCGCCCGGTGGGCCGGTCCTGCGCGCCCTTCCACCGCCTTCCCCGCGCCGTCCGCCGAGGCCTCCCGTGTCCGGTTACAAGGTCGAGCAGCGCCACCTGGTCCTGGGTGAGCGCAGTTTTCATTTTGTGTCGTATGAGGGGCGCCCCGCCAACTTGCGGCGCGGCGAGGAGGCGGAGGGACCGATGTGGTGCCTCATGAGCGAGGGCCGCCGCCGTCCGGTCATGCCGCATACCCCCGGCCAGGGCGCCGATGAACTCGACCGCCAGCTGCTGGCCTGGCTCCGCGCCCAGCTCTGATCACGCTCGTCCGGGCCCCCGAGCCCGGAGTTCCCACCACCGGTATTCATCGTGCCTTTCAGCAAGTTCGGCCTGCACAAGAACCTCCTCCAGGGCCTCAAGGAACTCGGGTTTCTCCACCCCACGCCCATCCAGGTGGACGCGATCCCTCCCGGGCTGGAGGGGCGGGACCTGCTGGCCTGCGCGGCCACCGGCACCGGCAAGACCGCCGCGTTCCTGCTGCCGATCCTCCACCGGCTGATTGACAAGCCGCGCGGCACCACCCGCGCCCTGGTGATCACGCCCACCCGGGAACTCGCGGCCCAGATCGCGGAGCACCTGAACTTCCTGGCGGTCCACACCCCGATCACCTCGGCGGCGATCTACGGCGGGGTGGGCATGGGCCCGCAGGAGCGGGCGCTCCGGGCCGGTGTGGACGTGGTGGTGGCCACGCCGGGGCGGCTGCTGGATCACCTGCGTTCGCCCTACGCCAAGCTGGACAAGATCGAGCACCTGGTGCTGGACGAGGCCGACCGCATGCTCGACATGGGGTTCCTGCCCGAGATCCGGAAGATCCTCCGCTTCCTCCCGGCCCGGCGGCAGACCCTGCTCTTCAGCGCCACGATGCCGGGACCGATCCAGTCGCTGGCCCGCGACCTGCTGCACAATCCCGTCGCGCTGCAGACCGAGCGCCAGGCGGCGCCGGCGGTGGGGATCACCCAGGCGCTCTACCCGGTGCCGCAGGACCTCAAGGGGGCGCTGTTCGCGACCCTGCTGGAGCGGGGCGACATTCGTGAAGCGCTGGTCTTCACCCGCACCAAGCACCGGGCCAACCGCCTGGCCGACTTCCTGGTCAAGCGCGGGTTCAGCGCCGAGCGGATCCACGGCAACCGGTCACAGGCCCAGCGGACCGCGGCGCTGGAGGGCTTCAAGGCGGGCAAGTTCCGCGTGCTGGTGGCCACCGACATCGCCGCGCGCGGCATTGACGTGGAGGCGCTGGGCCACGTGGTGAACTTCGACGTGCCGGCGGTGGCGGAGGACTACATCCACCGGGTGGGCAGGACCGGGCGGGCCGCCGCCACCGGCGACGCGTTCACCTTCGTGGCCCCGGAGGAGGAGGGCGACCTCCGCGCCATCGAGCGGGCGGTGGGCCGGCGGCTGCCGCGCATCACCCTGCCCGACTTCGACTACGCAGCCAGGCCCGCGGCGAAACTGGAGATCCCCCACGCCGAGCGGATCGCCGCCATCCGGGCCCGGAAGGCCGAGGAGCGGAAGCGGGCCGAGGCCAACCGGCAGCGTCGTGCCGCCGCGGAGGCGGCCCGTGGCCGCCAGGGCGGGCCGTCCGCGCCGGCGGGACCGCGGCCTCCCCACCCCGGGCGACGCCCGCACGGGAGACCCTCGGGCCGGCGCGGCGGCCCTTCCCGGGGCTGAACCACCCCGCCCGGTGCCCTGGGCCGGTCACGGCACGCCGTGGCCGGCCCGGCGCGTTTGCGGGAGCGGCGGGTGGCGCCGCCCGTTGCTGGTCCCGCCACGGCCGGCGGTTACATTGAGCCATTCCCTCTCGGAGTCCCTGTCCATGCGCTGCCTCGCGTCCCTCGTCCTCCTGCTCCTGGCGTCGCCGCTCAGCGCCCAGACGCTGGGCCGGATTGACTTCCCCAACAGCGGCCGGCCGGCGGCGCAGGAGCCGTTCCTCCGGGGCGTGATGCTGCTGCACAGCTTCGAGTACGACGACGCGGCCCAGGCCTTCCGTGAGGCACAGGCGGCCGACCCGGACTTCGCGCTGGCGTACTGGGGCGAGGCGATGACCCACAACCACCCGCTCTGGAACGAGAAGAACCCCGCCGCCGGCAGGGCGGCGCTCGAGAAGCTGGGCGCGACGGCCGAGGCCCGGCGGCGGAAGGCCGGGACGCCGCGCGAGCGCGGGTGGCTGGAGGCGGCCGAGGCGCTCTACTTCGCGGACACCGCCAAGGCGCGGAGCGACACCCTCTACTCGCGGGTGCTGGCCCGCCTCAGCGCCGAGGCCCCCGAGGACAATGAAGCGAAGGCCTTCTACGCGCTGTCCCTGATGGGCCTGAGCCAGGCGGTCCGGAACATCCCCGCCTACATGCGGGCCGGCGCCCTGGCCGGGGAGGTCTACCGCCGCAACCCGGCGCATCCGGGCGCGCTGCACTACATCATCCACGCCTTCGACGACCCGATCCACGCGCCGCTGGGCCTGTTCGCCGCGCGGGAGTACTCGGTCATCGCCGCCGGGGCGGATCACGCCCAGCACATGACCACCCACATCTTCCTGGCGATGGGCATGTGGGAGGAGACGGTGGCGCAGAACGCCGTGGCCTCGGGCAGCGACCGGTCGCGCTGGCGCCCGGGGCACTATACCTCATGGCTGGGCTACGGGCTGCTGCAGCAGGGGAAGCTGGCCGCGGCCCGGGAACACCTCGACCTGGTGCGCCGGCAGATCGTGGCCGGCAACCCGCGGCAGGAGGGGTATCTCCTCAGCATGCGGGCCCACTACCTGATGGTCACCGAAGCCTGGAGCGACCCCGCCGCCGAATGGCCGCTGGACACGGCGCGGGCGTCAGCGGTCACCCGGGCGATGGACATCTACGCCCTGGCCACCGCCAGCGTGGGCCGCGGTGATCTCGGCGCCGGGGACGGCGCGGTGCTCCGCCTCGAGCGCCTGGTCCCCGCCGCCGAAGCCGAGGCGGCCGGCGGCGCGGGCCGGAGCGTCCCCGGCATCCTTGCCGCACAACTCAGGGCGCGCCTGCTCTGGGCCCGGGGGGACCGGCCGGCCGCGCTCGCCTTGCTACGGCAGGCGGCGGGCGCGGAGGATGCGCTGCCGCTGGAGTTCGGCCCGCCGGACATCGTCAAGCCGACTCATGAATTGCTGGGGGAGTTGCTGCTGGCGGCGGGACAGGCGGCAGAGGCGCAGCGGTCGTTTGTCCGGGCGCTGGAGCTGGCCCCGGGCCGGAGCCGGGCGCTGCTCGGCCTCCTGCGGGCGGCCGGCGCCGCCGGTGATGTTGCGGTGGCGCGCCAGGCCGAGGCCCAGCTGGCGGCCAACTGGCGGGACGCCGACGCCGCCATCCGCGCGGAGCTGGCCCGGCGTCCCTGAGCGGCGGCGGCCCGCTCAGCTCTCGTCGCCTGGAGGCGGCGTGGTGCCGCCGGACTCCCGGTCCAGGTCGGTGACCGACCAGATGCCGGTGGCCCTCATCACCTTGAGCTTGGCCTTGTCGCGGGCGTGGCGCACGCCCCGCATCTTGAGCCGCACGGTCATCTGGTCGCCTGACACCGTGGTGTCGAGCTTCTCGACCCGGGCGCCGGATTCTCCCACCATCTCCTCGATCCGCTCCAGGTAGCGCTCGTCGGCCTTGAGCCGGAGCCGGACCTCGCTCGAGCCCGACTTGAACTCGAGGTGGGATTCCATGCGGCCCAGCACCGACAGCACCACCAGGGTGAGGAGCGTGGCACCGGCGGCTTCCATGGTCCACCCCGCTCCCACCGCCATGCCGACCGCCGCGACCAGCCAGATCGTAGCCGCCGTGGTCAGCCCGGTCACCGCGCCGCGGCCCCGCATGATGGTCCCCGCGCCGATGAACCCGACCCCGGTGACGATCTGGGCCGCCACCCGGGACGGGTCCCCGGTTCCGGGCCCTGTGAGTGCAATCGAAAGCTCGGTGAACAGGCAGGCGCCCACGCAGATGAGTGAATTGGTGCGGAGCCCCGCCGACTTGCCCTGGATCTCCCGTTCCATCCCGATGGCGGAACCCAGGATCGCAGCCACGATCAGGCTGCCGAGGAGATCGAGCCGCAGCGTGATGACGATATCGTTCCAGGACATGGAACCCCCCGAGTTGAGACCTGCGAACCTGCCGTGCTCCCGGGCCACCGCCGCGATCCAGTGCCGGGATTCCCGCGGGGACGCTACCCCAGCGCCGCCTGCAGGATGCCCTGCGCCTCCTCGATGATCCGGCCGAGATGCCGATCGTCGCGGAAGCTCTCGGCGTAGAGCTTGTAGACGTTCTCCGTGCCCGAGGGCCGGGCGGCGAACCAGCCATTGGCGGTGGTCACCTTGAGCCCGCCGATGGCGGCGCCGTTGCCGGCGGCGGTCGTGAGCCTGGCGGTGATCGGGTCCCCGGCCAGGTCGGTCGCGGCAATGGCCTCGGGGACCAGCCGCTTGAAGGCGGCCTTCTCCGCCGGTGAGCAGGGCGTATCGATGCGGCTGTAGCTCGGCGCGCCCAGGTCGGCGGTGAGGCGGCGATAGTGCTCGCCGGGATCCCGGCCGGTGACGGCGGTGATCTCCGCGGCCAGCAGGCAGAGCAGGATGCCGTCCTTGTCGGTGGTCCAGACCGAGCCGTCGCGCCGGAGGAAGCTGGCGCCGGCGCTCTCCTCGCCGCCGAAGCAGACGCTGCCGTCGAACAGCCCGGGCGTGAACCACTTGAACCCCACCGGGACCTCGTACAGCCGGCGCCGGTGCCGGGCCACGACCCGGTCAATCAGGGCGCTGGAGACCAGGGTCTTGCCCACCGCCGCGACCCCGGGCCAGCCGGGGCGGTGGGTCAGGAGGTAGTCTATGGCGACGGCGAGGAAATGATTGGGATTGAGCAGCCCGGCGCCGGGCGTCACGATGCCGTGCCGGTCGGCATCGGGATCGCTGCCGAACGCCACGCCGAAGCGGTCCTTGAGCTGGAGCAGGCCGGCCATGGCGTGCGGGCTGGAGCAGTCCATGCGGATGCTGCCGTCGTGGTCCAGCGTCATGAACCGGAAGGTCGGGTCCACCCGGTCGTTCACCACGGTCAGGTCGAGCCCGTACCGCGCGGCGATGCGGGGCCAGTAAGTCACCGAGGCCCCGCCCATCGGGTCCGCGCCGAGCCGGACGCCCGCCGAGCGCACCGCGTCCAGGTCCAGCACACCGGCCAGGTCCTCCACGTACGGCCCGGCGAGGTCCTCGGCCCGCGGGGTGGGCTTGCCCCGGCGCACCGACCGGTTCCCCCCGGCGAGCAGGGCGTTGGCGCGCTGCTGGATCCAGCCGGTCACGTCGGTGTCGGCGGGGCCGCCGTTGGGCGGATTGTACTTGAATCCGCCATCGCGGGGCGGATTGTGCGAGGGGGTGATGACGATGCCGTCGGCCCGGGGCGCGCCGGCGGCGGCGTTCCAGCGGAGGATGGCCCAACTGATGACCGGCGTGGGGGTGTAGCCGTCGCCGGCCTGCACTACCGCCTCCACCCCGTTGGCGCCCAGGACCTCGAGCGCGGTCTGCTCCGCGGGGCGGGAGGCAGCGTGGGTGTCCTTGCCGATGTAGAGCGGGCCGGCGATCCCCCGGGCCGCGCGATACTCGCAGATGGCCTGGGTAATCGCGAGGATGTGGGCCTCGTTGAAGGTGCCGTCCTCCGGCGAGCCGCGGTGCCCGCTGGTGCCGAAGCTGACCAGCTCGCCCGGGACGCCGGGATCGGGGCACCGGGTGGTGTAGGCGCGCACCAGGGCGGCCGGGTCAATCAGGCGGTCGGCGGGCGCGGGGGTGCCGGCGAGTGGATGCATGGATTCCGGGGTGATGACAGGCTGATTCTACGCCGCCGCCGGTCCAGCCGACAGTGCCGGGCCCCCGCGCTGGCGGCGGACACCGGGGCACTGCATCTTGGATCAGGCCTTCCGGCCAGCGTGCCTGGGGGAACTACACTGGGGGAGGGTCCATGACGGCACCGGGCTCCAGCATGACCACGGAGCGCAGGCCCCGCGACAACGAGATTGATTTCTTCGGCCTGACCCACCCGGGCAAGGTGCGCAAGAACAACCAGGACCACTTCTTCATGGGCGCGGTCCGGAAGCGGCTCGAGGTCTACCTCACCAGCCTGCCGGACCTGCACCAGCGCCGCATCGAGGACGAGCGGGTCGCGTTCATCGCCATGGCCGCCGACGGCGTGGGCGGCGGCAACAAGGGCGAGGAGGCCAGCCGCCTGGCGCTGGAACACGCCACGGCCTACATCACCCAGAGCATGCAGGTGTACTACGGCAGCGCCGGGCCGGAGACCGACTTCACCGAGGCGCTGCAGGACGCGGCCATGCAGATCCACGCCGAGGTAATCCGCCGCGCCAAGGAGGATCCCGACCTGGAAGGCATGGCCACCACGCTGACCCTGTGGTTCGGGGTCTGGCCGTGGTACTACCTGCTCCAGGTGGGGGACTCCCGCTACTACATGTACAGCGACGGCAAGCTGCGCCAGGTCACGCGGGACCAGACCATGGCCGAGGAGCTGATTGACCAGGGGGTATTCACCCGGTCGCAGGCGCTCTCCACCCGCTGGGCCCACGTGCTCTCGAGTTCCATCGGCGGCAGCCAGACCGCGCCGGTGGTGACCCGGCTGCCGGCCTCGTGGGGACTCACCCACCTGATCTGCAGCGACGGCCTGACCAAGCATGTCAGCGACGAGAAGATCCGCCAGCGCCTGGCCGAGATGACTTCCGCCCGACAGGTGTGCGAGACGCTGCTGCAGGACGCCCTGGAGGACGGCGGCAGCGACAACATCACGATCATCGTCGGCCGGGCGCTGGCCAGCCCGGACGGCCACGCCCCCGACCCGAAGCCGTAGCCCGCCGCGGCGATCCTTCTTTCTCCCGACCCACACGTCCCATGCCTGATATCGGAGTCTTCCATCCGCAGATCGTCCACTTCGTGGTGGCCCTGGGCCTGCTCGGCGTGGCCTTCCGGTGGGTGTCCATCACCGGGAAGTTCGAGTGGACCGGACCGGCCGCCACCACCCTGCTGCTCCTGGCCGCCGCGGCCAGCGTGGCGGCGGTACAGTCGGGCGTGGATGCCCACGGCGTGGCCGAGCGCATTCCCGGCGCCGGGGATGCGGTGCACGAACACGAGGAGCTGGGCGAGATGGTCCGGAACCTCCTCCTGGTGGTGGCCCTGCTCGAGGTTGCCGCGCTGGTCCTGCGGCAGCGGGTGGCGCAGGCCAAGTGGCTCCGGGTCGCGTCAGGCCTCGTGGGCCTGGTGGCCTGCTTCTACATATATGAGGCGGGTGAGCACGGCGGCGAGGTGGTCTACAGCTACGCCGGCGGGGTCGGCACCCGGAGCGGGGACCCGGCGGATGTGGAACGGCTGCTGGTGGCGGGGTTGTATCACCAGGCGCGGACCCGGCGGGCGGCGGGAGATTCGGCCGAGGCGGCCCGGCTCACCGAAGAGCTGGCGCGGCAGCGGCCGGGGGACTTCGGCATCCAGCTACTGCTGATCGAGTCCACCCTGCGCGACCGGAAGGACCCGGCCCGGGCGCTGGAGGCCCTGGCGCAGATCACCCTGCCGCCGGACGACAGCCGGGCGGCGCTCCGGGTCGGGTTGCTGCGGAGCGAGGCGTATGTGGCCGCGGGGCAGGTGGAGTCGGCCCGGGCGGTGCTGGCGGCGCTGGCGGAGCAGTTCCCTGACAGCCGGTGGGTGAAGGAGGCGGTCGCCAAGCTGCCGTAGCTCACCACCTCAGCGACAGGCAGCTCAGCCCGCCGTCCAGCTTGCGGTACTCGGTCATGGGCAGCGGCACCAGGTCATACCCCAGCTCGCCCAGCAGCGCGCTGGTGGCCGGGAAGCCCCGCGCCACCAGCAGCGCCTCGTTGACCCGGATGCAGTTGGCCGCGTAGTCCTCCCCCGCCGGCACCCGCACCACCTCCCATCCGCCCAGCGCGCCGTGCCCCGCCACCTCGGCGCTGGCCAGCAGCCGGCGCCCGCCCAGCCAGGAGAGCCCGGTCTTGAGGTGCAGCAGGCCCGGAATGCCGCGGATGTCCATGACGCTGGCGCTGAACCGCCGCCGCTCCAGCCACGCCGCCAGCTGGGCCGCGCCCTCGGGGTTGGTCCGCTCCGACAGCCCGATGAAGAAGTGCTGCCCCGCCTCACACACGTCGCCGCCATCCACGGTCCCGGGGGAGGTGATCGCGCCCAGCTCCGGGAACCACTTCCCCAGCTCCTCCCCAATGGACCGCACCTCCCCCTCCCGGCTGGCGGCGCCCGGCCGGGTGAGGGTGGCGCCCCTGGCCGTGACGATGGCGGTGTCCTCGACGAAGGTGGAATCGGGAAAGGCCGGGTCGGGCGGCAGCCGGATCAGCGCCAGCCCCAGCCGCTCCAGGGTCTGGCAGTAGGCCTCGTGCTGCTTGAGGGCCAGGGCCATGTCCGGCGG
>CAZCVG010000007.1:0-41612 GCA_964501735.1 uncultured Gemmatimonadaceae bacterium | reverse complement strand
GCAGGTCCCCGACCTGGTAGACCGTGGCGAAGCGCTGCAGCACCGCCACGAAGCGCCGGTGCTCCTTCTGGGCGATTTCCGGCTGGATGATGTCGTCGTAGAGGTAGTCGCCCTTGTTGCCGGGCGTGACGGCCCGGATCTCGGCCCCCGGGGTGTGGACCAGGACCGCCTCGAGCTGGCCGATTTCGCTGGTGACGCGGAGTGCGGGCATGGGCTCCGGGTTGGGGGCGGGGCGACTAGCGGTTGGTCAGGGCGTAGCTCAGCGTTTCCAGTTCCAGCGCCAGGTTCACGGTCTTGACCACGACATCGTCCGGGACATTGAGCTGCACCGGAGCGAAGTTGAGGATCGCCTTCACCCCCAGCGCCACGACCCGGTCGGTGGCGGGCTGGGCCGCCTCCGACGGCGTGACGATCACGGCGATGTCCACCGGCGCCCGCCGCAGCTCGGTCTCGAGGTCCTTGAGATCCCGGACCTGCAGCCCGTTCCAGCCCTTCCCGATCTTGGCGGGGTCGGTATCAAAGATGGAGACAATCTCGAATCCGCGCTGGCGGAACCCCCGGTACTGGCTCAGCGCGCTGCCGATCTTCCCCGCCCCGATCATCGCCACCCGGTAGGTGCGCCCCAGCCCCAGGATGTCCCGGAGCTTCCGCACCAGCTCGCCGACCGAATACCCCAGCCCGCGCTTCCCGAAGGAACCGAAGAAGGACAGGTCCTTCCGCACCTGGGCCGAGGTAGTCCCGCCCCGGGCCGCCAGGGCCTCGGAGCTGACCGTCTCCATGCCCTGGGCCTCGAAGTCCTCGAGGAACCGCAGGTACAGGGACAGACGGCGAACGGTGGACTCGGCGATCTTGCGCATGCGATTTTGTGAAATGTTTCACAAAGATAGTCGCCCGGGGGGAGCCAGCGGTAGGGCCGCCGCCACCCCGCCCGGCCCTGGCCCCGCTCACGCGCCCTCCACCGCCTGGAACAGCCGGACGAAGCGCTCCGGAGACAGCTCCTGTGGCCGTCGGCTGGCCTCGATGCCGGATGACTCCAGCCAGGCGCCCGCCTGGCCGGCACCGGCGCCAGTCAGTTCCCGCAGGCCCCGAACCAGCTGCTTCCGGCGGAAGCCGAACAGGCCCACGGTGAATCGCCGGAAGGCGGCCACGCGATGATCGGGGATCAGCGGCCGGCCGAGCGGCCAGAGCCGGAGGACCGCCGAGTCCACTTTCGGCGGCGGCCGGAAGGCGCCGGCCGCCACCGTGAACCGCTTCTCCACCCGGGCCACCGCCTGGATGCCCACGCTGAGCGCGCCATACTCCGGTCCGCCCGGGGGAGCGGCCACGCGGTCGGCCACCTCCTTCTGCACCAGGAAGACGATGCAGGCCGGTCTGGGCGGCAGCAGCACCTTCTCCAGCAGGGGCGAGGTGATGTTGTAGGGGATGTTCCCGATGATGCGGATGGGGCCGGGCCCCGTCAGCCGGTGCCAGTCGAGCTCGAGGGCATCGCCCTCCACCACCGTGGCGGCGGAAAGCCGCGCCGAAAGCGAGGCCGCAAGGTCGCGGTCCTTCTCGATGGCGATGAGCCGGGTGGTGCGTCCGGCGAGCGCCGCGGTGAGGCCGCCCGGGCCGGGCCCGATCTCGAGGACGGTGTCGCCCGGCTCGATCTCCAGCAGGTCGGCGATCCGGCCGAGGATCCCCGGGTCGTGGAGGAAGTGCTGGCCCAGCGATTTCTTGGGGGGCGCCATTGGGGGAAAGGTATCCCCGCCCGGCAGCAATCGGGCAGCTAGACCCGCATCACGAGCAGGGTGCGGTCGTCCACCGGCTGGGTGGTGCCGGCATCGGCCTCGGCGAAGACGCCCTCGACGATCGCCTCCGGCGCCAGGGCCCGGCGGGCGGAGAGCGCGTCCAGCAGCAGCTCCTCGGTGAAGCCGCCCGAGCGCTGGTCCACCAGGCCGTCGGTCCACAGGCAGAGCAGGTCTTCAGCGGCCGCCCAGGGAGTGGTGTGGCTGGTCAGGCTGGTGGCGGTGGCCAGGCCCAGCGGCGGCGCGGTGCTGGCCAGGCGCGATGGCGCGCCGGCCTTGGGCAGGCGGAAGGCATGGGGATGCCCGGCGCTGGCGTAGGTGAGGGTGCCGGCCCGCGGGTCAATCACGCCGTAGAAGACCGAGAGGTACATCTCGGTGGAGGCCAGCTCGTCCCCCAGGCTCTCCAGCATCGCGGCCAGCACTTCGTCGGGGGTGCTGCCGGCGTGGGCGTGGATGCCGGCGGCGGCCAGCACCAGGGCCATCACCAGGGCCGCCGAGAAACCGTGGGAGGAGACGTCCCCCAGCATCACGCCCACCCGGCCGCCACCCAGCCGGGCGAAGGTGTAGAAATCCCCGCCCACGCTGTCCACCGGGCGGCAGACGGCGGCGACCTGGGCATCGCCCTGGAGCACCTGCGGGCCCGGCATGAGCTTGAGCTGGAGGTCGTGCGCCAGCTCCAGCTCCCGCTGCAGCCGCTGGCGGCGGAGGTCCCGGGCCACCAGCCGGGCGTTCTCGATGGCGGCGCCGATCTGGTTGGCCACCGCCGAGACCAGCTTGGCCTCGGCGGGCGAGAAGGCGTCGCCCACCAGGCGGTCGGTCAGGTTGATGACGCCGACGCAGCGGATTCCCCGTCCCGGCACCGCGTAGCTGATGGGGATGCTCAGGAAGGCCTGGCCGCGATAGCTCCGGGGATCCTGGCTCCCGGGGTTCTGGAGCAGCGGGTCCTCGGGATCGCAGACGATGATCCGCTCCTCGCGGAAGACCCGCGCCGCCACCGATTGCGGGTCGGTGACCGGCACCGGAAGGAGGCCGTCGGCCGAGAAACCCCGCGCCGCCACGGTCCGGAGCACCCGGGCCTCTTCATCGTGGACCATGATCGAGGCCCGCCGGGCCCCGACGGTATCGGCCACCAGCCGCACGATGGTGGGGGCCGCCTCCTCCAGCAGGGTGGTCTGGCCCAGGATCTCGCTGATGGCGTAGAGGAGGTCGATCTCCTCGTACCGGCTGGCCAGCTCGTCGGTGATCTCGGCGGTTTCCCGTTCCGCCGCGAAGAACGCCGCCAGGATGCCGGAGAGCTGGGGGGCCAGCTCGCTGGCCCGGGATTCGGGGATTCCCGCCACCTCGAGCCAGAACCCCTCGGCCTCGGGGACGGGCGTGATCCAGACACTCCCGGTTGGCGTGGGGACCAGGCCGGGTTCGCGCGGCATGGGGGGCGAGTAGCCGGGGTCGGGCACGTTCCCGAAGGCCTTGAGGCCCCGGCCATCGTACCGCCACAAGCGCACACGGGCGCCGAGCAGGGCGCCCAGGGCATCCGCGACAGACTCCAGCCCCGTCAGCGGCGGCGCAGCATCATGCAGATGGAATTCCCCTGCTCGTTGAACTGGACGTCGTCCACCAGCTGGCGGATCAGGAACAGGCCCCGGCCGCTGGGACGGTCGAGGTCCTCGGGGAGGATCGGGGCCTGGATGTGGGCGGGGTTGAATCCGGGCCCCTGGTCGGTCACGACGATACGGACGTGGTCGGGGCCCAGCTCGGCGGCCACCTCGACCGACTTGCTGGGGTTCTCCTGGTTCCCGGCGACGATGGCGTTGGCCAGCGCCTCGGCCACGGCAACCCGGAAGTTGAACCGCATCCGGCGGCACAGCCAGTTGGCGGCGGTGCAGTGGCGCATGAGGAGGTCCACCACTTCCTCAATGCACCCGACATCGCTGGGGACCCGGAGCGAGATCTGGACGGTGACGCCGGCCGGGTTGGGCACCCGCCGGCGGCGCACGCACAGGCGCAGGGAGGCGGGGGCGGGCGAGGTCACGCGCCGAAGCCGGCGACCGCCCGCTCGGCGGTGTCGCTGATGGCGAAGAGGGTGTCCAGCTTGGTCAGCTCGAACAGCGAGCGCAGGTCCTCGTTGAGCCCGCTGAGCCGGAGGTCGCCGCCCTGCTCCCGGACCTTCTTGGAGATGGAAACCAGGGCGCCCAGCCCGGAGGAGTCAATGTACCCGGTGCGGGAGAAGTCGATGACGAAGCGGCGCTCGCCGTGATCGAGCGCCTCGGTGACCGCCGTCTTGAGTTCCTGGCGGTTGCCCACGATGAGCTGCCCCTCGACGTGAATGAGGTAGACGCCCGTGGGATTTTTCGACGCGGTGAAGGCCATGAGATTCCCGGCTGAACGGACCGCCCGCGGCCGATTGCCGCCGGCACCCTACCCCTGCAACCCGACCATTGCTGCCACCTCCACAATATCCTCCACCGACGCCCCGCGCGATAGGTCGCTCATCGGCCGGGCCAGCCCCTGCAGCAGGGGCCCCAGCGCCACCGCCCCGCCCAGGCGCTGCACCAATTTGTAGCCAATATTGCCGCTGTCGAGGTCCGGGAACACCAGGATGTTGGCCTCCCCGGCCACCGGGGACCCGGGAGCCTTCCGGGCGGCCACCTCGGGGACCACCGCCGCATCCACCTGAAGCTCGCCGTCGGCCGGGATCCCGGGGGCGATTCCCCGGAACCGGGCCAGGGCGGCCTGTACCCGCTCGACCCGCCGCCCGGCGGCGCTGCCCAGGGTGCTGAAGCTCAGGAACGCCACCCTGGGCTGGTCCCCCACGAGCCGGGTCCGGTCCCGGGCGGCGGCCAGGGCGATGTCGGCCAGCTGCTCGGGGGTGGGCTCGGGAATCACGGCGCAATCGGTGAAGGTGAACACCCGGCCATCCGGGGTCTGGACGTAGAAGGCGGAGCTGACAGTGCGCACCCCGGCGGCGCAGCCGATCGCCCAGAGCGCGGCCCGCACCACGTCGGCGGTCGTTTCCACCGCGCCCCCGACACAGGCGTCCGCCTCCCCCAGGCCCACCAGCGAGGCCCCGAACCGGAGCGGATCGGCGGCGAGGTCCAGGGCGTGCACCGCGTCCTCCACCCGGTCAGGGCGGCGGTCGCGGAGGTGGCGGGCCACCAGCTCCCGCCGTGGGTCGGTCTCGGGGTCAATCCCGCCGGGACCGAGCACTATGGGGGTGGCCAGCGCCTCGCTAGCCAGCCGCCGGGCGGCCGCGGCCACCCGCGGGTCGCCCCCCTCCACCAGGACAACGCGGGCCCGCCGCTCCCTGGCCCGGGCCAGGAGGTCGTCGCGAAAGGTCACGGGGCGAAGCGCCGGCGCAGCGCTTCGGCGACGACCGGGTGCACCAGCCCGGAGACATCGCCGCCGTGGCGGGCCACCTCGCGCACCAGGCTCGAGCTCAGGTAGGTGGCGTCCTCGGGGGGCACCAGGAACACCGTCTCCAGGTCGGGATGGAGGTGGCGGTTCATCAGGGCCATCTGGAACTCGTACTCGAAATCGCTCACCGCGCGGAGGCCGCGGACGATGAACGTCGCCCCCATCCGCCGGGCGAACTCCACCAGCAGTCCCTCGAACGCCTCGAACCGGATCCGCGGGTTCGTGCCGATGGCGGCGCGGAGCATGTCCAGGCGTTCCGCCACCGTGAAGAGCGGTTCCTTGGCCGAATTCCGCGACACCGCCACGATCACCTCGTCGGCCAGCACCAGGCTCCGCGTCAGCAGGTCGGTGTGGCCGCGGGTGGGCGGATCGAACGAGCCGGGATACAGCGCGATGCGTTTCATGGCGCGTAGCAGAAGGTGACGGCGGTGTCGCCGTAGCGACGGGTCTCGTCGCCGGGGAGCGTGGTCCGGGCCGGGTGTTCCACCGCCAGAATGCGGGCGAATGCGGTCTGGCGGAAGAGGCCGACCAGCCGGGCGGCATCGTCCCGGGTGTAGGGCGGATCGGCGAAACAGAGGTCAAACGCCCCCGGCGCCAGCCGGGCGGCGAAGCGCAGGGCGTCGGCGCGGTGGACCGCCACCCGGGCCGCCACGCCCAGGGCCTCGATATTCTGCCGGAGCGCCGCGAGCGACGGGGCGTTCAGCTCCACGAACTCGGCCCAGGCCGCCCCGCGGGACAGCGCCTCCAGGCCGAGGGCGCCGCTCCCGGCGAAGAGGTCGAGCACCCGGGCCTCCGGCAGCGCCTCCTGCACGATGCTCATCCACGCCTCCCGCACCCGGTCGGCGGTGGGGCGCACCCGCGGGTCTTTCGGCACGGCCAGGGGACGGCCGCGGAAGGTCCCGCCCACGATGCGCATGGGATCAGCCCACGGGCGACTGGCTGGGTGGCGCGGGCTCAGCCTCGCCGGTCTCGGCCAGGGCCACGATCCTGGCCTGCAGGGTCGTGGCCCCGTTCCACTCGTTCTGCTCCAGCCGGAAGGCCACGTCGAGCGGCGGCGCGGGCTCGGCCTGCCCGAACCAGGCGTAGCGGTCGGCCCAGTTGAAGCCGATGGCGGCCAGCCGGGAACCTTCGGCGACCAGGGTGCCCTTGAGGTGGCTGCTGCCGACCCGCCGGGCGCCCGCCAGCTGCACGCCGCGCACCCCGAACACCGGCCCCGGGTTGCCCATGCCGCAGGGCTCCAGGTGCCGCACCAGCCGCTCGAGGTCGCCGCTCACCTCGTCCAGGGAGACCACCAGGTCGATGCGCTGCTCGGGCCCGAGGTCGGCGTCGCCCAGTGCCTCGCGGGCCACCTGGCTGAGGCGTTCCCGGAACGCCTCCACCTGGTTCCGCCTCAGCGTCACCCCCGCGGCCATGCGGTGGCCACCGAATCGCTCCAGCAGGTGGCCGCATTGCCGGAGCGCCCCGTGGAGGTCGAAGCGCGAGATGCTCCGGCCGCTGCCCTTTCCCACCTCGCCGTCGAGCGCGATCAGGAACGCCGGCCGGCCGTAGCGCTCGACCACCCGGGACGCGACGATCCCCACTACCCCGGGATGCCAGCCGTCGGAGGCCAGGACCAGGGCGGTATCCCGGTCCGGGTCGCGCTCCTCCTCGACCTGCCGGATCGCCTCGTCGAGGATGCGCTGGTCCAGCGCCTGCCGCTCGGTGTTCATGCGCTCGAGCCGTTCGGCCAGGCCCTGGGCGACCGCGGGGTCGTCGGCGAGCAGCAGCTGGAGACCATCCATGGCGTCCCCCACCCGGCCGGCCGCGTTGAGCCGGGGGGCGAGAATGAACCCCACCTGCCCCGCCCGGATCTCTTTCCCTTCCAGCCCGCTGTGGCGGATCAGCGCGGTGAGCCCGGGCCAGCGGCCGTCGCCCAGCAGCCGCAACCCGTGCCGCACTAGGATCCGGTTCTCGCCCACCAGGGGGACGATGTCCGCGATGGTGGCGAGGGCCACCAGGTCAAGGAAGTGAAGCGGCAGGTTGGGCGAGAGCCCGCACGCATGGGCGAGGGCCTGGGTGAGCTTAAAGGCGAGGCCGGTGCCGCAGAGCTGGCGGAGGCCCGAGGTGTCGTCGGGCCGCTGCGGGTCCACCACCGCCTCGGCCCTCGGCAGCTCGGCGCCCGGAAGGTGATGGTCGGTAACCACCACCTTGAGTCCGGCGGCGCGGGCCGCGTCCACCGCCTCGACGGCGGTGATGCCGCAGTCGCAGGTGATGATGAGGCCGGCACCCGCGGCGGTGGCCGCGCGAATCCCGGCGGGGCCGAGGTCGTACCCGTCGCGCAGGCGATGGGGGATGAACGGCACCACATCGGCGCCGGCCAGGCGGAGCGCCCGGGTCAGCAGCGCCGTGGCGCACTGCCCGTCCACATCGTAATCGCCGTGGACCAGGATGCGGGTCCCGGCGCGGATGGCGCCGGTGATGGTTTCGACCGCCTCCGGCATCCCCGCCAGAGCCAGCGGGTCGGCGAGGTCGGCCAGCGAGGGGCGGAGGAAGGTGCGGGCCTCGGCCTGGGACGCGAGGCCTCGCTGCACCAGCAGCGCGGCCAGCACCGGGGACACGCCGAGCTCCCCCGCCAGCGCGGCCACCGCCCGGGGATCGGGCGCCGGAGCGATGAACCAGCGGAGCGCGGGGACCGGAAAGGCGCTATTCAATGATCTCAGCCGAGTAGAGAATGACGCCGCAGCTCTCGCAGGCGTCGATCAGGGTCCCGGCCCGCATCTGGGTTCGGCGGTTCAGGGGCACGGCGGTGTGGCAGGCCCCGCAGGCGGCGCCCTCCAGGGCGATCACCACCCGGGTGGCCTTGACCGTGCGGAGACGCTCGTAGCGGCCGCGCAGGGCCCGGTTCACCTCGCTGGCGGCGGCGTCCCGGGCGGCCAGGGCGGTGGCCCGCACCGCCTCGGCGCCGCGGCGCCGGCCCTCGATCTCCTCCCGGGCGGCGCCCTGGCCATCCCGCGCCACCTGCAGCCGCTGCTCGGCCTCCTGGGCCAGGAGCTCCAGCGCCGCGATGGTATCGGACAGCTTGACCCAGTCGGCTTCCTCCCGGGCGAGCACCGAGCGGGCCAGGTCCAGCTCGGTCATCACCGCCTGGGACTCCTTGGGGTTACGGACCTGGTCGAGCCGCTGGGTGCCCCGGGCCTCCAGCTTCTTGAAGTTGTCAATCTTGACCTCGACCTCGCCGCGCCGGCGGGTGGCGTCGGCCACGGCGCGCCGGGCCTGCTCGGCCTGGGCCGCGGTGGTCTCAAGCTGGCGATCGAGCGCCTCCAGCTCGCCCAGCACCGCGTCGAGGGCCTGATCCGCTTCGAGCAGTGCGACGTCGCGGGCCTGCAGTTCGAGGAGCTTGCTGATGTCCGGGTGCATGACGTTCCTTGCGCTCTGGGTTCGGGTGTCGGTTGTCGCTATCGGTCCGGGCGGCGCGCCGCCCGCTGGTCATCGTCGCCGGGCGCGGCGCTGCAGCCGGCGGTAGCCGTACCGCCGGGAGGCGCTGGGGTGGTCCCGGCGGAGGGTCTCCATCAGGGCGGCCTTGCGCTCCACCAGGGCGCGGCGCTCGGCGGGATCGGTGGCCCCGGCGATCCGGGCATCGGTGGCCAGCAGTTCCCGCTCGATGGGCCGGGCCGCCAGCCGGTCGCAGGCCCCGACGTAGACCTCGTCCTGGCGCCCGGCGGGAATGGCGGAGACCTCGGCCAGGAACTTGGCCCATCGCGCCGCCAGCACCGGGTCGAGCCCCTCGGGCACGGGCGCGGACCCGTCGGCACCCACCTCCCGCAGCAGCTCGAAGAGCCGCCGGTAGCCCGGCACCTCGAACCATTCTGGCGGCACCGCCTCGCGGGCGCGGCGGCGCCACTCGCCGCTGGCCACCATCAGCCGGATCAGCGCCTGCTCGGCGCGGACGCCCTCGCCCCGGGGCGGCGTGTCAGGCACCTCCCGCTCCCGCGGGGCGGGCGGCGGCTCCCGCGGCAGCTCGGGGCCGCGCGCGGCGGCCTCCGCCTCCAGCACCTTCTTGTCCACCCCGCTCCGCTCCGCCACCAGCGAGAGGTACAGCTCGCGCTGGATCGGGTCCCGGGTGGCGCGGATGGTGGGCAGCAGCCGGTCCAGCGCCTCACGCCGGTGCTCCACCCCGCTGAACCACCCCTTCCGCTCCAGGATCTGGATCTTCCGTTCCATGAGATCCATGGCGTCGGCCAGCACCGACTCGAGCGCGGCCAGCCCGCCCTTCTGCACCAGCGTGTCGGGGTCCTCGCCCGGCGGGAGGGTGGCCACCCGGACCCGAAGCTCGTGCCGCAGCAGCTCGTCCCCGGCCCGGAAGGTGGCCTTGAGGCCAGCCATGTCGCTGTCGAGCAGCAGGATCGCCTGCGAGGTGACCCGGCGCAGCAGCTCGGCCTGGTCTCCCGTCAGGGCGGTGCCGAGGGGGGCCACCACGTGCTCGCAGCCGGCCAGGGCCAGGCGCAGCACGTCGAAATAGCCCTCGACGATCACCACCGCGCCCTCCTTGCGGATGGCGTTGCGGGCGGCGTGGAGGTTGTAGAGCGTCTGGCCCTTCTTGAAGATCGGGGACTCGGGAGAGTTGAGATACTTCGGCTCTCCCGGGCCGAGCAGCCGGCCACCGAACCCCACCACCCGGCCGCGCAGGTCGTGGATGGGGAGCAGCAGGCGGCCGCGGAACCGCGGCACCACCGAGCCGTCCTCGCGCTTGGCCAGCAGCCCGGCCTCCAGCAGGGTGGCGTCGTCCAGGCCGAGCTGGGTCATGGCCAGGTGGAATCCGGGGGAGCGGGGCGCAAAGCCGAACTCCAGCGGCTCCACGGTCTCCAGGTCGAAGCCCCGGCCCACGACGTACTTCCGGGCCTCGGCGGCCTCCGGCGCGTCCCGGAACTGTCGCACGAACCAGTCGTGGGCCACCGCCACCGCCGAGAACAGCGGTTCCCGGGGATCGGGGCCCTGGCGCTGGCTGCTCTCGGGAATGATGATCCCGAGCGACCGGGCCACCTCGCGCACGGCGTCGGGGTAGCTCAGGCCGGCCCGCTTCATGTGCCACGAGAAAATGTCGCCGGCTTCCTTGCAGACGAAGCAGTAGTAGCGGCCCTTCCGGGGGATCACCGCGAAGTTGCGGTGGGTGCCGCCGTGGAAGGGACAAGGCCCTCGCCAGTCGGCGCCGGTGCGCTTGAGGGAGACGGTCTCGCCGATCACCCGGACCAGGTCGGCGCCATCGCGCACCTGCTCGATGATCTCGTCGGGGATCATCTCAGCGCCCCAGCTCCACGATGGTGACCCCGGTCCCGCCCTGGTTAGCCGGCGCGAACGCGTGGGACGCCACCCGGCGATCGGCGTCGGCCACCCGCTGGACCCGCTCCCGCACCACACCGGTGCCCTTGCCGTGGATCACCCTGAGGAAGGGCTGCTCGGCCAGCACCGCCCGGTCAATGGCGGCGATCACGGCCTGCTCGGCTTCGTCGCCGGTGAGACCACGGAGGTCGAGCTCGAACTCTGGGGTCGCGTCACCGTGCGAGGCCGCTCCGGCGGGGCTCCGGTGCCGGGCGGGCCCATCGCGCCGGGGCAGCGCGGTGAGGGTGGCGGGCTCGGCCACCAGCTTGAGGGACCCGACCCGCACCACGACCTTGCCGTCGCCGCGGGTCTCCAGCACCTCACCGGTGGTGCCCGCCTGCAGCCGCACCGGGTCGCCTGGGCTGAATGCCGCAGCCGGCCCGCTGTCGGCGCGGGTGGCCGGGCCATCGAGCCGCCCGAGCGCCTCGCCCTCGGCCTGGATGGCCTGCTCCACCAGGCGCCGGGCCTCCCGGGCGGCGTCCTCCCCTGCCTGGCCCGCCCGGGTGATGGCCTGCTCCACCTCGGCCCGCGCCCCCAGCAGGAACTGCCGCGCCTGCTCCCGGGCGGCGCGCTCGGCCTGCTTCTCCTGCTGCCGGAGCGCCGCCTCCCGCTGCTGCTGCAGCGCGGCCTGGGCGGCGAGGTTCTCGCTCCGCATGGCGACATCGGCCTGGCGCTCGGCCAGCTCCGATTGCTTCAGGTCCTGCTCCCGCTGGCGCTGCTCCACCGCCGCGAGCAGGGCGTCGAGGCTCCGCTCGGCCTCCGGCACATGGTTCTCGGCCTCGGCCAGTACATCGGGGCGGAGCCCCAGCCGCCGCGCGATGGCCAGCCCGTACGACCGTCCGGGCACGCCCTTCTGCAGCCGGTAGGTCGGCTGGAGGGTGGCGGCGTCGAACTGCAGCGAGGCGTTGACCACGCCGGGCGAGGTCGTGGCCAGGCGCTTGAGGGCGCCTAGGTGGGTGGTCGCCAGCGTCAGGGTGCCCCGCCGGGTGAGGGCGAGGAGCGAGGCCGCCGCGAGCGCCGCCCCTTCCGCCGGGTCGGTGCCGCTGCCGATCTCGTCCAGCAGCACCAGCGAGGCATCGTCCGCGTCGTCCAGCACCCGGCGCAGCAGGGTCAGGTGGGCGCTGAAGGTGGACAGGCTGGCGGCGATGGACTGGCGGTCGCCGATGTCGGCGTAGATGCGGCGGACCACCGGCAGGGCGCTGCCCGGCCCGACCGGCGGGATGATCCCGCTCTGGGCCAGCGCCACCTGCAGGCCCACCGCCTTGAGCAGCACTGACTTGCCGCCGGTATTGGGCCCTGAGAGGAGCACCGTCCGCTCGTGGCCTTCAAGCACGAGGTCGAAGGGGACCACCGCCGGCGGAGCAGAGGCGGGGCGCGACGGCCGGGATTCAGGGCCGGGCCCGGTGCCGGTGGCCGTCGCCGGATCGAGCAGCAGCGGGTGGCGGCCGTTGACCACCGCCAGCGGCGCGGGTGCCGGGGCGACCGACGGCAGGTGTCCATCCACCTGGACGGCGTAGCGGGCCCGGGCGGCGAGATCATCCACGGCCACGCACATCTCGTGGAGGGCCAGGATCGGGGCGGCGTGGGGCCGGAGCAGGTCGGTGAGGTCCCGGAGGACCTTGAGTTCCTCGCGCTGGGCGCGGGCCTCGGCCTCACGCAGCGCATTGCCCAGCGGGATCGCGGCCGCCGGCTCGAGGTACAGGGTGGCGCCGCTGGCGGACTCTCCGTGGACAATGCCGTCGGGACGGTCGCGGCGGTCGCGGGCCACCGGGATCACGTAGCGGCCCTCGCGCAGGGTGACGCCCCCGTCGCCGCCCACCTGGCGGAGGATGGCCTCGAGCCGCTGAAGCAGGCGCTCGCGGGCGGTGTGGATGTCACTCCGGGCCGCGGCGAGGGCCGGGCTGGCGCCGTCCCGCACGGCGCCGTCGTCGTCCAGGGCCGCGTGGAGGCGCTTCTCGAGCTGCTTGTCAGGCGCCGGGGCGGCGAGGGCCGCGGCCCGGGGCGCCTCCGGTTCCACCCGGGCCAGCTCGGCCGCCACCAGCCGCCCCGCGGTGAGAGTGCGGCGCACCGCCAGCAGCTCCTGGCCATCCAGCACGCTGCCACCGATGCGGAGCCGCGCCAGCGGGGCCGAGAGCTCGGGGACCGCCTCGGCCATGACGCCCTGTCCCGCCCGCTCGAGCCGGGCCAGCTCGTCCACCTGGCCCAGCGCGTCCCGGATGAACACCACGTCCGTGGCCGGACGCCGGGCCATGATGCGCGCCGCCCCCAGCGGGCCCGCGGCCAGCCCCGCGACCCGCGCGAGCACCGCCGGGAACTCCAGCGCCGCGAGCGCCTCGTCCCAGGCGTCCACCTCGCCGCCCTCTCGCGGCGCTGCCGCCTGCTGGAACCGGTCCGCGACCCGGTCAAAAGCGGACGGGGTGCCGGCGTCCTGAGACACCAGCACCCCGTCGGGGGACTCGTCCTGATTGGCCTGGATCATCCCTGCCCCGTGGCCCTTCGGGCGGTGCGCCAGGCCCCGGAAGGGGCCCCTTCACACCTCTGCTTGAAGCGCCTGTGCGCCCCGCCGAAGCTCTGCACCGCCCAAGCGACTACGGCCGGCATCCTGCGATTCACCCCTCTTGGTATCGGGCACGTATGGTGTTGAGGGAGAGGATCTTACGGGGTCGGCGGGGAGAACACAAGCGGGACGGGGCCGGCGCCCGCAGCCCGGCCCTGGCGAGGCCGATCCGGCGGCACCCGGCGGCGAGGCCGTGACCGGGAGGGATGATCTGCCGGGCCCGGTCGCGGGTCATCCTACTCCAGCGTGAACCACTGCACCTCCACCCGCCGGTTCTGCTCCGCGTCAGGCCCTGCCGGTTCCTCCCAGCCGCGGCCGACGATCTCGATCCGCTTGGGATCGATGCGGTGCTTCTCGACCAGGAGCCGCTGGATCTCGGCGGCCCGGTCGCGCGAGAGGCTCACCGCCCGCAGGGCCTGCTGCCTGACAAACGCCTCCCCGCCCTGCTGGCGGAACTGCTCCACCAGGGAGTTGTCCACGTGCCCGCGCAGGAGGATCGTGGACCCCGGGCTGATGGAGACCAGCTGCTTGATCGCCTCGAGGTTTTTCAGGTTGTCGGACAGCGCCTGGTCCAAAGTGGAGGAGTTGGGCTGGAAGAAGAACCGGATGTCCTTCGACAGCAGCGGGTCGGTCTCCACCGACCCGGCCGCCCCGGTGCGGATGGGGGCGATGGCGATCCGCTGGTCCTTGAACAGCCCGGCCCGGTCGAGAGCGGTGAGGGCCGTGAGATCCACGAACCGGGACGGATCCGCCGGGTCCCGGATGAGTTCCGGTCCATAGGCATAGACCGCCGACTGGAAGATCCCGCCGAAGCTGCCGGCCGCGTCAATGGCGCCGCTGAAGAACGCGAGGTTCTCCGGGTGATTGGAGAGGTGCACCTTGCCCAGCTCGGATCGGGTCTGCTCCGGGGTCCACTTGAAGGCGCGGGCCACCACGTCGATCTGGGACTCGGGGGTGTCCCGCACCAGCCGGTTGCCCTCGAGCAGGCCCCGCACCAGACCCTCGACGATTTTCGGGTGCTGCTCGGCGAACCCCTGGTTGACAATGAGGATGTCGGCAATGATCAGCAGGTTCCGGTTGCTGGTGAGCAGCCGGGCCCGGCCGGCCGACTGGGCCAGCACCTCGGTGGTCTTGGGTTCCCAGGTCACGGCCCCGCTGAGCCGGCCCTGGCCGCCGAGCTCGCCGAGGAACAGGTCACCGGCGGCGAACCCGTCCTCGGTGTATACCAGGTTCAGGCGGTCCGCCTGGGGCGTGGCATCGAGGCTCCCCAGGGCCGCGATCCCCAGCCCCGCCTCCTGGGCGAGGTAGCGGATGAAGAAGTCGGTCTCGGTGAACTGGGCCGCGACGATGGTCTTGCCCTTGAGGGCATTCACCCGCTTGATGTCGTTGGTGACGACGATCCCGTCGGCGCCGCGGGAGAACCCGATCTGGGCCGGCACCTTCACCCGGAACTGCCGCCCGTAGACGGCCAGCACGTCGGTGGTGGTGACCGACGCGGCCAGGCGCCCGGCGTTGAGCGGCGACCAGCTCTCCGCCTCGCTGAGGGCCAGCCGGACCTTGCAGCCGCAGTACTTGGTGAACAGCGACCCGGGCGAGGGCTCCAGCCCGCCGTTGGCGGCGATCAGGCCAGCGTACCCGGCGTACTCGCTGATCTCGATCAGCACCACGCTGTCGGCCTTGAGCTGGTAGGCGCCTGCGGGCTCGAGCGTCGGCACTTCCAGCTGGGCCTCGCTGACCTCGGCCGGTTCGCTGCTCGTGGACGGGAGGCCAGGAATCCGGACTTCCCCGCCCCGGATCATCTGCCAGCCGAAGTAGATCATCCCGCCGATCAGCGCGAACGACAGGAGCTTGCCGAGGAAGGTGAAGCGGGGGGCGTCGTTGGCCATGGATGTGGGCGCTCCGGCGCCGTTAGCCGCGGCGGTGGAGCGGGTTGAGGTCGGGAGGGAATGGGTGAACTAGCATGCCCGGGCACCGGGCGCCGGGGCGGCCGCCCCCGGCGCAGCGCCGCTCACCCGGGGCCCATCTCCTTCTGGGTGGCGGGCGCCTGGGCGACCGGGCCCGCCTGGATGCCCTGGCTGGCCAGGAACTCCGCCAGCGCCGCCTGCTCCAGGGCCTTGGACTCGGACTCCTTCTCCCGCACCGTGTCCATGTCCACCAGGTCCTTGGCCACCCGGGCCTTGCCGGCGGACTGCTCGTAGCGCTTCTGCAGCACCTCTTCCACCGTCTTCATGGTGTCGCCGAGGTCGCCCACCTTGAAGGTGGCATTGGAGAGCGCCCCGGCCGCCTCGGCCTGGGCCTCCTTGATCTTCACCTGGTCGAGCTGCTTCTCCAGCCGCTTGACCTTGGCCTCGAACTCCTTCTGCACGATTTTCGCCTGACGCAGGTTGGCCTGGTAGGCCTCCTCGGTCTCGCTCAGCTCGTGGGCATCGGTGGCGAGGTCGGCCTTGAGCTCCTGGAGCTCCCGCGCCAGGGAGCCGGCCAGGGCGGCGTTGCCCGCCTGGTGGTTGGCCAGGATACGGCGCTCGAGGTCCTGGGCCTTCTGGGTCTTGCCCTTCACCTGGCCCTTGAGCCGTTCCGCCACGCCGGCCATGCGGGCCAGGGCCATGTTGTACTGGGCCATCTTGTCGCGGAATTCCTGCCGGGCCGCCTCCATCAGGGCCTCGGGGTTGGATTCCTCCAGGCCGCTGATGAAGAGGCTCACGAAACCCCGGAACAGGCGGCCGATGCGGGCGAAGATGGCCATGATTCCTCCAGAGGGATTGAGCCGCGCTCACCGCGGCACAACAAGATTGATGAGTCCGGCCCGGGTGTCAAAGCGGCGGCGGTCGGACGGTCGGACGGTCGGACGGTCGGACGGTCGGACGGTCGGACGCGAATCTAGGCCAGAGCGGCAGGGCGGCTCACATGAACCGCCTGAGATCCTCGATCCGGCGCTCGATCTCTTCCGGCGCCAGGTCGCGGAAGCGCGGCGGCAGGAAGCGGACATCGGTGCACTCCTTGACGGCCACCAGGTCCATGTATTCGAGCTTCCGGGTGTGGGCGCTGGGCCGCACTTCGCGGAAGACCTCCAGCAGGATCTCCTTGAGCGGCTGCTTCGGCTCGGCGGCCAGCTCCCAGATCCGCAGGCCGCGGACGAACACCCCCTCGATCTCGTTGCCGCCGAGGGTGATGCTGTCGGGCAGCTCAGGCAGGTCGGCCTCGCCGATGGGGACCTTAATCTTCCGGGCCACCGCCAGGAGCAGCGCCCGCCGCTCGGCCGCGGTCTCGGGCGGGAAGAGCGGGATGTGCACATCCAGCCGTCCCTGGCGCTTGAGGTCCACCTCCAGGAGGTCGGGCCGCGAGGTGGCAAAGACCCAGATGATGCGGCCGCGGTTGCGGGTGTCGGACATCTCCTTGGCCAGCATCGAGTACACCCGGCCCGAGAGCCCGCTGTCCCCGTCGCCGCCCTCGCGCTTGCCGGCCGCCTGGTCGGCCTCGTCCACGAACACCACCACCTGCCCCAGCGCCCTGAGCACCGCGAAGATCTTCTCCAGGTTGCTCTCGGTGGCCCCGACCCAGCGGTCGCGGAAATTCTTGAACACCACGCAGGGGATGCCCAGCTCGCCGGCCCAGCAGGTGACGATGAAGGTCTTGCCGGTGCCGATCCGGCCGGCGATGAGGTAGCCCATCGGCAGGGCGTGCAGCTTGCCGCGCCGGAGCAGCTCGCCGTCCTCGCGCAGCCAGCCGCGCACGGCGTCGAGCCCGGCCACGTGGTCCAGGGTGAAGTCGGACTCGATGAATTCCAGCAGGCCCTGGCACTCCCGCTCGATGGCTTCCTTCTTCATCCGGGTGAGCCACTGGCCGGTGATCCGCTCGCCGTTCCTGATGGCCAGCGCCAGCACCCGCTGGGCGCCCACCCGGGAGAGGCCGGTCAGCCGCCGGGCCAGCTGCTCGACCGGCACGTCGGACTTGTCGGCCAGTTCCTTCAGGCTGCCGGCCGAGAGCGCGGTGAGGTACTGGAGCATCTCCGGTTCCCCGGGCAGCGGCACCCGGAGGCTCACGGCATGGGGATTCTCCACCACCAGCTCGTTGAGGTCGTGCAGGCCCTCGGTGAGCAGCACCGTGACGATGTTGGCGTGCAGGATCCCCGGGTCGTTGGCCCAGCCCAGCACCTTCACGACGTTGGCGCTGAAGGCCCCGCCCAAAGCCACGGGGTCGCCCCGGGGCACCACGAACTCGGCGAAGTCCACCACCACGGCGATCTTGCGGGCGGCGCGGGACGGGTCGCCGAGGGCGTTGAGGTTGAGGGTGCGGAGCAGGTAGCGGTCAATCAGCTCCAGGGCGGCGCCGGGCTCGCGCAGGTAGCTCTGGGCCTTGAGCTCGTCGCCCAGCGCCCCCCGCAGCCACTCGCCCCAGTCCTCGCCGCCCTTCACTGCGCGGACGCCGCGGCTCCGGTCGTAGTGGAGCACCACGTCGTACCCGGCGAACATGACCTCGTCGAGAAAGGCCTTGACCGAGAGCATGCGGCCCTCGAACGGCAGGGCGTCGAAGATGTTGCCGTGGAGCAGGAACTGGGCGCAGGAGCCGGAGCGGAAGAGGTCCCGCATCTCCCGGGCCCACTGGGGGAGGCCGGCGCTCACCGAGCCTCCCGCATTGCGGCCCGGCTGGCCAGGGGGGGTGGTTCCTCGAGCAGGTCATCGAGGGTGCCGTAGATCTTCTGCTGGTCGGCCAGCCACTGCGAGGCGCCGCCGAGGGTGCCGGTGATCTCGTCCAGCCGGGCGGAGAGGCCCCCGGCGTCGGCGGAGAGCGCGGCCTGCTCGCGCAGCAGCTCGACCTGCTCGTGGATGCGGTGGATTTCGGCCTCCAGGAAGTCGAGTTTCTCGCGGCCCTCGCTGCGCTGGGCCACCCGCTGCGCCAGGATCTCGGACTGCTGGGTGAGGCTCCGGCGGAGGTCCTCCCCCAGGTTCGGCTCCGCCAGCCGGCGGCGCACCGCCTCCAGCCGGGCCTCGATCTCGCTGGTTTCCCCCAGGGCCGGCTCCTTGAGCACCTTGCTCATGGTCCGCCGGGCCAGCAGCAGCTTGAGGTACACCCACGTCAGGCGGCCCAGGTTCTCCCCCTGCACCTCGGCGGCGGACCCGGTCGCGTCGTGCAGGGCCAGCTGGTCCAGGATCTGGCGGCAGCGCGACACGAAGGCCACGTACCGCGCCTGGTCGGTGTCGGTGAGCCGGGCGATGAGCGCATCCTGGCGGCGTTTCCATTCGGCCTCGGAGCCGTCGCTCCCCCGGCGGTCCACCGCCCGCTGGAACCGCCGGTTGGTGGCCAGGGTGAACAGGTAGAACAGCTCGGCGCCGGCGCCCAGCAGCCAGAACCCCGGATTGGCCAGCCCCAGGAACCCGACCGCCGCGAGGCCCACCCAGTTGGGCGCCACGAACATCCCGAAGGGCCGGGCGTTGAAGGCCGCCTTGATGTAGGTCCAGAGCGATCGTCGCATTTAGCCTGGCGGCCACCCGAGGCGGCGTCCGCCCAGGAGGTGGAGGTGCATGTGGAACACCGACTGGCCGCCGTCGGCCCCGGTGTTGGTGACCACCCGGTAGCCCCCGGCATCCAGCCCCAGTTCGGTGGCCACCTCGGCGGCGAAGATCATCAGCCGGCCGAGCAGCGCCTCCGCGCCGGGACTCCTGGCGGCATCGGCCAGGGCCGCGACGTGGGTGGTGGGAATGATGAGCACGTGGACCGGCGCCTGCGGGGTGAGGTCGTGGAAGGCCACCGCCTCGGCGGTCTTCCGGACCACCTTCGCGGGGATGCCGCCCGCCGCGATCTTGCAGAAGATGCAGTCAGCCATGCGCACCTCGGTGGCGTGCCTGCCACGCCGTGGAGAGGGCGGCCAGCGCCGCCGTATCGAACCGGAGAATGTGCGGCCCCAGCCGCACCGGGGCGAACCCCGCCTGCAGGGCCAGCTCGCGCTCGGCGGCGGTGAAGCCGCCCTCGGGGCCGACCAGGATGGTGACCGGAGCGTCAGCCCCCAGCACGGGCGCTTCCCACCCCGCATGGTCGGTGAGCCAGCGCTCGCCGGGGCCCAGGGCCCCGAGGAAGTGGTCCAGCGGGGTCGGATCGTCCAAGGCCGGGCCCCACGCCGCGCCGCACTGCTTGAGCGCCTCCCGGGCCCGGCGCCGGATCCGGTCCATGTGGCTGTCGCGGAGCCGGGTGGCGACCCCGCGGGTGCGCTCGCACTCGATCGGGACGATGCGCGTGGCGCCGAGCTGGGTGGCCTGCTCGGCCACCAGGGCGAAGCGGTCGCGGTCTCCCGCGCCCACGGCGAGGAGCACCGCCGGCGGCGGCTGGTCCCGGGCCACCCGCTCGAGGGCCACCCCGTACTCCTCCCCGTCCCGCTCCAGCCGGCCGACCCCCCGCAGGCCGGCGCCGTCGAGCACCGTGACCGGATCCCCGGCCCGGACCCGGCGGACGTCGAGGTGCCGGGCCTCCTCGGGATCGAGCCGCAGCCGTGCCCCGGGGACCAGCTCCTGGGGCGGCACCAGCACCGCGATCACGTGCGCTCCGCCGCCACCGCCCACCAGCCATCCTCGGTGATCTCGGACAGGATCTGGAACCCCGCGGCCAGCAGCGGGGCCCGGAACTCCGTGGCCTCTGCCAGCTCCATGCCGGAGAAGATCGCGGTGCCGCCGTTGCGGACCGCGCGATGAATGGCCGGAAGCAGCGAAACGTTCACCAGCCGGAGGATGTTGGAGAGGGCCAGGTCGGCCGGGCCGAGCAGCGGGGTCACGGTGCCGGCGTCGCCCTCGAGGAACGAGACCGTCCGCTCCACCCCGTTGCGGCGCGCGTTCTGGGCCGCCACCGGCAGGGCGTCGGGGTCCAGCTCCACGCCCACCACCCGCCCGGCGCCCAGCCGGGCGGCGGCGATGGCCAGGATGCCGCTGCCGGTGCCGAGGTCCAGGACCGAGTCGCCGGGCTTGACCCAGCGGTCGAGCAAGAGCAGCGCCGCCCGGGTCGAGCCGTGCTCGCCGCTCCCGAAGGCGGACTCGGGGTCCATCGTGATGACGCAGTCGCCGGGGCCGGCGCGGTGCTCCAGCCAGGTGGGGACCAGCGTCATCCGCCCGATCTTGCGGGGCCCGAGGCCCTCCCGCCAGGCGGTGGTCCAGTCCACCTCGGGCAGCTCGCGGCGGCTCACCGCCAGTCCGAACTCGGCCTGGACCTCGGTGGCGATGGCCTCGGCGTCCGGCGCCGAAAGGGCGAACGAGACCACCGTCCCGTCCGCCCGCTCCTCGATCGCCTGCCCCGTCCGCGCCACCAGCCAGGCCGCCACGGCATCGCGGCGGTCGTCGTCCGGCTGGACCTCCAGGGCGATCCAGCTCACGCGCCCAGCGCCTCCTTGAGCCTGGCCCAGAAGCCCTGGGCCTGCTTGGGGGGATCCCCCTCGTGGACGGCGAGCTCGGTGAAGAGCCGCCGCTGCTCGGCGTTCAGGCTTTCCGGCGTCCAGACGTGGGTGCGGATGAGCAGGTCCCCGCGCGCGGCCTGCCCCAGCCGGGGCAGGCCCTTGCCCTTGAGCTTGAGGATGGTGCCACCCTGGGTCCCCGCGGGGATGGTGATGGCCTCGTCCCCGTACGGCGTCGGCACGCTGAGCGCGTGGCCGAGCGCCGCCTGGGAGAACGACAGCGGCAGGTCCATCACGAGGTTGTCGCCGTCCCGCTCGAAGCGCTCATCGTCCTTGATCTCGATCATCACCAGCAGGTCGCCGGGCGGAGCGTTCCGCGGACCGGCCGCGCCCTGGCCGCGCAGCGTCAGGTAGTTGTTCTCCGACACCCCGGGCGGGATGTCCACCTGCACCGACTTGTCGGCCTTGACCCGGCCATCGCCCCGGCACTCCTCGCAGGGATGCGGGATGAAGGTGCCCTCGCCCGAACAGGTGGGGCACGGGCTGACCGACACGAACTGGCCGAACATGCTGCGGGCCGCCCGGCGCACCTCGCCGCTCCCGCCACAGGTGCCGCAGGGCGAGGGCCGGGTGCCCTTGCGGGCGCCGGTCCCGGCGCAGGCGCCGCAGCGGTCCAGGGTCTTGAGCTTGATGGTGCGGCGGGCGCCCTGGGCCACGTCGGCGATGGTGATCCGCGCGTTGACCCGGATGTCCTGGCCCCGGCGCTGCTCGGTCCGGCCCTGGCCACCGAACAGGCCCTCGAACCCGCCGAAGTCGCGCATGAAGATGTTGAGCGCTTCGGTCAGGTCCACGTGGTGGAACCCGCCATAGCCGCCGCCCGCGCCGGTCAGGCCCGCCTCGCCGTAGCGGTCGTAGCGGGCCCGCTTGTCGGGATCCTTCAGGACCTCGTAGGCCTCCACGATCTCCTTGAAGCGCGCCTCGGCATCGGCCGCGTGGTTGCGGTCGGGGTGGTACTCCATGGCGAGCTTGCGGTAGGCCTTCTTGATGTCGGCGTCGCTGGCGTCCCGCGGGACACCCAGCGTGGCGTAGAAGTCACTCACTCCATCAATCCTTCCACCATCCGGCTGGTGTGTTCCACCAGGCCGATGATCTTCTCGTAGGGCATGCGGGTGGGGCCGATCACGCCGATCACCCCGGCCAGCTCCCCGGAGCGGTAGGAACTCGTGACCAGCGTGAAACCGGCGAGGCGGGTGTCGGCGTTCTCCCCGCCGATGGTGACCGTGAGCCCGCGGGTCTGGCGGGCCGACAGCGCCTGCTGCAGCAGGTCCCGCCGCTCCGTCAGCTCCAGCAGATCCCGGATCTTGCCGCTGCTGGCGAACTCCGGCTGCCCCGCCAGCATCTGGGCGCTCCCCAGCACCACCGACTCGGGGCCGGCCGGCAGGCCGAAGATCTCCTCCCCCTCCTCAATGAAGATGTTGAGCAGCTCCCGCTCGTGGGGGGTGCGCTCGGCGTCCCGGAGCCGGTCCGCCATGCTGGTGCGGATCTCTTCCAGCGTCAGGCCCGCCAGCCGCTCATTGAGGATCTGGGCCACCCGCTGGATGAGCTCGGCCGGCATGGTCTGCTGGACCTGGACGAAGATGGTCCGCACGGCGCCGCTCTTGAGGTGGAAGACCAGAAGCAGCCGCTCGGAGGACACCGAGACCAGGTCCAGCTTCTCCAGCACCACCCGGTTGAGCGCCGGCGCCACCGCCACCCCGAGTTCCTGCGTCAGCACGCCCAGCACCTGGGCGGCCCGCCGGAGAATCTCCTCGATGGCAGTCCGGGACGGCACCAGTTCCGCGTCCAGCATCCGCCGCTCGGCGTGGCTCGGCGGCGCCAGCCGGGTGAGGTTGTCCACGTACCAGCGGTAGGCCCGGTCGGTGGGGATGCGCCCGGCCGAGGTGTGCGGGTGATAGAGGAACCCCTTCTCTTCCAGGTCCCCCATGGTGTTGCGGATGGTGGCCGAAGAGACCCCCAGCGGAAAGCGCTGCGCCACGGTCTGGCTCCCGGCCGGTTCCGCGGTCTGGATATAGACCTGGATCACCGCCTCGAGGACCCGAACTTCGCGCTCGGAGAGGTCTTCCATCGGCATGGCACAAATGTAAGGGCGACGGGGAGTTGTGGCGACGGGGGAGGCCGCCGGTCGGGATTGCCGAGCGCCTAGCCGGCGGCCTGGGCCACCAGGGCGTCCAGCCGGAGCCAGCCCTCGGCGGTAAGCCGCAGGCGTCCGTCCCCCGGCTTGGCCCAGCCGGCCCCGGTCCAGGTTCGGGCGGTCTGGGCATTCACCGCCCCCACCGGCACCCCGCGGCCGGTGCGGAGCCCGAGGTAGAGGTCCTCCACGGCGACCGATTCCGGGGAGAGCACTTCCTCACCGGCCACCGTCGGGGCGCCGGACCGGATGGCCCGGTCCCAGGCCGCCCACTCGCGGAGGTTCCACCAGCGGCGCGGCCCGGCCGCGCTATGGGCCGACGGACCCAGGCCGAGGTAGGGAGCCCGTCTCCAGTAGGCGGCGTTGTGGACCGCCTCCCGGCCGGGCCAGGCGTAGTTGGACACCTCATAGTGGTGGAAGCCCGCCCCGGTCAGGCGCCCGTGGGCCATGAGGAACTCCTCGGCGTAGCGGGTATCGGAGGTCGGGCGCACCTCACCCCGGTCCACCCAGCGGCCCAGCGGAGTCTGGGGCTCGACCGTGAGCCCGTACAGGGAGAGGTGATCCGGCTCGAGGGCCAGGGCCAGGTTGAGGTCATAGGCCCAGTCGCGATTCAGCTCGGCCGGCAGGGCATAGATAAGGTCCAGCGACAGGTTGGTGATGCCACCCTCGCGAAGAGTACGCACCGCCCGCGGGAGGTCTTCCGCCGAGTGGGTCCGATGCATCCAGGCGAGCACCGCCGGATCGAACGATTGCACCCCCAGCGACACCCGGTTCACCCCCGCGTCCACCCACCCGCGCACCCGCTCCGGCGAGACATCCTCGGGATTGGCCTCCAGGGTGACCTCCGCACCGGGCGCCAGGGGCCGGCCAGCGGTAATCCCTTCCATGAGGTGTTGGAGCGCCGGGGGATCGAGGCGCGAGGGGGTGCCGCCGCCGAAGTAGACCGTCGCCAGCGACGTGAACCGCTGCCACTCCGGAGCATCGCGCCAGCGGGCCCACTCGACCAGCACCGCCTCGGCGAACTCCGCCGAAGGCACCTCACGGCGCACCGCGATGGCGAAGTCGCAGTAGCCGCAGCGCCGGGCGCAGAAGGGGATGTGGATGTAGAGGTGCACGGCCGGGCGGGTGAATGGTTCATGAAAGCTACAGTGGAGCGGCCACCGGCGGGCGGCGGGGGTTGCCGAGCGGCCGATTCCCAGTTGACAGCCCCGCCGGGGGTGGGCATTGTAGGCGGGTCTCCGGCGGGCGGCCGACGGCGGCCCTGCCGGCACATCCCACCACCCTGGAGGTCGCGTGTCCCGTCCCATGTCAGTTCTTGCCAGGGCCCTTGCCGCGGGCCTCCTCGTACTGAGCGTGCCGTCCCTCGCGCATGCCCAGCTCCGCACGGAAATCACGCCGTTCGCGGCCAGCTATTACGGCGTCACCCACCTCGGGGAAGGTTCCGGGGGCCTCTTCTCGGGCAACGATTTCACCATTGACCAGGACAATGCCTTCGCCCTGGGCGCCCGGATCACCCTGCCGATCGGCGCGCAGCTGGCGGTGGAGGGCGAGTTTGTCTACTCCATGAGCGGGCTCAGCATCACCGAGGAGGACGGCGTCGCGCCGGGCATCGATGGCGGCATCTCCCAGAACGGCAACGTGATCTTCGGGAGCGTGCGGGCGGTGTACTCGCCCCGCCGCAGCAACCTCTTCCTGCTGGCCGGGCCGGCGTTCATCACCCGGGGCGGCGATGCCTGGGATGGCGTGGACAAGAGCGACATTCGGGACTTCGGCGGCGTGGTGGGCATCGGGATCCGGGCCAACGTGACCCCGCGCTTCCGGCTCAACCTCACGGCCGAGAGCTACCTGTACTCGTTCGATGGCGGCGGGTCGGAGTCCAAGTTCCAGTCGGACATCCTGGTGAGCATCGGGGTGCCGTTCGGGCTGGGTGGGCGGTAGCCTCGCGGCGCCTGGGGGGGGCCGGGTCTCGGCAGAACGGAACAGGCGCGCACCCCAGTGCGCGCCTGTTTGCGTTAGCAGACCGCGCCCGAATCAGCGCTCCCGAACGGGGCCGGGCTCACTCCTCGAGGCGGTTCCGCCGTCCCCAAGCTGGCCCTTGTCGTTGCGGCCCCAGCACAGCGCTTCTCCGCTGCGGGTCATCCCGCAGGTGTGGGCCTCTCCGGCAGAGACGGTGGCGAAGGACCGGCTGCCGGCCACGAGTACCGGCTTCTCCCGGCTGGACTTGCTGCCGTCTCCCAGCTGGCCCGCCGTATTCTCGCCCCAACAGAAAGCCAGACCTGGGGCGGCGTCCACCGCGCAGGTATGGTTTGCGCCGGCGGCGATCTCCACGTAGCTGCCCAGTGTGCCGCCGGCCACCGGGGTCGGGACGCTGCGGTCGTTCTTGGAGCCGTCGCCGAGCTGGCCCGACTCGTTGGCGCCCCAGCAGTAGGCCTTGCCGGCGGTGGACACCCCGCAGCTGTGCTTGCCGCCGGCGGCGATGCGGCTGAACTTGATCCCGCCACTGACATCGATCGGCTCGCGCTGCGACTCCTGGGCGCCGAAGCCGAGCTGCCCCGAGAAGCCGTCGCCCCAGCAGTAGGCCGCGCCTGCCGCCGTGATGGCGCAGGTGTGGTTGCCGCCGGCGCTGATGGCGGTGAACGTCTTGCCGCCGCGCACCGCGACCGGCCGCTTGCGATCGCCAGTGCTGCCCTCGCCCAGCTGGCCATCCCGGCCCCGGCCCCAGCAATAGGCCTTCCCGCCGGCGAGGCCACAGGTGTGCTGCGCCCCGGCGGTGAGGGCCGAGAAGCTGAGGCCGCCCGCTACCTCGACCGCGCTGGTAGAGGCGGCGCTGCCGCCATCGCCCAGCTGACCCACCCGGTTGTCGCCCCAGCACACGGCGCGTCCGCCCGACACCAGGGCGCAGGCATGGGCCCGGCCCACGGCCACGGCGGTCACGCCGGCGGTTCCCTCGATGGCCACCAGCCCGCCCTCTCCCGCGCCCCAGCACACCACGCCCTGGGCCGCGATGCCGCACGAGAGCGCTCCGCCCGCCTCCACTCCGCGGCGCGGCAGCAGGTTGCCGGCGGCGGCCGGGCCCGGCTGGGCCGGGGCGGGCTGCGCGGGTGAGGGCTGGGCCGGAGCGGGGGTCGGGGCAACCACCACCGGCGGGGGCGGGGCCGTCACGGTCAGGCGTTCTCCGGCTCGCTTGCCCTCGGATTCGGCCCGGATGTCCGCGGTGCCGGGCCCGATCGCCGTGATCACGCCGGCCGGCGTCACCGTGGCGACCCCCGTGGCGCTGGACGACCAGGTGACGGCCCGGCCCTCGAGCGGATTGCCGCCCTTGTCCCGGGTCACCGCGGTCCAGGTGGCGGTCTCCCCGACCTTGAGCGCCCGGGTGGGGGCGGTGATCACTACCGACGACACGGCCGCGGCGACGCTGACCGTCACCCGGGCGCTGGCACTCTTCCCCTCGACGCCGGCCGAGATCGTGGCCGTGCCCTTGCCGACGCCGCTCACCCCGCCCTGCTGGTCCACCCGCGCGATCCGCTCATCCGAGGAGCGCCAGGCGATGGTGCGGTCGGTCAGGGCGTTGCCTCTGGCATCCAGGACCACGGCGCTCAGCGCGATGGCGCCGCCGACCGGGATGTCGGCCTCGGCCGGCGTGACGGCGACACTCTGCACCGCCACGGGTACCGGCGCCGGCGCGACCACCGGTGGCTCCGGCTGGGGCGGCGGGTTGACCGTGAAGCGGACCTCGGCGCTCCGGCCCTCGCTGTTGGCCACGATCCGGGCCGAGCCCGCGCCGGCCGCCGTCACCAGCCCGGCGGACGTGGCCGTCACCACCCGGGGATCGCTGGTGGTCCAGACCACGGTCCGGTCGGTGAGCGTGGCACCCTTGGCATCCTTGAGTGCCGCCTGGAGCTGAACGGTCCCCCCGACCTCCAGCGTCCGGCTGGCGGGGCCTGACACCGTCACGCTGGCCACCGCCGCCGGCTGGTCGGGGGAACCGGACTCGGGAGCCACCACGGTCAGGGTGGCCCGGCCGGACTTGCCCTCGCTGGCGGCGGTGATGGTCACCTCGCCGGCCCTCCGCGCCGTCACCGCCCCGACCGGCGTGACCTCGGCCACCGCCGGGTCGCTGGAAGTCCAGGTGATGTCGCGACTGCTCAGTTCCTCGCCGGCGGGACCCTTGACCACCGCCGACAGCTGCAGGGTGCGGCCGACGGTGACCGGACCGTTCACGCCCGCGACGGCCACCGATTGCACCGCGACGGCCACCACCGGCGGTGGCGGCGCCGGCGGAATCGGCTCCCCGCCGCCGCCCCGCATCAGCGCATAGGCCACGCCGGCCACCGCGATCAGCGCCACGGCCCCGCCGATCAGCTTGCCGCGCCCCCCGGAGGAGGCCGGTGCCGGCGCGACCGGCTCAGGGGCGGGAACCGGAGACGGCGGCGCCGGGGCCGGCGCCGGCGACACCGGCGGCCGCTCGGCGACCGCCGGGGTGGGGACGGCCACCGGCGCGACTACCTCGGTGCGGGCCTCGGTCACCGCCGGCGCCGCCACCGTGATCGTGGCGCTGGCCGACTTGCCCTCGATCTTCGCCGTGATCACCGCCTGGCCGGGGGCCCGGCCGGTCACCACGCCGCCGGGAGACACGCTGGCCACCTTGGTCCGGTCGCTCTCCCACTTCGCCTCACGCCCGGCCAGCACCGCGCCCTTCGCGTCCCGGGCCGAGGCCTTGACCGTCGCGGTGGCCTCCACCGCCAGCTCCACGGGCGCTCCTTCGAGCACCACCTCGGCGACGGGCACCGGCTGCACGGTGGCGGTCACCGTCCAGCTCTTGCCCTCGCACTCGGCCGTGATCCGGGCGCTGCCCGCCGTCATGCCGGTGAGCTGGCCGCCCTGGGTCACGGTGGCCACGCCGGGAGACGAGCTGGCCCACTTGACGCTCCGCCCACTCAGCGGCCTCCCACGACCATCCTTGACGATCGCCTCGAGGGTGACCCGCTCGCCGACCACCAGCGGTTGCGGCTGGGTGATGGTCACCGACCCCACCGGCACCGGCGTCACCTTCACCCGGGCCACCGCCCGGTGCCCCTCGCACTCCGCGGTGATCTCGGCCGTGCCGTCGGCCTGGCCGGTCACGACGCCCCGGTCGGAGACGGTGGCCACCGACTCGGCCGACGACCGCCACGCCACGCTCCGCCGCTCCAGCTTGCCTCCCGCGGCGTCAGTCACCTCGACGGAGAGGCTGAGGGTCTCTCCGACGCTGAGGCTGCCTTCGGCGGGAGTCAGCCGCACCGCGGCCACCGGCCGGGGCAGGACCTGGATGCGGGTGCTGCCGCTCACCCCCTCCGACTCGGCGAAGACCTCCACCACCCCCTCACGCCGGGCAGTAACCCGTCCGGTCCCGGTCACATCAACCACCTGCCCCGGAACGGCCCGCCAGCGGACCTCGCGGTCGTCAGCCGCGGCGCCGTTGCGGTCGCGCAGGTGGGCCACCAGTTGCAGGGACTCGCCCTCGTGCAGGGTGGGTTCGACCGGCTCGACCCCGACGCTGGCGACCGGCACCCGGGTGACGGTGATCTCCGCCGTGGCCCGGACTGCCTCACAGGTGCCGGTGATGGTCACCGCACCCGGCGCGCGGGCGGTGACCTGCCCGGCGTCGGTCACCGTGGCGATGGCGGGATCGGACGAAGACCAGCTCACCGTTCCGCCCGCGCTGGTTCCGCCGGCGACCCGCGGGGTCGCGGTCAGGGCCAGGGTGTCGCCGACGTGCAGGTCACTCCGGTTGGGGGAGATGGTCAGGCCCACGATCCGGGGCGCCGGGATCGGCGTGGTGGCGGCGTCGGCCACCTGGCGGGTCCGGGCGGGAGGCACCGGACTGGTGGGCGGGGTGGTGCCCCGGAGGAGTTCCCGGTTGGAGCCGCGGCGCACCACGGCGATGAGGTTGACTTGTTCGGGATGATCGTGGGCCAGCGCCTGCCCGCCGATGGCGGTGACGGCCTCTTCCATGGAACCCCAGCGCTTGTCGGGGCTCTTTTCCAGCATCCGCATCACCGCCGACGCCAGCGCGTCCGGCGCATCGCCCCGCACCTCGCCGATCGGCCTGGGCTGCTCATGGAAGTGCTGGAACATGATGGACATGGCCGAGTCGCCCTCGAACGGCTGCTTGCCGGTGAGCATCTCGTAGGCCACCACGCCCAGGGAGTACTGGTCGGACTTGCCGGTGATGTCCTTGGCGGCGCACTGCTCGGGACTCATGTACGAGGGAGTACCGACCGCGATGCCGGTCATGGTGAGGCCGCGGTTCTCCGCCACCTTGGCGATGCCGAAGTCGGTCACCACCGACCAGCCCTCTTCATCAATCATGATGTTGGCGGGCTTGACGTCGCGGTGGATGATGCCGTTGCGGTGGGCGTACCCCAGGGCGTTGCCCACCTGCTGCAGGATGGCGCGCACCACCGGGATGGGCATCGGCCCGATCTCGTGGATGATGGACTCCAGCGACCGCCCGGCGATGAACTTCATCACGAAGAAGAGCGTCTTGCCGGCGCTCTTCACCGTGTAGATCGGGATGATGTTGGGGTGACTGAGGTTGGCGGCGGTCCGGGCCTCGCGCTTGAAGCGCTCGGCCATGCCCTCCCCCATCAGGAGCAGCGCCGGCGACATGACCTTGATGGCCACCTTGCGGTCCAGGGCGATGTCGTGGGCCAGGTACACCGTGGCCATCCCGCCCCGGCCGAGCTCCTTGTGGATCTCGTACTCGCCGATGGTGGCCTGCCGGAGGACTTCCAGGAGCGCATCGGTGGCGTCCCGCTCGGCGGAGGCCGGCATCATGGCCGTGGCCACCCCGCCCTGCTCCCCGGACACGTCGGAGCCGCACTTCATGCAGAAGCGGGCGCCGGGCGTGATCGGTTCGCCGCAGCGGAAACAGGTGGGCCGGGCCGGAGCGGTCATGATGGCGTGGGGGTGGTCACGTTATCTCAATCTAGCACGACTCTCCTCCCCTTCAACGGCCCAGCGGACCCAGCCGGCGTCGTGACGGGCCACACCGCGCAGTTCCAGGCCGGATATCGCCACCAGCGCCTGGGCCGCCGGCAGCCCGAGCCGCAGGATCAGGGCATCGAGCCCCAGCGGCCCGTCCTGCAGCACCTCGGCCACACGCTGTTCAGAAGGGGTGAGGCCGGACGGGATAGCCACCGCCGGTGGACCGGCCGGCGGGGGCTCCGCAGACACGCCGAGGCTGTTGACGGTGGTGGATTCCCGCCTCACCGCCATTGGGACCTCGGTACCCACCCGCGCCTCAGGGAAATGCGCCAGGAGACCGGCCGGCTCGAGCAGCGGCTCGGCGCCGTCGCGGATGAGCCGGTTGGTGCCCACGGAAGTGGGACTGGTGATGGGGCCCGGCACCGCCATCACGTCCCGGCCCTGCGCCAGGGCCGCACCCACGGTGATGAGCGTCCCCGACCCTTCGGCCGCCTCCACTACCACGGTGACGCGGGCCAGCCCGCTGATGATCCGGTTCCGCCGCGGGAACGAGTAGACCATGGGACGCTCGCCGGGCGGAAACTCGGTGAGCAGCAGGCCGTGCTCCCCGACCCGCTGATACAACTCCCGGTTGGCCGCAGGGTAGACCACGCCCAGGCCGTTGCCCAGCACCCCGATGGTGGGGCCGCCGGCGTCCAGCGCGGCGCCGTGGGCCACCGCGTCCAGCCCCCGCGCCATGCCGCTGATCACCGCGATGCCGGCCCGCGCGGCGGCGTCCGCCACCCGGGCCGCGATCTCCCGTCCGTACGGGGAGTGATTGCGGCTCCCGACGATGGCCACGGCCGGCCCGGCCAGGAGGGTGAGGTCCCCCAGGGCGAAGAGCAGCGCCGGCGGGTCGGGAATTTCCCGGAGGATGCCGGGGTACTCGGCATCGCTGATGAGGATGGCGCGGGCACCCAGCGTCTCGGCCTGGCCCAGCACCCGCTCACCGTCGGCGGGTGAGGCGGCAGCAAGGGCCGTCGCGGCGGCCCTGGACATTCCGGGCACGGTGCACAAAAACGCGAACGGCGCCGAGAGGGCGCCGAGGGCGGTGGTGCAGTGTTCGAGGAGTGAGGCCCGGCGGGTGGGACTGATCCCGGGCACCAGCGCCAGCGCCACGAAGGCGGCGCGCTCCTCGTCTACGGCCATGCGCCCTCCTCGCGGGCCAGCGCCGCCGCCTCGGCGTCGGCCCGCCGGGCGCCTTCAACCGCCTTCCAGAGGTACTCCTTCACCTCCTCGAGCCCGGCGCCGGCCACCGACGAACAGGCCAGGAGCCCCGAGGCCTGGGGTGCGTGAATGGCCGGCAGCGCCGAGGCCGCGGGCAGCAGGTCCCGCTTGCTGAGCAGCACCACGTGGGGCTTGGACGCGAGGGCCTCGCTGTAGGCGGCGATCTCGTGGCGGAGCTGGTTGTACACCCGCTGGGGATCGGGGCTGTCCAGCGGCACGAGGAACGCCAGCACCCGGGTCCGTTCTACGTGGCGGAGAAACTGGAGCCCCAGCCCCTTGCCGGCATGGGCGCCCTCGATGATGCCGGGGATGTCGGCCACCACGAACGTCCGGTGCCCCGACAGGCCCACCACGCCGAGGTTGGGTTCGAGGGTGGTGAAGGGGTAGTCGGCGATCTTGGGCCGGGCGGCGGAGATGACGGACAGCAGGGTGGACTTGCCGGCGTTGGGCTCTCCCACCAGCCCGACGTCGGCGATGAGCTTGAGGGTCAGTGCGAGGGTGCGCTCCTGCCCCTCTTCCCCGGGTTCCCACTCGCGGGGCGTGCGGTGGGTGGGTGTGGCGAACCGGCTGTTGCCCCGGCCGCCCCGGCCGCCCCGGGCGATGAGCAGCGTGTCTCCGGCGCGGAGCACCTCCCCGATCTGCTCGCCGGTGTCCTGATCCCGGAGCTCCGTGCCGGGCGGCACGGGCAGGTAGAGATCCTCGCCGCTGGCGCCAGTCATGTTCTTGCCCTTGCCGTGCTGCCCGCGCTCCGCCTTCCAGACCGAGTGATAGCGGTAGTCCAGCAGGGTGGCGAGGTTGCCGTCGGCCCGGACGTAGACCGAGCCGCCGTTGCCGCCGTCTCCGCCATCCGGCCCGCCCTTGGGCTTGTACTTGAACCGGGCCAGCGAGCTGGCCCCGCTGCCCCCCGCCCCGGCGCTGACCTTGATGGTGACGTGATCAACGAACATGCACAGTCATTCCCCGGCCCAGCCTTCCCGGACGGTCTGCCACAGTTCCTTCACTTTCTTCCAGTGGTCATAGGAAAGCAGCGGGTTGACGACCGACAGCACCGCCTCCACCTGCCCGTATGTGGCCCCGGCGTTGAGCGCGCCGCGGAGGTGCGAGTGGAGCTGCCGGGGCGCCTCCAGGACGGCGGTCTGGGCCACGGTGCAGAGTTCGCGGCGGAGCAGGTCCAGCCCCGGCCGGGACATGGTGCGCCCGTACCCTTCGGTGATCATCCAGGCATCAAGCGCCGGGTGCAGCTCTTTCACGTTTTCCCGCAGGCGGCGGTAGTTGGCGCCGTAGATGACGCCGCAGGTTTCCTCCCCGCGCCGGGTCCAGTCGGCCAGGTGGGCGTAGTCGGCATCGGGGTCCGTTTCCGGGGGGCCCACCCGCGCGACCTTCCGCCAGATGGCGAAGGCGATGAGCGTGCGCGGATAGCCCGTCATGAGCAGCGACTGGAGCAGCATCTCCTCCACCCACGCCACCGGCACCTGCCCGTTCCGGCAGGCGGCCGCGCGATCCCGGACCTCGGGTTCATCCCCCTGGGCCACGGCGGCGGCAAAGCGCACCAGGTGCAGCGTCTGTGGATCCAGCTGGTCCTGCTTGGCCATGACGGTATCGTCCCCCTGCCCTCTCTGCGAGTCCAGAAAATCCGGGCCTAGCCGAAAAACTCCAGCGCGCCCGCCGCCCGAAGCACGCCGGTCCGCTCGCCCCGGGTGTTCAGCGTGACCAGCTCGGCGTGCCGGGCCAGCGTGGCATCCGGCGCTGCCAGGTCCAGGCCAACGGGCACCCGCGGGGCCAGCTGCCGCAACACCTCCATCAGGGCCGGCGCCGAGCTGCGCATGTCCCCGTCCTCCACCTTGAGCGCGACCCCGATTCCCGCCGCCGGCAGCGCCGCGCAGAAAATACCATCGGCGCCCACCTTGGCGACGACCGCGCCCCGGCTGGCCAGCCCCAGGTCGGTTTCCAGGCGGCCCTGCCCCGCCACCACGAGCGGGTGGGCGGCCATCGCCTCCCGCAGCCGGCGCATCGGCGCCTCCCGGCTGGCGGCGAACCGGGCGTAGGCCAAGGCCATTCCCCGAAGCGGCAGGCCGAAGCACACCACCGTGCAGCCGTCCACGCCGAACACCAGCCGCTCGGCCGGGCAATCGGTCCACCGGACCACTTCGGCCAGGATACGCTGCTGCACCGGGTGGTCCGCCCGCTCGTACCCGGCCAGCGGCCAGCCCCGGGTCAGCGCCAGCGCCAGCATCCCGGCGTGCTTGCCGGAACAGTTGCTCCAGCGCGGCGACAGCGTGATGCCGTGGCGGAGCACATGCTCGTGCACGGCGGGCGAGAGCGGCGGGTGCGGGCCGCAGGCCATGGCCTGCTCCCCCAGCCCGACCTTCCGGAGCATGGCCTCCGCCACCTCGAGGTGGACCGGCTCGCTGGAATGCGAGGCACAGGCCAGGGCCAGTTCGCGCTCGCTGAATCCGAAGCGGTCGGCCGCTCCGTCGGCCACGACGGGCAGCGCCTGGAAGGGCTTGGCCGCGGACCGCCAGAAGGTCATTAGCCCCGGATCGCCGGCCGCCGCGAGAAGCCGCCCGGCCTCATCCACCACGGCCACCGAGACCCGGTGAATGGACTCGACCGTGCCCCCGCGGGTGGAGACCACCTGGAACCCGGCACTCATGGGGCGGAAGATAACGGCGGCCGGACCCCCGGTGGCGAGTTCACCACCTGCCAGCGCCGGGACCTCGGCAGGGCCCGAGGCCCGGCTTATCTTGGGCCATGCCCGCTTCGGTCCGAACGCTCGCCGCGCTGCTGCTGGTGCCCGGCGTCCTGCCCGCCCAGGCCTCCCGCTACATCCCGCTGGACGACCCCCGCCTTCCCGCCTTCGAGCACCTGGTGGCCCTCGGCGACCTGGACGATCCCTCGCCCCACGTGCGCCCGTTCCGCCGGGCCGATGCGCTCCGGGCGATTGACAGCGGCCTGGCGCGCGGCACCCTGCGGGATACCACCCTGGCCGACGCCCTCCGCCGGGCCTGGCGGGAGGACGGGCAGGAGGCCCGCTGGGAGGCCGGCGTGCACGGCGGCGTGCAGGCCTACACCGAGGCCCGGCGCGACCCGCTGCATCCCGCCGGACCCGACGGCCTCCGACCGTACCTCGAGGCTCCACTCTCGGCCACCTTCGGGCCCTTCACCCTGGTCTCCCGGCCTGCCATCGAGCCGCGACTGGAACGCGATCCCGACTGGCCCGGCCGGCGCGACCTCAGCGTCACCGGCCGTCACGCGGACGGCTACATCATGGGCGAATGGCGCTGGATCCGGCTGTTCTACGGCCAGACCGACCGCAACTGGGGGCCCGCCGGCCTGCCGGGGATCCCGCTCAGCGACTACGGCTATCCCAGGCCCGAGCTGGCCATCGAGATCGGCAACGACAAGTTCCGGCTCCGCTCGCACGCCCTCACCCTGGCCGACGCCCGCGACAGTACCGGGCAGGCGGTGCACCGGTACTTCTTTGTCCACCGCATTGACCTCGGCCTGAGCCGCCGGTTCCAGCTGGGACTGTGGGAGACGGTCGTCCTGGCCGGGCCGTCCCGCTCCTTCGATGGCCGCTACCGCAACCCCGTCACCCTGCTCCTCCTGGCCAACCAGTACGGCCTGGGGGCGGAGGGAAACGTCCTGGTGGGCGTTGATGCCCGCTGGCGGGTGGGGGCGCGAACCACGCTGCACGCTCAGCTGGCGCTGGATGACCTGCAGTACCAGAACCGGAGCGGCCCGACCCGCTACCCCGACCGCTACGCCTTCACGCTCATGGCGACGGGCGCCCTGAGCCGGCGGATCGCCTGGCGGGCGGCCTACAGCCAGGCGTCGAGCCTTGCCTTCCGCACGGCCAGCCCCTTCGAGAGCTTCACCGACCAGGGGGTTGGGCTGGGCCGCTCCTTTGCCGACAATGATCAGGTGCTCCTCGGCCTCTCGGTGCCGGTGGCCCGCGACTGGCTCGCGGAGCCGGAGCTCACCCTCCTCCGGCAGGGGGAGGGGCGGCTCGGCGATCCCTGGCCCACCGGCACCGCGGCGGGCGACACCCCGTTTCTCCACATCGGGGTCACCGAACGGACCTGGCGCTGGGCGGTGGCGGTGAGCGGGCGCCGGGGCGCCTTGTCGCTCAAGGGGAGTGCGGGGATCCAGCAGGTGCAGAACGCCGGGCACCAGCGGGGCGCCAGCCGCACCGACTTTGCGGGCCGGCTGCAGGCGACCATCGGGTTCGATACCCGGGGAGGATTCTAGGATGCCGAAACCGGAGCGGACGCGAGGCCTGCCGGCCGGCCGGCTCACCGCCTTGCTGGACGCGATGCGCGGACGCCGCGTCGTGGTCATCGGCGACTGCATGCTGGACCGCTACCTGGTCGGGGACACCGAGCGGATTTCGCCCGAGGCACCGGTGCCGGTGGTGTCGGTGACCGAGCGGCGGCTGGCGCTGGGTGGCGCCGCCAACGTCGCCGCCAACGTCGCCGCGCTGGGCGGGCAGGCCGCCCTCGTGGGAGTGCTTGGCGCCGACCATGATGGGGAGGCGCTGTCGGCGCTGATTTCCGCAGCCGGGATCGGCGGCGACGGCCTTCTCGCCCTGGAGGACCGGCCCACCACCACCAAGACCAGGGTGGTGGCGCGTGGCCAGCAGGTGGTGCGCATTGACGAGGAAACCGACCAGCCGCTCGACGCCGCGGCGCTGGCCGAGATCACCAGGCTGGCCACGGCCGCCATCGCCACGGCGGATGCCGTCGTGTTCGAGGACTACGACAAGGGCCTCCTGGCGCCGGCCCTGATCCAGGCCGCCATGGCCGCGGCCCGCGCCCGCAAGATCCCGGTCGTGGTGGACCCCAAGTTCCGGTCCTTCTTCGAGTACGCCGGCGCCACGGTCTTCAAGCCCAATCGCCGGGAGCTGAGCGCCGCCATTCCCGGCATTGACCTCGGCTCGGCGGCGGCGCTGGCCTCGGCGGTGGCCCGGCTCAAGGTCGAGCACCTGATGCTGACCCTCGGCGCGGGGGGGATGGTCGTGGTGAGCCGGGACGGCGGCCGCCCGCCCCACCTGATTGCCAGCCTGGCCCGCGAGGTGTTCGACGTCTCGGGCGCCGGGGACACGGTCAGCGCCTGGGTGGCCTCGGCGCTGGCCGCCGGTGCGACGGCCATCGAGGCCGCGGAGCTGGCCAACCTGGCGGCCAGCGTCGAGGTCGCCAAGGCGGGCGTGGCGACGGTATCGCCGGAGGAGGTCCGGGCGGCCCACAAGTAGCGGCACCGGTGGCGCGCGCCACCGCCGCGGGGTTGCCGGGCCGGTGTGTCCTGCTTAGGTTTTCGGCCCCTCGGGCGATTAGCTCAGCTGGTTAGAGCGCGCGCCTCACATGCGCGAGGTCGGGGGTTCGAGCCCCTCATCGCCCATCACCATCGCCGCACCTCCTCGACGAACATCGAGGGGGTGTTGTGTTTCTGGCCCGCTCCACCGCTGCGTCACGATTGCTACGCACGCACCGTGGCTCCCGGTCACCAATCGCCGGCTCAATTGCTATAATGGGAAGCGGCTCCCCGACATTGGGTGCGCGTTGGGCCGTTTTTTCGCCGATTCGGCTCGGGCCCGGGCCTTGCATCTGGTTCGTAGACCACCAAGGGAGACCGAAATGGAACTGGCAGTAACTCTGGTTGGGACGGCTTCTTCGTTCCAGATCCAGTCGGGGCTGTAGCGGAATGCCCTTGCGCAGGCCGGCCCTCGCGCTCCTGGTCACCCTGGCCTTGCCCGGGGTGGCCAGTGCGCGCGCGCCTGGTGATGGAGACGATCCCGAACGCATTGTCCGCGAGGGGCACGCGGCGCTCAAAGCCGGCCGGCTCGCCGAAGCCCGCCAGCGCTACCTCGCCGGCCGCTCGGCCATGCCCGACATCGGCGATTGGCTCCTCCGCCGGGCCGCCCTGCTCACCCCCGACAGCACCGGGCGGGCCGCGCTCTACGCCGACATCGGCCTGCCGGTGGTCCGGGCCCGGCTGGTCGAAACCGAAGCCGAGGCGCGCGAGCGTTTCGGCGACCTGCCGGGCGCCGCCGCGCGGTATGACTCGCTGGGCCGGGTGGTGGATGCCACCAGGGTCCGCCTGCTCGCGAGCCGGGGGACGGCGGCCCGGCGGGAGCTTCGGCAGGGACTGGTCGAGTACATCAGCCGGGCGGGCACCCCGGAGGCGCAGGCCGCGATCGAGCTGCTCTTCTCCGCAGGTCTCGAGCTGCCCGCTGATGAGGCCCTGCTGGTCGCCCGGGTGGCGGCGCGGGCCCGCGTAGCCGCCCGCGCGGTCACTCTCTTCCCGCGGGCTATCGCGGCTGGGCTCGCCAGCCCGGAGGACCGGCTGGCCTACGGGCTCGCCCTGGCGCAGTTGGGCCGGCATTCGCAGGCCGTGAGCGCGCTCGGCCGGGTGCCGGCCACCAGTCCGGCGGACCCGGAGGCCACCTACGCCCGTGCCGTCTCGCTGTCCCGCCTGGGGCGGCGCGACAGCGCCCTGGCCGTGCTCCGGCGGCTGGTCGCCCGGCATAGCGCCGACACCGTCACCGTGCCGAAGGGGCTGTTTCTCGCCGGCGAGCTGTACTGGCGGGCCGGCGACAGCAGCGCGGCCCGCCGGGAGTGGCGCGAGGTCGTGCAGCGGGCGCCGCACCACGAACTCGCCGGCCGGGCCGGATTCCTGGCCGCGCTGGTCCTCTGGGAGCGGGGCCAGGACACCGCCGCCGCGGCGGAGTGGCGGGAGATCCACCAGCTCAACGGCGGGGCCGATGGCCAGGCAGCCGGATACTGGGCCGGCCGGGCCTACGACCAGCAAGGCCAGACCGAACTGGCACGCGGGCTCTGGCTCTCGGTGATGGCCCGCGACTCCCTGTCCTACTATGCCGTCGCCAGCGCCCGGCGCCTGGGGGTGGCGCCCTGGACGCCCGAGCCCGCCGCGGACGAGTTCGAGGTCTATCCCGACCTCAACCGGACGGGGAGGCGGCTCCGCCAGCTGCGGCAGCTCGACATGACCGAGGAAGTGGGCTGGGAACGCAGCTTCCTGGTGGCGGAGTCCCCCGCCAGCCCCGAGCGGCTGCTGGCCGCCGCCCACATGCTGCGGGGCAACGGCCACGCCTCCGCTGCCGTGGCCCTGGGGCGCCGGGCCCTCCGGACCGGGGCCCCGGCCGATGCCCGTACCTACCGGCTGATCTACCCGCTCCTGCATGAGGACGAACTCCGCCGGCAGGCGGCCAGCGCCGGGCTGGACCCGATCGTGGTCGCCGCGCTCATCCGGCAGGAATCGAACTGGGAGGCCCAGGCCCGCTCGCGGGTGGGCGCGCTGGGCCTGATGCAGGTGATGCCCGCCACCGGGGAGCAGATCGCCCGGTCACTCGGCGTGCGGCCCTGGACCTCCACCCTCCTGCTCGACCCGGCCACCAACATCCGGTTCGGCACCCACTACCTGGCGGCCTCGCTGCGCCGCTTCGGCGACGACCTGACCCGGGCCCTGGCCGCGTACAATGCCGGCGCCAGCCGGGTCGGGGGCTGGGCCACCGGCGCCGCCGCCGATGACCCCGAGCTGTTCATCGAGCGGATCTCGTTTACCGAAACCCGGGACTACGTCCGGATCGTCCAGCGGAACCTGACCCTCTACCGCGCCCTCTACGGGGGTTAGGGGCCGCCACCCGGCGGGTGCCCCCCAGCCAAACGCCCCCCCGGCGCAGCCGGGGGGGCGTTGGTGTTGTCTGCCCGTGAAGTCTCGCGAAGGTCCTACTTGGCCACCAGGATCAGGTACTTGGAGGTGGACCAGAACTCCTCGGGATCGAGGATCCGGATCTCCCCGTTGACCGTCCGGCCGTCCTGCCGCACCAGGCTCGAGTCCGCCGCCATGAGGTTCTGGCGCGACACCACCCGGTACTCCCGGCCATCCGGCAGGTCGATGGTGGTCGCCGCGGTCTTGTCGATCGGAGTGAAGTCCGCCGGGTCCAGCTCGCGGGCCGGGTGCAGCTGCTTCCCGCCGAAGAACAGGAACTTGCTGCCCTCCTTCACGATCACGCCCTTGTCCATCAGCTCCCGCTCGGTTCCGATCACGTAGAACACCGTGTTCTTGTAGTCGGTGAGCCGGGTGGTGCTGTCCATGTAGGCGGCCCGGGAGACGGCCAGCTCCTCGTTCTGCATGTGGGCCGTGTCCAGCTTGCCCGTGAGGTCGGCGATCTGCACCTGCTGGGCCTGGACCACGCCGCGCAGTTCCTCCTCGGTGCGCAGGGCGGTGGCCTGCAGGCTATCAATGCTGGTCTTGTACTCCTCGATCTGGCGGAGCAGCGTGGTGTTGCGGCTCGACAGCGAGCGGGCCCGCTGGGTGCTCTGCTCCAGGCGGGTCTCGGTCTCGTTCAGCCGGGCCACCAGGGCCTGGACCCGCTCGAGCGCCGCAGCCCGGGCCGCCCGGTCCCGCTCGGCCGGCGTGCCGGCGTCACCGGTGGCCGAGGCCGCCACCAGGGCCGACCGGGCCCGGGCCAGCTCCTCGTTGACGGAATTGACGAACTTGGAGGTCTCCAGCACCTCCGTGATCAGGCTGTCCTTCTCCGCCGCGAGCGCCTGGGCATCGGCGAGCGCCTGGTTGAGCTCTTCCTTGTTGGGATTGCATCCCAGGGCCAGCACCAGCGGAACGGTCATCAGTAGACGGCGCATCCTGCACCTCCAAACGGAACCCCCACGCGCAGGGCCACCACCCCGGCACCCCTGCGGCGCGCGGGAAGGGTTGGGGCCGCGCGCAAGGTGCACGAATGCTAAACGGCTGCATCTTTGACAACAGTGACCCCCCTCACACGCCCCGATGACAGTTCTGACATGGAGCTGAGAGGAGAATGCAACGCCGCCGGCCCCGCAGGGGACCGGCGGCTCCGGGACGGGGGCCTTCAGGAGCGCTTGCGGCTGGTCCTGGCCGTGTCGGAGGCCGCCGCCACCGGCGGTCCCTCCACCAGGCCGTACTTCTCCGGCTTGCTGCAGACGATCGCCGCCGCCAGGATCTTGGGCACGTATTCCCGGGTCTCCGCCGGCAGCAGCTTCAGCCGGTACAGGTGCCAGAAGTCCCGCTTGCTGCGCTTGAAGCCGCCGGGCGTCTGGGACACCTTGCGGAGCACCCGGCGGACCCCGTTCTCCCCCTTGTTGTAGCTGGCCATGGCCAGCATGAAGGCGTCCTCGCCGAACTCGGCCAGGAGCCCGGCGAGGTACTTGGCCGCGGCCCGGGTCTGGCGGGGCACGTCGGTCCGCTCGTCCACCCCGCCCTCCACCTTGAGCCCGAGGCTGCGCGCCGTCGTGGCGGTCATCTGCCACATGCCCCGGGCCCCGGCACTGCTCTTGGCCAGGGGATCGAACGCCGACTCGGTCCACGCCACGTAGGCCATCACCTCGGGCAGCTCGAGGGCCTTGAACTCCGCCGTGATCTGGGGCCAGTACTTGACCTTGCGGCGGTAGATGATGCGCGCCGTGGGCCCGGCCTTCTGCAGTTCCTGGATGTGGAACGCCAGGCGTTCCTTGAAGATCGGCGGGACGGTGTAGGTCTGGGCGTCGAACTGGCGGAGGATGGCCCGGATTTCCTTGTCCAGGTCATCGCCGCTCTCGGCCACCTCCTTGGCCTTCTCCCGGCTGGTGCGGGCCAGGTCCGCCAGCACCCGTTCGGCGTTGGCGGTGGCCTCCTGCAGCTCGTGCTCCAGCGCCGCCAGCTTGATGGAGTCGCGTTCCGCCTCCATGCGCTTCTGGATGACGGCGATCTGCTGGTCGAAGCGGCCCTTGGCGTCCAGCAGCTGGTTGATCTTGCGCTGCTGGGTGTAGATGATCCCGCTCATCAGCGCGATGATGAGGGCCGAAATGCCCCCCACCACCCCCACGATCCGGACCCAGCGCCGCCGGGTCTGCTGTTTCATGAGGTCGCCGACCTCGTGGATCGTGTCGGCCATGACCTCCATGGTCCGGCGGGACTTGGTGCCCCCGGCGCGGGCCCGCTCCTCGGCCACCTTCTCGGCGGCGGCGGTCACCAGCCGGATGGCGGAGGTGGACCGGGTGCGGCCCTTGAAGGTCTCGACCATGCGCTGGGCGTCGGCCGCAGCGTCGTAGTTCGGGTCGAAGGTGACCGCGACCTCCACCTCAGGGGCGCGCTCCCCGCCGAAGCGGATGCGGTCCCCGCTGCGGATCGCGGCGCTCTGGGATTTCTCCCCGTTCACCCACACGCCCCCCGCCTGGCCCAGGTCCAGCACGTGGTACGCGTTTTCCTTCCGCACGATGGCCGCGTGGTAGCGCCCGACGTCGGGATCCTGGTCGGGATCGAAGCGCACGTCGCAGTCCCCGCTGGTCCCGACCCGCAGCGAGCGCTTCTCGTACTCGATCGTGGTGCCGGCCAGGCTGCCGGTGATGTGATTGATTCGGATCATCGGGGAGCGGGTAGGATCAGGGGAGCTTACTGGTCCAGGGCCGGGACCGCCAGAGCGTGCCGGCGCGGGTGCCACGCGCTCAGTACGCGTCTCCGCTTCCGGATCCGGCAATGCTGGTGTACGCCGGCGGCGCGGACTCAGCCTGGCGGCGCAGCTCCCGCCCGGCAGCCCCGCGCCCCGCTAGTACACCCGCACCATCCTGGCCACTGACGGCACGCCCTGGGTGCTCACCAGGAAGAGCATGTACGGCCCGGGCGGCAGCCGGTTGGCCGACGGGGGAACCTTCACGCCGACCTGCGAGCCGCTCCGGGATA